>NZ_JBFANH010000007.1:0-197062 GCF_040674755.1 Nocardia sp. NPDC049737 | reverse complement strand
CTGCGTGGCTGGGACCTGCTGCGTGGCTGGGACTTGCTGCGTGGCTGGGACTTGCTGCGTGGCTGGGACTTGCTGCGTGGCTGGGACTTGCTGCGTGGCTGGGACTTGCTGCGCGCTCGGCCCGCGTTGTGCGGTCGGGTGTTGCTGCACGGTAGGGCTGTGTTGTGCGGTTGGGCTGTGTTGTGCGGTTGGGCCCTGTTGTGCGGCCGGGACTTGCTGCACGGTCGGGCCGTGTTGTGCGGTCGGGTGCTGCTGTGCGGTCGCGACTTGTTGCGTGGCCGGGCCATGCTGTGCGCTCGGGGCCTGTTGTGTGGTTGGGCCGTGCTGTGCGCTCGGGGCCTGTTGTGTGGTTGGGCCGTGCTGCGCGCCCGGGACGTGCTGCATGGTCGGCGGCTGGGCGATCGCGCCGTCCTGCGGGGTAATCGTGGTCTGGACAGTCGGCACCTGGAGCGGGGCGAGTGACGGCTGTGCGATCGGTCCTTGGGTTGTGCCGGCCTGGGGCGTGTCTGTCAGTGGCTGTGGCGGGGCGACCGATGGTTGTGCGATCGGAGTCTGGGTTGTGCCGTTCGGCGGGTCTGTCGGCGCTTGGAGTTGGCCGGTCGGGACTGGCGGATCAATCGTGCCGTTCGGCGGGAGGGGAGTGGCCTGCCAAGCGGTGGGCGGCTGTGGCTGTGTGGACGATGGTTGTGCGATCGGTGCCTGGGTCGCTGTGCCGTTCGGCGGGGTGAACGGTGGCTGTGCGGTCGCTGCTTGTGTCGGTGTGCCCTTCGGGGGGACGGTCGGTGGCTGCCGCGGGGCCGAAGGTGGCTGGACGGTCGGTGCTTGCGGGGTAACCGAGCCGTTCGGCGGGACAGTCGGAACCTGAGGCTGGACAGTCGGTATCTGGGACTGGCCAGTCGGGGCCTGGGGCTGGGTGGTCGTGCCGTTAGGTTGCGCGGTCGGTGCTTGGGGCTGGCCAGTTGGGATCTGGGGTTGGCCAGTCGGGGCCTGGGGCTGGGTGGTCGTGCCGTTTGGTTGCGCGGTCGGGGCCTGGGGCTGCTGGTGGGGCATGCTCGACTGGGGCTGCTTCGGAAGCTGGACGCCCGGGGCATGGGTGCCGCGCGCTGCGGCCAGTTGGAGCTGCAGCTCGTCGATTCTGGCGGCGAGCCGGGTAAGTGCCCAATCGACTTCACCGGCCTTATAGCCACGCACCACCTGTTGGAAGCGCAGGGCGCGCACATCCGCGCCGCTGATGCCCTCGGCGGGCAGCACGGTCGCCGTTGTTCCCTCGGGCAGTGGTCCGAGTTCCTCAGCTCGCCCGAAGACCGCACTGGCGAGTAGGAACAGCACCGCGGCGATCAAGCCGACGATCAGCACGTACAACAGCAGCGTGAGCATGTCCCCGAGCTTATTGGCCCACGCCGACACCTGACATCCGCCCGCCCGCGAAAAATGGACCTCGAATTGCGAGCGATCATGTCGTCGCCCGCCCGACCTGTGCGATCGCCCCGTCCATCCGAGTCGGGACTGCGCTGTTGCGGGGGTCGGGACTGCGCCTTTGCGGGAGTCGGCAATGCGCTGTTGCAGCCGACAAGGACCCGCGATTATGAAAAGCGTCGCAGGGCGGCCACACCGTGCGAAGGTGAGCTTCACCCAGCCGCCAGGGTGGCCCGCGATGCCTGTGTGGGCCTGCCGGTGACGAGTGCCCTCCATGGTGACTGTGCGGCCCGTCGTGGCGGCGCGGCGCGCGATGGCAGGCCGTTGTTCGCGATACCGGTGTGGGCCTGGGTTCGCCAGTGCGGTCCGTGGTGACCGTGCGGCCCGTCGTGGCTTGCCCGGCGTGCGATGGCAGATGTGGCATGGGGCGACATGTGCCGCCCGCGATGGCAGGCTGCAAGTATGTTCCGATCGGTCTCGCCCTGATCGGCACCGGCGTCGGGTGCACCGGCGTCGTGGGTCCATTGCTGGGCGGCGTACTCGTCGACAGCTTCGGCTGGCGGGCGCTGTTCTGGTTCGTGGCGGCGTTCGTTCTCGTGCTGACGCCGCTACTGCTGACCGTGGTTCCGGAATCCCCGGGCCGAGTGCCGGACCGGGTGGCCCGCGGCTGCGGGTGGCGCGTCCTATCAATACCGAGCGGCATACCCGCGAGTCCGCGGCGTCGCACTGCGGGTTTGTCGGCGGTATCGGTAGCGCCCTAGCGGCGGGTGTGGCGTGTGGTTATTGGTGGCGGGTCGTGTCGATTCCGGGTGGCATGCTCGCGAGTCCGCAGAGCGGGTTTGTCGTCAGTATCGGTAGCGCCCTAGCGGCGGGTGTGGCGTGTGGTTATTGGTGGCGGGTCGTGTCGATTCCGAGTGACATGCCCGCGAGTCCGCGACGTCGCACCGCGAGTTTGTCGGCGACGTCGAGCAGCGCCTTGGCAGCCGGATTCTCCGGGTCGCACAATACGATCGGGGTGCCCTCGTCGCCTGCCTCGCGCAGCCGCTGCTCGATCGGAATCTGGCCCAGCAGTGGCACATTCGCTCCGACGGCACGGGTGAGGCGCTCGGCGACGGATTGGCCGCCGCCGGAACCGTAGAGGTCCATTCGGGTGCCGTCGGGCAGATCGAGCCAGGACATATTCTCGATGACGCCCGCGATCCGCTGCCGGGTCTGCAGCGCGATCGCACCGGCGCGCTCGGCGACCTCGGCGGCCGCGGGCTGCGGGGTGGTGACGACCAGGATCTCCGCATTCGGAATCAGCTGTGCGATGGAGATCGCGACATCGCCGGTGCCGGGCGGCAGATCCAGCAGCAGCACATCGAGATCGCCCCAGAACACATCGGCGAGGAACTGCTGCAGCGCCCGGTGCAGCATCGGACCGCGCCACACCACCGGCGTATTGCCCTGGGTGAACTGCGCGATGGAAATCAGCTTCACATTGTGCGACTGCGGCGGCATGATCATCCGCTCGACCTGTGTCGGGCGCGCGTCGGTACCGAGCATCCGTGGAATCGAGTGGCCGTAGATATCCGCGTCGAGCACTCCGACGGACAGTCCGCGCGCGGCCATCGCGGCCGCGAGATTGACCGTGACACTGGACTTTCCGACGCCGCCCTTACCAGAGGCCACCGCGTACACGCGGGTGAGCGAACCGGGCTGGGCGAACGGGATAACCGGGTCGGCGGAGTCCCCGCGCAACTGCTTGCGCAGGCTGGTGCGCTGCTCATCGCTCATCACATCGAGGTCCACTGTGACCGCGCCGACGCCCGCGACATCGGCCACCGCCTTGGTGACCCGCTGGGTGATCTCGGTGCGCAGCGGGCAGCCCGCCGTCGTCAGGTAGACCTCGATATGGACATTGCTATCGGCACCGATCGCGATGCTCTTCACCATGCCCAGTTCGGTTATCGGTTTGCGGATCTCCGGGTCGTCGACCTTCGCGAGGGCTCCCCGCACATCCGCTTCCGTTACCACTGGCATGGCACGATTTTACGTTGTCTCAGATTCGCGGCAGGTCCCCGGGCTTAGGTGCGATGCCGGAGGCATACGATCCGGCCCACGCCATCACATTGGCGACATAGGCCATGGAGTTGTTGTAGCGCAGGATCGCCCGGGTCTGCTGGGTGAGATCGCGCATATTCAGCCCGCCGTCGCACAGGTACCGGCCCGCGGTCAGTGCCGCGTCGAACAGATTCTGCGGATCGGCGATGCCGTCGCCGTTACCGTCGGCGCCGTAGCGCTTCCAGGTCTCCGGCAGGAACTGCATCGGGCCGATCGCGCGGTCGTATCCGCTGAGTCCGTCCAGCGCGCCGCCGTCGGTATCGCGAATGACGTGGTTGCCCGCGAGGCTCCCGTCGAGCACGGGACCGTAGACCGGTGTCAGCGGATTGCCGTCCGCATCGGCCTTACCGCCGAAGGCGTGCGTCGATTCGACCCGGCCGATACCGGCGAGCATGTACCACGGAATTCCGCAGACCGGATTCTCGGCGGCGAGTATGTTTTCGGCGTTCTGATAAGCCGCGACGGCGACGCCGGGAATGCCGAGCGGCCCGGCTGGCAGTGCGGCCGGTTGCCTACCATCGGGCAGCGCAACGGTTTTCACGATCGGCGGCGCGCTCGGTGCCTGCTTTGCCATTGCGTTCGCGACGAATTCGGTCGCCGCCGGTTCCGCGGCGACCGATAATCTCGCCGCCTGGTTTTCTTGATCGTCCCCCGGAATGTGTTGCAGGACAGACGATTCGCTCGGATCGCCGGTGCCCGCGGACGCGGCGACAGCCACCAGTCCAGCGGGAACCAATCCGGTCAATGCGATAACGGAGCTGCGCTTGATCGTCGCAGGCGACTGCTTTCGGTGACGCCCCACTGTGCGGTGACCCTCCAATTGACTCGATAACGAGCCCTTCGTGATGGACGAAGTAGAGGGTACCGCATTCGAGACCTTTTTGTTACTGCTTCGTTATCGGGCCTCGGTGTGGCGTCGTCGCTTCGGTATCAGCCCTGGTCTCAGCCCTGCGGGGCCGGTACGGGCCCGGGCAGCGGGATCACGATGCCGAATGGCAGCGTGATGCCCGGGGCGGCCGGCGGCGGGGTGGCGGCTTCGGTCGGCGGCGGCTCCGGTGCATCGGCCACGCCGGGCTCCGGTGTCTTCTCCGGGGTGTTCTGCGGTGTTTCGCCCGGCGATTGCGCCGGATTCTGCGCATTCGGTGCGGGCGCCGGTTGGACGGCATCCGGTTGAGCGGGAGTGCAATTGGCGGGTTGCTGCTGCGGCTGCTGCTGATCCGGGTGCTGCTGGTTCTGCTGCTGAGGATCCTTCGGCTCGCCGTTTTCCGCAGCACCGTAGGTCTGCGCGGGTGCGATGGGCGACTGTGCCGGATCATCGGGTGCGGGCAGCTGCGCCGGGGCCACCTGCTGCGGATCGCATGGCGGCTTGGGTACCGGTCGCGGGCAGAAGATGCCACACGGGATCGGCGGCAGACCGGGGATGGTGATCATCACCTCGGTCGGTGTCGGGATGATCACCGTGTTCGGCGGCAGTTCGGGCTTGGTGGTTGTGGTCGTCGGTGCCGCCGAGGATGCGGCCAACATATCCGGGCCCGCCGTGATCGGCGCGGTACCCGGCGGGATGAGGTCGGGCGAGATGCTCACCTGGCTCGGGGTGCCGCCGGTGCGGTAAGCCGCCGACCAGCTCAGCACATTGGCGGCGTAGGCGAGGGAGTTGTTGTAGCGCAGCACCGCGCGCAGTTCCTGCTGCGGATCGCGCAGGTTCAACCCGCCCGAGCACAGGTACTTGCCCGCGGCGAGCGAGGCGTCGAAGACATTGTGTGGATCGGTGATGCCGTCACCGTTGCCGTCGGCGGCGTACCGGCTCCAGGTGCCGGGCAGGAACTGCATCGGCCCGATCGCGCGCACCGCACTGCCGTCGGCCGCCTTGATCACCTCGTTGCCCGGTAGCGAGCCGTCCAGCGCGGGTCCGAAAATCGGCGTCACGGTGGTGCCCGCCGCATCGGTGCGTCCGCCGCCCGCGTGCAACGATTCGATCCGCCCGATCCCGGCCAGCAGGCTCCACGACAGACCGCAGCCGGGCATCGAGGATTCCAGCGCGAGCTCGGCGTTGCGATATGCCGCGAGCACGATTTCCGGGATGCCGAGCGCGCCACCGGTGGCGGGCAGGGCGATGTCATGCAGCGGCACCGAACCCGCGAACAGCGGCGTGCCATCGGCAAGCGGAGTCATTGCTCGAAGTTTGCGGGGGGCCTCGGGTGTTACCGGAAGGAGACCAACTGTCCGGGACAATGCGGCCTCGCTGGTGTTGCCGGATGTTCCGTCGGCGACATCCGGGCCGGTCGACGCCGCGAGCAATGCCTCGGGGGCGGTATCGGGAGTGGTGGATTGGGTGGCATTGGTACCCGAGCCGGTGGCCACAAGACCAGCCACGACCAGCGCCGAGACGGTTATCGGAGCAGAGATTCGCATTCGGCCACACCAATCCTCTACGTCGTGAGAGCGCCTGTCCGGGACATCCCCCGCCCGTCCGCTCGGGACAACGTCGTCCAGGTTACCCGTGGGTCACAAGCTTGTTGAGCATTTCCTGTCAATCGTCAGCAACTGGCGGTGAAACCTGAACTGTGCCCGGCTTTCTGCCGGAGCTTTTCTTGCGATTGGCCTTCGGCGGTCTATCGGAGCTCGACTCGGAATCCGGTGACTGCGCGGCCTCGATCCGGTCCAGCACCTCTCGCATTTCCTCCAACTCCCGGCGCAAATAGTCACGCGTAGCAACCTCGCCGACCGCGATCCGCAGCGCCGCGAGTTCGCGGGCGAGGAATTCGGTATCGGCCTTGGTCTGGGCGGCCCGAGTTCGGTCCTCCTCCAACGACACTCGGTCCCGGTTGTCTTGTCTGTTCTGGGCTAACAGGATCAGCGGCGCGGCATATGCGGCCTGGGTGGAAAACGCGAGGTTGAGCAGGATGAACGGATACGGATCCCAGCGCAGCGCGATTACGAAGACGTTCAGCAGGATCCAGACGATCACCACAATCGTCTGGATCGCCAAATAGCGTCCGGTGCCGAGGAATCGGGCGACCCGCTCGCTGGAACGGGCCAGAGCCTCGGCGTCGTAGTCGAAGCGGAACCGGTATTCCAGCGGCGTTTCCAGCCGCTGGCGCGCCGGATTCTTCTCACTCGGCATCGACTACCCCCTCGTGGCCGACGACCGCGTCGTGGCCCGTATCTTCCTGCTCACGCCAATCCTCCGGTAGTAGATGGTCGAGTACGTCGTCCACACTGACCGCGCCGAGCAGGTGGTTCTCCTCGTCCACCACCGCACCGCAAACCAGGTTGTAAGTCGCGAAATAGCGGGTCACCGCACCGAGCGGGGCATCGGGGCGCAGCGGCGACAGATCGGTATCGAGAATGCCGCCGACCAGGTGTGCCGGGGGTTCGCGCAGCAGTCGCTGCAAATGCACCGAGCCGAGGAAGCGGCCGGTCGGCGTCGCGGTCGGCGGCCGCACCACGAACACCATGGTGGCCAGCGCGGGTGTCAGATCCGGATTGCGCACCCGGGCGAGCGCTTCGGCGACGGTGGTGGCCGGGGTCAAGACCACCGGTTTCGGCGTCATCAGACCACCGGCGGTATCGGGGGAGTGCTCGAGCAGCCTGCGGACCGGTTCGGACTCCTCCGGATCCATCAGTGCCAGCAGCGATTCCCGCTCGCCGGTCGGCAGTTCGCCGAGCAGGTCTGCGGCGTCGTCGGGATCCATCGCCTCGAGCACGTCGGCGGCCCGGCGCACCTCGAGGTGGCCGAGCAGATCGACCTGGTCGTCGTCGGGAAGTTCCTGCACGACATCCGCGAGTCGCTCGTCGTCGAGCGCGATCGCCACCTCAATGCGCCGCTTCTCCGGGAGTTCGCGCAGCATATGCGCGACATCGGCGGGGCGCAGGCCCTCGAACTGCTCGAGCAGTTGGGTGACGTCCTGACCCGGCCTGCCGATCTCGTACGGCGTCAGCCCGCTGACCTGCATCCAGTCCACCACGTGCACGGTCCGTCGGCGGCCGAGCCTGCGATGTCCGCGGACCGCGACCCTGGTCACCCGCCAGTCCCTGGTCCGGCTTTGTTCGATACCCAGATCGACAACGAGCACATCTACATCCGCCAGATCCGGCAGATCCGGATCAGCGACGCGCACCGAAGAATCCACGATCTGCGCCAGGGCGAGCATCTCACCGGGACGCTGGGTGAAGCGCCGCAGGCTCACCGTGCCGGTATTGAGCGCGACAACACCGGGTTCGATCGTGGTCACCCGCAGCATGGGCACGAAAATCCGGCGCCGGGACGGCAATTCGACGACCAGACCGTGCACCCTTGGTTGCTGGCGGTCGTAGCGGATGGCCACGACGACGTCCCGGATGCGGCCGATAGACTCGCCGTCCGGGCCGAGTACCACCAGTCCGGCCAGCCTGGCGACGTACACCCTGGTTGCTGCCATGGCTGTCAGGTTAGAGGGTTCGCGGACCGGTACTCGCACCATGCCACGATCGACGGGAGTGATCATGAAGCCGCGCCGCTCGGTGCTCGCCTGCCCCGGTAGCAGCAAGAAGATGATCGATAAGGCCAAGGGCTTGCCGGTCGACGAGGTCTTCCTCGATTTGGAGGATGCGGTCGCACCCGCCGCGAAGGCCGAGGCCCGCGCGAATATCGTGGCCGCGCTGAACGACACCGGCTGGGGTGAGCAACTGCGGGTGGTGCGGGTCAACGATTGGACCACCCAGTGGACCTACGCCGATGTGATCACCGTGGTCGAGGGCGCGGGTGCGGCACTGGACGCGATTCTGCTGCCGAAGGTGACCGACGCCGGTCAGGTGCAGGCGCTGGACTTGCTGCTCACCCAATTGGAGAAGGTCAGCGGGCTCGAGGTCGGACGGATCGGTATCGAACCGCAGATCGAGAACGCCATGGGATTGCGCAATATAGATGAGATCGCCACCGCGAGCCCGCGGGTGCAGACCCTGGTCTTCGGTCCGGCCGACTTCATGGCCAGTATCAATATGCGCACGCTGGTGGTCGGTGAACAGCCGCAGGGCTATGACACCGGCGATGCCTACCACCACATTCTGATGACCATCCTGCTCGCCGCCCGTGCGCACGGCCTGCAGGCAATCGATGGCCCCTACCTGCAAATTCGGGATATCGATGGATTCCGCAGGGCGGCGGGGCGCACCGCCGCACTCGGTTTCGACGGCAAATGGGTGCTGCATCCCGGACAGATCGAGGCCGCGAACGAGATTTTCAGTCCGCGCCAGGCCGATTACGATCGCGCCGAGTTGATTCTGGATGCCTACGCCTTCCACACCTCCGAAAAGGGCGGTGCGCGCGGCGCGGTAATGCTCGGCGACGAAATGATCGATGAGGCGAGCGCCAAGATGGCTCAGGTAATCGCTGATAAGGGCAGAGCTGCGGGGATGCTGAGGTCCGCAGAGACGGGGACCACGCGTTTCACATCCCCGAACTCCGGCTCGGAATAGCAGAATAGAGATATGACGAATCCCTTGGGGAACTCGAATCGCGCGCGCCAGGGCTTGCCGACGCCGCCATCGGGCTGGCCGGTCGGCTCGTATCCGACCTATGCCGAGGCTCAGAAGGCCGTCGATTTCCTGGCCGACAACCAGTTTCCCGTGCAAGACGTGACTATCGTCGGCGTGGACCTGATGCAGGTCGAGCGCGTGTTGTACCGACTGACCTGGGGCAAGGTGATCGGCGGCGGGGTCGTTTCGGGCGCGTGGCTCGGCCTGTTCCTCGGCCTGCTACTGAGCTTGTTCACCACAAGCGGCGGGTTCGCGCCGGTGCTGGTCGGCCTGGTCGGCGGCATCATCTTCGGCGTCATCTCCACCTCCATCCCGTACGCGGCGACCAGGGGGCAGCGCGATTTCGCCTCCACCATGCAGTTGGTGGCGGGCCGCTATGACGTGCTGTGCGACCCGAAGTCGGCCGAGCAGGCTCGGGACATGCTGGCGCGGTTGGCGATCTGAGCGCATGGAGGTTGTGGACAAGGTCCGCGCCGAGGTGCTGGATCACTTCGGTGCAGCCTCGACGGGTGTCGACTCCGCGTCGGTGACCTTCCTCGGTCTCGAGCCCATCGAGATCCTGCGCATTCCGGGCGAGGAGCTGGTGCACTACGTGACCCTCGGCGGATCACGTCATCCCATGGGCGATCCCGTTGACCTGCATGCCGATCCGGTGCGCGGGCCGCGGGCCGAACTGGTGCTGACGCTGCGTGCCGGGGTCGGCCCGAGTTCCGGACTCGCCCGCACCCTCGGTGTACTCGTCGCGGCGCCCGCCGTGGAAGGTGTTGTGCTGCAGGCGGATGCGCTGCTCGATTTGGGCGAGCCGATGTGGCGCGACGCGCCGTTCACCGCGGTGTTGTTGGGACAGAGCGATATTCCCGAGGTCGCGCTGCCCGAACCTGCCGAACCGGTGCGGTATTTCGCGGTGGTTCCGGTGACCGCGACCGAGGCGGCCTGGGTGCGGGTGCGTGGTGCGCAGGCATTGCGTGATGCGTGGGCGGAGGCCGGAATCGATGTGCACGATCCGGCGAGAGGCGCTGCGTCGCTGTAGATCTCAGAGCCAGTTGTTGCGGTGGAAGTTGACATACAGGCCGGTGCAGATGGTCGCGATGAGCAGCAATACGGCCGGATAGCCCCAGATCTGTTTCAGCTCCGGCATATGCTCGAAATTCATCCCGTAGATCCCGGCGATCATTGTTGGCACCGCCGCGATCGCGACCCACGCAGAGATCTTGCGCATATCAGTGTTCTGCTGGACACCGACCTTGGCGAGCGCCGCGGTGATCAGTGCGCTGAGGGCCTCGTCGAAATCGTTGATCCGCTCGGCCACCGCGGTGTGGTGATCGCCGACATCGCGCAGATAGCGCCGAACCTCTTTGGGCAACGGCATTGCAGTGTTGCGGCCGAGTGCCTCGAGCGCGGTGCCGAGCGGATTCACCGCGCGACGCAGCTCCACGACCTCTCGCTTGAGCTGGTAGATCGATTCGATGGTCACCGTGCTGCGCGGCGTGAAGACCTCTTCTTCCATCTCGTCGATATCGTTCTCTACCGACTGCGCTACCGCCACATAGGAATCCACAACGTGGTCGGCGACAGCGTGTAGCACCGCGCCGGGACCGAGTATGAGCTGGTCGGGGTGATCCTCCAATTCTTTTCGGACACTGGCGAGTCCGGTGTGCTCGCCGTGTCGGACGGTCACCGTGAAATTGGGTCCGGTGAAGACCATGATGTCGCCGGTTTCGACGATCTCACTGACCGAGTGGATTTCGTGCGGGACGTAGCTGACGGTGCGCAGGACGAGAAACAAGGTGTCGTCGTAGCGTTCCAGCTTCGGCCGCTGATGAGCGTGGATGACGTCCTCGACGGCCAACGGGTGCAGGTCGAAGACCTTGGCGATATCGGCCATCTGGTACTCGTCCGGGTCGTGCAGTCCGACCCATACGAATCCGGTTCCGCGATTGCTGACCTCGGCCATCGCATCGGCATGGCTGAAGTGGCCGGGCAGGCGCCTGCCGTCGACGTACACGGCGCAGTCGACCACCGCACGCGCGGTGGGGACCGGGATACGGGGCAGTTGCGTCCGCGCTCGGCCTTGGCTGCGGAAAGACGGTAGCGGCGGAATCGATGGCACCGCCCGATGCTACGTCGCGTGCGCGTGCGTGCGCCCTGCGAGCGCACGGTATGAAAGAAGGCGTGCGCATCGACCTGCATACCCATTCGACCGCGTCCGACGGCACCGATACCCCGGCCGAACTCGTCCGCAACGCGGCGGCGGCCGGTCTGGATGTCCTCGCGATCACCGACCACGACACCACCGCCGGCTGGGCCGCGGCGGTCGACGCGCTGCCGAAGGGATTGACGCTGGTGCGGGGCATAGAGATGTCGTGTATCGGGCTCGGTGAGGACGGATGGCCGGTCCCGGTGCATCTGCTCGCATACCTCTTCGACCCGACCGACCGGTGTTTCGCCGACGAGCGGGAACGTTTGCGCGCCGAACGGGTCGAGCGGTTGCGCGCCATGGCCGAGCACATGCGCGCTGACGGACTACCGATCGATCCGGACGCGGTGTTGGCTTCGGCCGGACCATCGGCGGGGCGCCCGCATCTGGCACGCGCGCTCGTCGCGGCCGGTGTGGTGCCGACTGTGGACTCGGCCTTCACCGAATTGCTGGCACCGCACGGCCGCTACTACGCGGAGAAGGCGGATACGCCGCTGCGCCGGGCCGTCGAAATGATCGCGACCGCAGGCGGGGTCAGTGTGCTGGCACATACCCGGGCGCGTAAGCGCGGGCGGCTGCTGGCGATCGACGATATTCGCGAACTGGCCACCCTCGGACTCGGCGGGCTCGAAGTCGATCACCCGGATCATTCCGCGGCCGATCGCGCGCTGCTCACGGAGTTAGCTGCCGAACTCGGTCTCATCGCAACCGGTTCGTCGGACTATCACGGATCCAACAAAACCATCCGGCTAGGTGAATTCACCACCGATCCCGCGCAATTCGAGGAACTCGCGGGCAAAGCGACGGGCGTGCCGGTGATCGCCTCGTGAGAGTGCTGCGCGGACTCAGCGGAATCGTCGCCGGTGGGATGTTCGTGCTGGCCCTGGTCGTTGTGGGTACTGCGGTAATCGCTGCTCGGCGTGGCTTTCCCGGACCCGGCGGCGAATCGGTGACCTGGCATGTGGTCACCTCGGCGATCGGCCTCGGCGCACAGCTTTTTTCGGATCGACATCGCGGGTTGGCAGCTTTTTCCGGATCGGTGGTCGTTTTTATTGTCGCCGCGATATTGCTGTGGACGCAGTGGTGGAGCTGATAAATCTGTAATGGTTGCGGCCGCGTGAATTGTGGCCGAACATTTCTTTTGTGACGGATTTCGAGACGGATGTGCTCGTGCTCGGCGGTGGTCCCGCCGGGACCTGGGCCGCCATCTCGGCCGCCGCCGCGGGCGCACGGGTTGCGCTCGTCGACAAGAGCCGCTGTGGTGCGAGCGGGCCGACCGCCGCCGGGACGACTTCGCTGTGGAATATCCCACCGGGCGCCGCGCGGGATGAGGCGGTGCGCCGCGCATATGCGCACGGCGGCGGGCTCGCCGAACCGGAGTGGATGCTGCGGGTGCTCGACGAGACGCACCGGCGGGTCGAACAGTTGGTGGCCTGGGGTTATCGGTTTCCGGGTGAGGCCAACGGTGGCACGTCATTGCGCGTATGCCTGGACGGCGCGGGCTATCTGCTCCGATTGCGCCGCGGCCTGCTCGAAGCCGGGGTGCGCATTCTCGATCATCATCCCGGGCTGCAACTGCTCGTCGATCGTGACGGTGTGGTCGCCGGTGCGGTCGGTGTGCAGCGGCACAACGGCTTTCGGCCATGGACCATCCGGGCCGGGGCCGTCGTCGTCGCCACCGGCGGCTGCGCCTTCCTCTCCGGCGGTGCGGGCACCGATGTGGATACCGGCGACGGACTGCTGCTGGCCGCCGAGGCGGGCGCGCGACTGTCGGGCATGGAATTCTCCAGCGCCTACGGTCTCGCACCGGCTGTCTCCCGCGACAGCGCCTTCGCTCCCGGGCTTGCTCTGCATTTCGCAACGCTCTACGACGAATCCGGCACGGAGATCACCGGGCATCGCTCCGCGGCATTCAACGCGATCGCCGATGGCCATCGGATCTACGCGGCCTTGGACGATGTGCCGTACCCGGTCCGGCGCTGGCTGTCCAGACAGGGATTGGTCGACCATACCCGCCGGGTGCCGTTGCGCGCGGTGCTCGAGGGCACGGTCCGCGGGACCGGTGGGTTGTGCATCGCCGGGACGGACTGCGCGACCACGGTGGCCGGACTCTACGGCGCGGGTGATGTGATGACGCGCGAGCCGATAACCGGCGCGGTCGGCGGCTTCGGCGGTCAGGGCGGAGCATGGGCCATCGCCTCGGGCGTATGGGCGGGAAAGGGCGCCGCGCGATTCGCACGTGGGCGCGGCGTGACCGGTCCGGTGCGCGAGGTGGCCGGTGCGGGACTGAATCCGGTGGCTCGCATCGATCCGCGCGCAGTGGTCGGGCTGGTCCAGGAGCACACGTTGCCATTGCGGCGCAGCTACTGGCGCAGCGCCGGGAGTTTGCGCGACAGCATCGGTGAACTCGATGCCATGTGGCCGGGCGCCGAATTCGACCTCGGCGGCTTCGGCGTGCAACGGTTGCGGGCCAGACAGGCGGCGGCGCTACTGGCGGTGGCGCGCTGGACCAAATACAGTGCGCTCGCGCGCACGGAGAGCCGCGGTATGCACCGGCGCACCGATCATCCCGGCGCAGCGGCCGCTTGGCGGGTGCGGCTGACCTCCGGCGGACTCGAAACGGTATGGGTACGCTCGGACACACGCCAGACAGTTGCCGATATGATGCCCGCCCCGGAGCTCACCGCTGCCGATCCGCTGCCGATGTGACAGCTCACCGGATACGGCAGCCGAACTGCGAGTTTCTGCTTACTCCCTGGTAATTCCAGCGACCTACCCTCGAAAGATGACGCCAGGCCGGGACACGACACGCCGGTTTGGCAATGCGTCCGTCCGGCTGGCAGAATGTTGCGGATTCCCGCCTACGCCACCGCCGGGTTCGGGAACAACGGCGATCACCGCCTCGCGACGCACCGTCGCGACCCGAGGATCCCCATCGCTAGCGATTGCTTGCGGGTCGCTTGAAATGATCTGCATGTTCTACACGGACACACCCGTCCGGCTCTCGCTCTGCGGATCAGTGCCGCGCCACGTTTCGATATCGGATCATCGGATTTCCGGTGCTTTCGTTCCGACGCGAAACGTCCCGGTCAGCGCACTCGATGAGCGTGTGAAATACCTAATACCCATTACCCGGCGGTAACCCGTTCCCCGGCTTGTCCGACCCGATCAGGAGTGAAATCGTGTCACCTGTGACTGACGCAGCGAATGCCACCGCAAGCCTTTCAGAAATCACCCAAGAAGAAATTTTCGCGGGCCACCTAGGCGGCAAGCTCTCGGTCGAACTCACCGCACCGCTGGAGACCCAGCGCGACCTTTCCATCGCCTACACCCCTGGCGTTGCGAAGGTCAGCCTGGCCATCGCGGAGGATGAGGCGCTGTGCAAGCGCTACACCTGGACCGACCGGCTCGTCGTGGTGGTCAGTGACGGCACCGCGGTGCTCGGCCTCGGCGACATCGGCCCGCGCGGTTCGCTGCCCGTGATGGAGGGCAAGGCGGCGCTGTTCAAGAAGTTCGCCGGACTGAACTCGATCCCGATCGTCCTGGACACCAAGGACGTCGACGAGATCGTGGAGACCATCATCCGGCTGCGCCCGAGCTTCGGCGCGGTGAACCTGGAGGACATCTCGGCGCCGCGCTGCTTCGAGATCGAGCAGCGGCTCATCGAGGCCCTGGACTGCCCGGTCATGCACGACGACCAGCACGGCACCGCCATCGTGGTGCTCGCCGCCCTCAACGGCGCGGCCAAAGTGCAAGGTCGTGCCATCGACGACATGAAGGTCGTGGTGTCCGGCGCCGGTGCGGCCGGTGTGGCGTGCACGAATATCCTGCTCGCGGCGGGCGTCAAGGACGTGATCGTGCTCGATTCCAAGGGCATCGTCAACATCGAGCGCGGCGATCTCAACGCGGTAAAGGCCGAACTGGCACAGCGCACCAACCCGCGCGGGCTCGCCGGTGGTGCGGCCGAGGCGCTGGCCGGTGCCGATGTGTTCCTCGGACTCTCCGCGGGCACCATCGCCGAAGAGCTGATCGCCTCGATGGCGCCGGAGTCGATCGTGTTCGCCATGTCGAACCCGAATCCGGAGATCCACCCCGATGTCGCGCACAAGTACGCCGCGATCGTGGCCACCGGGCGCAGCGACTTCCCGAACCAGATCAACAATGTCCTCGCGTTCCCCGGCGTCTTCAAGGGCGCGCTGGACGCGGGTGCGCGCCGCATCACCGAGGGCATGAAGATCGCCGCCGCCGATGCCATCCTCAGCGTGGTCGCCGATGAGCTCGCCCCGGACAAGATCGTGCCGAGCCCGCTCGACCCGCGGGTCGCGCCGGCCGTCGCCGAGGCTGTGGCCGCCGCCGCTCGCGCGGAGGGCGTCGCGTAATTCGACCGAAAATACGGGGCTGCTCACTCGGTGAGCAGCCCCGTATTGCGTTGTGCGCGTTGATCAGTGGGGAACGAAGACCGCCGAAACGAATTCTGCGATTTCGGCATCGCTGAGGTTCTTGGCGATATCGGATTCGCAGATCATGCCGACGAGTCGCTTCTTGTCGTCGATCACCGGCAGTCGTTTGATCCGGTCGTGCTCCATCATGTCCAGCACCTGACGGACATCGGCATCGGCCGATATCCAGCGCGGGGTGCCCTCGGCCAGATCCCCGGCCCGGATCTTGCTCGGATCATGGCCCATCGCAATGCATTTCACGACGATGTCGCGATCGGTCAGCATGCCGACAAGCCGGTCGTCGCTGCCGATCGGCAATGCGCCGATATCCAGCCTGCGCATCATCTGCGCGGCCCGATCCAGCGTTTCGTCGGCGGGGATCCACTCCGCGTTTTCGTGCATGATGTCGCGCGCCTTCATAGAGCGACTTTTCACGGTACGCCTCCTGGTCTCGGATGAGTGATCCCGCAGAATTCGGCTCCGCGATCGAGCGAGCATCCGCGAAGCAAACTTCTGCGGCCACGTCACATCGTGACCCATGTCACATCATTGGTCAATGCCTGGTCGGTCAGCGCAGGCGAGCGGTCATCGACGCGACGCCGTCGCCGGTGAGCAGGTCCATTGCCGCTGTGCGGCCGGTGGCCAGGAGTAATAGCGCGGTGATCGGGCCGTGGATCTCGGGTCCGCTGCCGTGGGTCCAGTCGACGTCGGAGGCGACCAAGCGGACTCCGTCGAGGCGGTGTTTATCCCATACCGGCCATCCGATGGTTACCGCATGACCGGTCGCGGCCGCCGCGGCCGCTGGTTCGATGCCGATCGTGCGTGCCAGCGGTATCGCGATGTCCTGGCCGTGCACCATGGTGTCGAACAGGATGTTGCGATAGTTGGTGAGCTTGGGCAGCTCGCGGGAGCCGGCGTTGTCGCGGATCGCCGAAACGATTTCTGCGGCTGGATGTTGCGCGTAGCGCCTGGTCAGGTCATCGATGAACCGGTTGTAGTTCCCGCGCGCGCGGATCCCGGTGCCCAGCATGACGCCGATCGAGGGTGGTTGTGGTGTCAGCGCGATGTGTGCGGCGACCTCCCGGACTCGCCAGCCCGCGCACAATGACTGCGTTTCCCATTCGTCGGCCGAGAGGTCGGCCAGCAGGTCGGCAATCGCGCGCCGCTGCTGTTCGATGGTCTGCCAACAGGTTTCGCGGTCCATAGTGCGCTCCCCGGGGTTCGGACCGCACGTAGGATTGGTCAGATAGGCTTATCAATGTAGTAAGCTTATTTGACCAAAGTCAAGGAGCGGGATGGCCGACGGCGATATGAATGTGGGCCTGCTGATGTTCATCGCCCACCGATCGATGGAGGACCGGATCTTCGCCGACCTCGCCGAGTCCGGATACGACGATGTCACCGTCGCCCAGGGGCGGCTCGCGGCGCGTATCGGCGCCGATGGCAGCCGCCTGACCGAGTTGGCCGAGCAGGCCCAGGTCACCAAGCAAACCGCCGGATTCCTTGTCGATCAGCTCGAACGCGCCGGCTATGTGCGGCGGGTGCCGGACCCGAGCGACGGTCGGGCGCGGTTGGTCGTGCTGTCCGAACGCGGGGTGAAGATGGCGGCGTACGCGAACTCCGTCGCCGACCGGATCGAGGCCGAGTGGGCGACGCACCTCGGTGCGCAGCGCATGCGGCAGTTGCGCGACATATTGGCCCGGCTGCGCGAGATCACCGATCCCTATGCCTGAGCCCTAGTCCGTGGTCTGCAGGATTCCGGCGGGGGTGACGGGCAGCTGAGAGGCGCGGCGCAGGCGACCGGTGCCGGGGGCGCTGGCCCAGACCGCGAAGGCCAGCAGGCCGTCCATAACCATGGCGAGGACCGCGACCAGCAGTGCTCCCACGAGGACGCGGTCGTAGCGGTAGACGGCGATGCCGTCGAAGATGTAGCGGCCGAGACCGCCCAGGTTGACGAAGGCGGCGATGGTGGCGGTGGCGATGACCTGGAGGGTAGCCCCGCGCAGACCGGTGAGCAGGATCGGCAGCGCGTTGGGGACCTCGACGCGGAAAAGGATCTGGCGCTCGGTCATGCCCATGGCGCGTGAGGCGTCCACGACATCTGTCGCGACATTGGCGATTCCGGCGTAAGCACCGGCCAGCAGTGGCGGAATACCGACCGTGACGAGTGCGAGCAGGGGCGGAATCAGGCCGAGTCCGAGGCCGAGCACCAGGAAGGTCAGCAGGCCGAGGGTGGGCAGGGCGCGCATGGCGTTGGCGAATCCGACCAGCACCGCGGAACCGCGGCGGGTGTGCCCGATCACGAGCCCGAGCGGGACCGCGACCGCCGCGGAGACGACGACGGTCAGGAAGCTGTACCAAAGGTGCTCGGCGATGCGGTGTTGGATACCTGCCGGGCCGGTCCAGTTCGCGCTGGCGGTGAGGTAGTGCCAGGCATCGATGAAAAGGTTCATGTCGCAGCGCCTTTCGCGGTCCTGGTGTCCGCACGCGTCCACGGGGTCGCCCAGCGTCCGATGGCGTACACCAGGCGGTCGAAGATCAGGGCCAGCGCCAGCGTGACGATGATGCCCGCGATGATCTCGTCCGGATAGTCGCGCTGATAGCCCTGGGTGAAGAGTTTGCCGAGCCCGCCGACCCCGATCAGCGCGCCGACCGAAACCATGGCGATATTGGTGACCACCACCACGCGCAGGCTGGAAACGAAAACCGGTATGGCCAACGGCATATCGACGGTCACGGTGCGCCGCAGCGAACTGAAGCCCACCGCGTCGGCGGCGTCGATGACCGTGGGCGACACCGAATCCAGCGCCGTCGGCACCGCGATCACCAGCAGCGCCGTCGAATACACGGTGAGCGCGATTATCACATTCAACGGATCGATGGTCGAAATTCCGGCCAGCGGCGGAATGATCACGAACAGGGCGAGCGACGGAATCGTGTACGACAGGCTGGCCACCGTCACCGTGACGCGCCGCAGCCAGGAAATCCGGCGCACCAACGCGCCCACCGGAATCGCGATGATCAGCCCGAGCAGTAGCGGCACCAATGCGAGATAAAGGTGGGTCCTGGTGAAACCCATGATCTCGGAGAAGTTGTCGATCAGATACTTCATGCGTTTTCGGTTTCGAAGAAATGCCGATTGCGCTCGTCGTCCTCCAGTGTGCGCTGTCCGGCGAGCTGCTCGAGTACTTCCGGAGCCCGGATACCGCCACGGGCCGCACCGAAATCGTCAACGGCGACACCGATTCCCGACGGCGAGGAGATCGCCGCGTCCAGCGCCTGCCGGAGATCGCCGTCCGGCGGGAAGAGTGAACCACCCGCGGCGATGCTGTCGTGCAACGCCCGCCCGGCCCGAATGCTTTCCACACCGGTGACATCGATCCACCCGCGCGGAACACCGGAATCGGTGACCACCAATACCCATTCGCCCTGGTCCAGGCGCAATTCGGCGAGTTCGGGTTCGGTCGCGGTGTGAATCTCGTGCAGTGTCAGGCTATCCGCGCTGCGGAACGACAGTGCGCGATAGCCGCGATCACGTCCGACGAAGCCGGCCACGAAATCGGTTGCGGGCGCGGCGAGTACGCGCTGCGGTTCGTCGTACTGCTGCAGGACGCCACCCGGTCCGAATACCGCGATCCGGTCGCCGAGTTTCACCGCCTCGTCGATGTCATGGGTGACGAAGACAATCGTTTTGTGCAATTCGGCTTGCAGCCGCAGCATTTCGGCCTGCAACTCCTCGCGCACCACAGGATCGACCGCACTGAACGGTTCGTCCATCAACAGCACGGGCGGATCGGCGGCCAGCGCCCTGGCCACCCCTACCCGCTGCTGTTGTCCGCCGGAGAGCTGGGCCGGATACCGGTTGGCCAGCGATCGGTCCAACCCGACCCGGTCCAGCACCTCGAGTGCGGCCATACGGGCCGCGCGACGCCGAACCCCCTGCAGCACAGGCACTGTCGCGACGTTGTCGACGACCGTGCGGTGCGGGAGGAGTCCGGCGCTCTGGATCACGTAGCCGATACCGAGCCGCAGCTGCACTGGATTCACCGTCGAAATATCCGCGCCGCCAACGGTGATGGTGCCCGAACTGGGCGTGATCATCCGGTTGATCATGCGCATCGAGGTGGTCTTACCGCAGCCCGATGGTCCGACGAAGACGGTGAACGAGCCGGATTCGATGCGCAGCTCGAGTTCGGAGACGGCATGCGTGCCGTCGGGATAGGTCTTGCTGATACGACTGAATTCGATATCGGACACGCTGGCTCCTACCCGGTGGGCTTGTTCAGCCCCTGGGCGGTGACCCACTGCTGTGCTGCGGCCTTGGGCTCGGTCTTACTGCTACCGGAGACCGCCTCGTTGAGCTTCAGCAGCTCGTCGGTAGTGAGTTTCGCGGAGACAGCGTTGAGCGCGGCGAGTGCTTTATCGGTCTTCTTGGCGGAATTGAACAGCGGCACCACATTCTGGGCGGGGAAGTTGTGCTTCGGATCCTCCAGCACCACCAGATTGTTCTGTGCGATCGCGGGAGAGGTGGTGAAGATATTGGCCGCGGTTACCGTGCCCTCGACGAGCGCGCGCACCGTCGCGGGCCCGCCGCCGTCGGCGATCGGCACGAAATTGTTGGCGGCGATATCCAAGTTGTAGTTCTTCTTGAGACCGGGTAGGCCGCCTGCGCGCTCCTGGAATTCGGCGGGCGCACCGAACTTCACCTCGGCCGAATGTGCCGCCAGATCGGCGATGCTGTGCAGATTCCAGCGTTCGGCGGTGGCCTTGGTGACCACGACGGCGTCCGAATCCTGGCCCGGAGCCGGAGTGCCGACGGCGAGATCGGAGCCCGAACCCGTGGAACCCAGTGCTTTCGTGAGGGCGGCGTCGATATCACTGGAACTGGTCGCGGTGGCGTTCTTGTCCAGGTACTGCAGCAAGTTGCCGTTGTACTCGGGGATCACCGAGATCGCGCACTGGCGCAATGCCGGGATATAGGCCTCGCGACTACCGATATTGAGTTTGGTGTCGACATTGAATCCGTTGACGCGCAACACTTCCGCGTAGATATTCGCGACCGTCTCCGATTCCGGGAAGTTCGCCGAGCCGACGGTCAGCCCGTCACCCTCGCAATTGCCCTTGGCCGCAAGCGGATCGGAGTTACCGCAGGCGGCCAGGATCATGGCGGCGGCCAGTGCCGCGGCGGCGACGAGAATGCGGACGGCACGCAGCGTCAGCCGCAGCGCGAACCTCCCGTGCCGCGCGGCACCGGGGTTGATCGTGGTTTTCACTGGAGTCCTTCCGGCATGACGAGCAGTGCGAGAAGCCGTGCACGCACGGCCACCCGGTACATTCTGGTTGTTCATATTGCCCGCTGCATGCAGTTCCTGTTCACTACCGAAGGTTGGTGTCGCCGGATGGGGTTGGCCGCGTCGAGGCGGATGCTGGCACGGGTCGTGGTCGTCACGGCCCTCGGCCTGGTTGTTTCCTGTGGAAGCGACGATCCGGGCCCGACGATAGCGGTCGGCGCGGGCGATTCGATGGAATCGAATCTGCTTGCGCAAATTTATGCGGGCGCGTTGGCGCGGGCCGGTGCGCGCACCTCGGTCACCGCCGATCTCGGTGGTCGGGCGGACTATCTGGCCGCATTGGACGCGGGCACGGTGACGGTGGTCGGCGACCAGAGCGGCGAATTTCTCACCTTTCTGAATGCCGATGCGCAGGCGCGCAAGCCCGAGGTGACGACCGATGTCGCGGACAAGTCCGCATCGGTTCGACTGTCGGTGACTGAGGAGTTGAACCGGTCGCTGCCGGAGGGGCTCGCGGTCTCCGATCCGGCCGATGGCACCGATATGCGGGCTCGGGTGCTATTGACCGAAGCTGCGGGCAAGGACGTGCGGTCGCTCGGCGCGCTCGCACCCCGGTGTGGCGAAATCCAGGCCGGGGTGGCACCGGTGCCCGGTGTGCCGCAAACGGCGCCCGTGCGGATTTTCGGTTGTGACTTCGCCGCTACCAGGCCTTATCCCGATGCGACGGCGCTGCGAAAGGCATTGCTGGACGGTGAAATCCAGGCCGGAATCCTGACCGGGCCGCCCGCGCTGGTTCCCGGTGCGACCGATGGGCTGACCGTCCTCGCCGATAACGACTACGCGGTGCGGGCCGAGAATGTGCTCGCGGTGTACCGCAAAGGTCTGCTCGACGATCGGCAAATCAAGAAGCTGAACTACGTCTCGGGTGAGCTCACCACCGATGAGTTGGCGCAGATGATCGGCAAGGTCCGCGAAGGTGCCGCTACCGCAGAGGTGGCACGCACCTGGTTGGACAACCACGCCCTGTAGAGAATCTCCTGGTCACGACGGCCCGGGCGGTTTGCGCCCGGGTCGTTTGCTATGTCGCCGATCACAATTCCGCTCGATGTCGCGGGCTTGTGGCCGGACTGTTCCTCGCCGTATATTCCACGTGGAGTATTTGATGTGGAGTATGTCGGTGGCCATGGCTATCGTGCTCCGAGGATTCGATCTCGCATCCGCGAGTGTTGTGCAGGAGGTGACCGAAAATGGGGGAGCATGCGCGCCCGTCGGTGACGCCATTGGCGATCGCCGTGCTCGCGCTGCTCGACGAGCGGCCCATGCATCCCTACGAGGCGTATCAACTGCTGATCGCCCGTCGGGAGGACATCCTGGTCAAGGTGCGGCCGGGTTCGCTCTATCACACGGTGACGCGGTTGGCCGACCAAGGAATGGTGCAGGCCGAAGGGGTCGACCGGGACGGGAATCGGCCGGAGCGCACCACCTACCGGATCACCGAAAGCGGCCGGGCGGCATTGCGTTCCCGCATCGCCGAGATCCTGCGCAATCCCGGACGGGAATACCCGGTTTTCCCGGTCGCGCTCGCGGAGGCGCACAACCTGCCCGCACCGGAAGTGCTCGCGCTATTGCGGGAGCGGGTCGAGCGGTTGGCGCAGGACCTCGCCGATGTCGAGATGATGAGCCAGTGGGCGGGTGTGCACGCCGTGCCGCGTCGCTACTGGATCGTGCTCCCGTATATACATGCCACCGTCGCGGCCGAAATCGCGTGGGTTCAAAACCTCATCACCGAACTCGACAGCGGCGAGATGGAATGGGACGAATTCGACCCGGCCACCGGCGTCCGCATAACCGAACACCAGCACCCCTGGTCCGACCAGGACCGTTCCGAACCACCCCCGGTGCCGCGCCGCTGGAACGAAACCAGCGCGTCACCGCCCTGATGAGTACCGATGTGCACCGCCGCCGGTACAGACATCCGAGATAGGAACCAAATCCATGACCACTCAACGCAATCCGTGGCTAGCGCTATTCGCGCTGGTCGTCGGCTTCTTCATGATCCTGCTGGATATGACGATCGTCGCGGTCGCCAATCCGGCGATCATGCTGGATCTGCAGGCCGATATTTCCCAGGTCATCTGGGTGACCAGCGCCTACCTGCTGACCTATGCGGTGCCGCTGCTGGTCACTGGTCGGCTCGGTGATCGCTACGGGCCCAAGAACCTGTACCTGGTCGGTCTGGCCGTATTCACCGCCGCCTCGCTGTGGTGCGGTCTGTCCGGATCGATCACCATGCTGATCGCCGCGCGTGCCGTACAGGGTCTCGGCGCCGCGCTGATGACGCCGCAGACCATGGCGGTGATCACCAGGACCTTCCCGCCGGATAAGCGCGGTGCGGCCATGGGTCTGTGGGGCGGTGTCGCCGGTCTTGCCACACTGGTCGGCCCGATCCTCGGCGGTGTGCTGGTCGACGGGCTCGGCTGGGAGTGGATCTTCATCGTCAATGTTCCGGTCGGCGTCGGCGCCTTCGCGCTCGCGGTCTGGTTGGTTCCGGCGCTGCCGACGAATGAGCACAAGTTCGACATTCCGGGTGTGGTGCTCAGCGGAATCGGTCTGTTCCTGCTGGTCTTCGGTATCCAGGAGGGCAATACCTACGACTGGTCGCTGCGCATCTGGCTGATGATCGGCGCGGGTGTGGTTGTGCTCGCGGTATTCCTGGTGAATCAGTCGCGCAATGCCGGTGAGCCGCTGCTGCCGTTGGGGCTGTTCCGTGATCGCAACTTCGCGCTGTCGAATGTGGCCATCGCGACCATGGGGGCCGCGGTCACCTCGATGATGGTGCCGGGGTACTTCTACCTGCAGGCGGTGCGGGAGATGTCACCGACCAAGTCCGCCCTGGTCTTCGCGCCGATGGCGATCGTCACCGGTATCTTCGCACCGATCATCGGCAAGTTCTCCGACAAGTTGCATCCGCGCATCGTGCCGACGCTCGGATTCATCGGATTCTCGGCCTCGATCTTCTGGTTCGCTGCCGCGATGACGCCGCATTCCTCGCTGGTGTGGTTCCTGCTTTCGGCCGCGCTGGCCGGTATCGCCAACGCCTGCATCTGGGCGCCACTGGCTTCCACCGCCACGCACAACCTGCCGATCCAGCAGGCCGGCGCGGGCGCGGGTGTCTACAACACCACCCGCCAGGTGGGTTCGGTACTCGGTAGCGCCGCGATCAGCGCCTTGGTCTCGGCCCGCATGAGCGCACATGGCCTCGGCGGCGGCAAGATCTCCGAAGGCGGTGCGGGCCAAGGCCCCATCCCCGAATTCGTCAAGGACGCCTTCAGCACTGCCCTCAGCCAAGCCATCCTGCTCCCCGCGGGCATCCTGGTGGTCGGCGTAATCGCCTCGGCCCTGTTCATCCGCCACGGCCAATCCGCCGCAACCGGTCCGAAGACCGATCTGGCCAAGGTCGACACCGTCGGCGTCTGAGTCGTCGGTATTGCGCCCCGCGGGCCGATCGGCCCGCGGGGCGCAATGCGCTTATCTCGTCGGCGAATTCGGCTCAGCCGACGGTGACTGTGGTGGAGGGGTAGCCGGTGGCGCCGTCGGGGACTACCGGGGCGCGGGCTTCGGTTTGAGTTTCGCCGGTGCCGTCGGTGGCGCGGGCACGGATGGTGTGCGGGCCTGGGGTGGCGTTCCAGTCGTAGACCCACTGGCGCCAGGTGTCGATGGATTGTTCGGTGGACAAGCGGGCGGGTTGCCATGGGCCGTTATCGATTTGGACTTCGACGGCGCGAATGCCGCGATGTTGGGCCCAGGCGACGCCTGCGATGGCGGTGCTACCCGGTTGCAGTTTGGCGCGGGAGCGCGGGGTGTCGATGCGGGTGCCAGTTTTGATCGGACCGTAGGCGGACCAACCGCGGCGGGTCCAGTAGGCGGTGGCGCGGTCGAAGCGGGTGATCTCGAGTTCGGTCACCCATTTGGTGGCGGAGACGTATCCGTAGAGGCCGGGGACGACCAGGCGGGCCGGATAGCCGTGTGCGACCGGGAGCGGCTCGCCATTCATGCCGACGGCGAGCAGCGCATCGCGGCCGTCGGTGAGCACGGCCAGCGGGCTGCCCGCGGTGAAACCGTCGATGCTGTGCGACAGGACCATATCGGCGTCCGGATGCGGTCCGGCTTCGGCGAGTAGTTCGTCCAGGCGGTAGCCGCGCCAGCGGGCATTGCCGATCAGATCGCCGCCGACCGGATTCGATACACAGGCCAGTGTCACCAGTTGCTCGACCGGTGTGCGCTTGGCGAGATCATCCCAGCTGAGCTGGATTTCGTGATCGACCATCCCGTGGATCCGCAAGGACCAATCGTCAACGGAGACCTGCGGCAGGATCAACGCGGTGTCGATCCGATAGAAGTCGCTATTGGACGTCAGATATGGGGTCAGCCCCGGCAATTTCAAATCCGCATCGGGTGCGAGCGAAACGGTCGGTCCGCTCGGTTCCGGCAGCTGAATCGCCGCCCGCTCCCCGGAAACATCCCGCCGCTGCGCCCCGATCAGTCGCCCACCCACCCCGCTGAGCAGCGCCAGTCCACCCGTAATCGCAATGCCCCGCAGCACCTGTCGCCGCCGCGCAACCGGCTCTGCCGTCGAAGCCGTAGGTTCCTTCTTCTGCGCTGCGGCAGTCGAACGGGCCGCCGGCAACTCCGACGCGGCCGCCTTCGCACTGCTGCTCGACGCTAGTTCTTCCGCAGGGACCGAACTGGCCTCAGGGATCTCCACCGTGCCCTGGTCGGTCGAGTCTCGGTGGTCGGCAGTCGGTTCCGGTGCCGCCGATGACGACGCTGCCGGGCTCTCCCCAACTTGCTCGGCCACCTCGTCGGTCCTGCTGCGCGCGGCCGAGGTGTCGGTGCTGGACGAGTCGGCTCGGATGGCCGTGGTTTTCGGTGTTGCGGACTCGGCCCGAGCCTGCGGCCCGACCGATTGGTCTTCGCCGGGGGCGGCTTCGGGTGCGGTGCCCACTGGCAGGGGCGTTTGCGCGGCGGCCGCCGCGTCGTCGATGCGGGCCGTCAGGGCGCGCAGAGCGTAAATGCCTGCGGCAATGCCGATTACGGTGGGCCAGGCAGCGGACAATCCGGCGCGGCCGAAGGCAATGGCCGCGGTGAGCAATCCGAGGGCGGTCAGAAGCCAGGATCCGCGAGGGTGGTCTGTTCGTTCGATGACTCCGATGAATCCGGCGACCAGTACGGCCACCAGTGCCATACAGACGAACAAGAGGGTCTTGTCATTGGTGCCGAAGGTTTGGATGACCCATTCGCGCAGGCCGTCCGGGGTGTGGTCGATGACGGTCGAGCCGAGAGCGTTCGGGGGTGCGCTGTCGGGGCCGATGAAGGCGGCCACGAGCTCGGCCACGCCGAGCGCCAAACCGGCGGCGACAATGCCCGCCGCCACCCGAAAGCGCAGTTCAGCCATGGTCCGAGCCTACTGCCGGGTGCGGTCGGGGAGTATGACCATTCGGTGACGTGCACGTCAGTCCGCGGACTTGTGCCGCTGGTAGTAGCGGGCGACGCGGACCCGGTTGCCGCAGCGTTCGGCCGAGCACCAGCGACGGCGCGGGTGGGCGGGCAGGAACAGCAGAACGCAGTCGTCGGCCTCGCAGCGCTTCAGCTTGCCGATCGACGGATCGGCGAGCAGGTCAGCGGCGGCTTCGGCTACCACTGCGGCCAGCTTCTCGGCCGTCGTGCCATTGCGGCGCATGGTCGCGATCACCGCATCGCCGTCCCACTCCAGCTGTCGGATCGCGGGTGCGGCGGACTGTGTGGCATTGAGTCCGCGCAATGCATCGACGGGCGGGTGGCGATCGTGGAGCAGTGCGTCGAGGACGGCGCTGATGTGGTCGCGCGCCGCATGAACGGCAGCGAGGTCGGCGGAAGTGGGATGCGCAACCGCCAGCTCCGGAAATCGTTCGGCCTGCAGCGCAAGCCAATTCGCGAGGTCATCCGGGGTCGCTAGCAGATCGACACCGGTCGGCCGGGTATTGACCAGGTCCAGTGCCAGCGGCTCGCCGATCAGCAGAGCTTCACTCATGGAACTAATGGTACGTCGAGCAATTGACACATTAGAACTCGATACGATAGAACTAATGCAACATCACGGGAAGAAAGCATGTGAAGTCATGATCGAGCTGCCAGCAATCCAGCACCGCCACATCGATGTCGACGGTGTCGAGGTCCACTACCGTGAATCGGTCCCGGCCCGTGCGGATGCGCCGGTGCTACTGCTGCTGCACGGTTTTCCGTCGGCCTCGCACCAGTTCCGTAGGCTGTTCGATGTGCTGGGCGCGCGGTACCGGTTGATCGCCCCGGACTACCCGGGCTTCGGAAACACCACCGCACCAGCCGATTTCGACTACTCCTTCGACCGACTGGCCGATGTGGTCGAGGGTTTCGTCGAGCAGCTCGAACTGCGCGAGTTCGCCATGTACGTCTTCGATTTCGGCGCTCCGGTCGGCTTCCGCATCGCGCTGCGCCACCCCGAACGGGTCAGCGGACTCATCGTTCAGAATGGCAATGCCTACGAGACCGGACTATCGGATCTCGCTCGCGACTTCACCGCACTGCGTCCCGAGGACGAAGGAGCGGAAGACACGATTCGCGGCCTGCTCACGCTGGAAGGCACCCGCGGTCAGTACGAACACGGCGTCCCCGACCCGACCGTGCTCAGCCCCGAATCGTGGATCCTCGATCAGTATTTCCTCGACCTACCCGGCCGCAAGGAGGCCCAGGTAGCCCTCGCTTTCGACTACAAGTCGAATGTCGCCGCCTACCCCGAATGGCAGCTGTGGCTGCGCAAGTACACCCCGCCCACCCTCATTGTCTGGGGCTCGAACGACCCCTTCTTCCCGGAGCCCGGCGCGCACGCCTACCTCGCCGACCTCCCCGATGCCGAGCTGCACGTCTTCGATACCGGCCACTTCGCCCTGGAGACACATCTGACCGAGATCGCGCCGCTCATCGCCGACTTCCTGGACCGCCTCCCCAACTGAACCAAAAGCGAAGGCGCCGTCCGCAATTCGCGGACGGCGCCTTTGCAAACCCAGCGTCAGCTGTAGATCTTCTCCACCTCGGACGCGTACTGCTTCATCACAACGGCCCGCTTCAGCGACATCTTCGGCGTCAGCTCACCGGTCTCCTGGGTCCAGTCGACGGGCAGGATGCGGATCTTCTTGATCGCCTCGGCATGCGAGACCTTCTTATTGGTCTCCGCGACCGCCGCATTGACCTCCGCGACCAGCGCCGGATTCTCGATCACCTGCTCGATCGGGGTCTCGACGGGCAGATTGTTGCGTTCCTTCCAGCCCGGCAGTGCCTCCGGATCGAGAGTGATCAGCGCGCCGACGAAGGGCTGTCCGTCGCCGACCACCATGACCTGGCTGATCAGCGGGTGGGCGCGCAGCGAATCCTCCATCAGACCGGGGGAGACGTTCTTACCGCCCGCGGTGACGATGATTTCTTTCTTGCGGCCGGTAATGGTGACGTACCCGTCGCCATCGATGGCGCCCAGGTCACCGGTCTTGAACCAGCCGTCGGTGAACGCGTCCTCGGTGGCGTCGGCATTGCCCCAGTAACCGTTGAAGACAACCGATCCGCGCAGCAGCAGTTCGCCGTCTTCGGCGATCTTGACCGCATGGCCCTCGATCGGCTTGCCGACGGTGCCGACGCGAATATTGCCAGGAGTGTTCACAGTGACCGCCGCAGTGGTCTCGGTGAGGCCGTAACCCTCGTAGATGGTGACGCCGACGCCGCGGAAGAAGTGGCCGAGGCGCGCACCGAGCGGTCCGCCGCCGGAGACCGCCGCCTCACACTGACCGCCGAGCGCGACCCGCAGCTTGCTGTAGACGAGCTTG
Organism: Nocardia sp. NPDC049737; assembly: GCF_040674755.1. Taxonomy (NCBI): domain Bacteria; kingdom Bacillati; phylum Actinomycetota; class Actinomycetes; order Mycobacteriales; family Nocardiaceae; genus Nocardia; species Nocardia sp. NPDC049737. The sequence goes on along the minus strand of NZ_JBFANH010000007.1, from coordinate 168,210 downwards.
TCGAAAACCGTGTGCTTGAGCTTGAGCACCAGGCCGGGACCACCGTTGTCGACGGCCTGACTGTAGGCGATGGCGGTCTCGGCGGCCGCGTCGAAGATCTTGCCCTTGCCGCCGTCGTGCGCCTTCTGCTTGGCGCTGTTGAACACCTTCTCGAACACGCGCGGCACCGCGAGGATGAAGTGCGGGCGGTAGCTGCCGAACTGTTCGACCAAGGTGGACCAGTCGGCGGTGAACGCGACAATCACCTTGGCGTCGAAGGCCGCCAGCGTGACAGCACGCGCGAAGACGTGCGCCAGCGGCAGGAACATCAGCGTCTTCTTGCCCTCGGCGACGTACCTGTTCAGCGCGATCCGGTCGGACTTCGACTCCGCGTACAGATTCGAATGCGAGAGCATGACGCCCTTGGGGCGGCCGGTGGTGCCCGAGGTGTAGATCAGGGTGGCCGGGGACTTGGCATTGACCTCGGCGCGGCGCGCGTGCACAGTCGCGTCGTCGAGGTCGGCGCCACGCGCGATCAGCTCGTCGACCGCACCCTTGTCGATCTGCAGGGTCTCCCGCAGATCCGGCAGCGCGCCCGCCTCGATCTCCTCGATGACCTTGCGGTGCTTATCGCTGTCGACCACCAGCAGCTTGGTGGCGGAGTCCTGCAGGATCCACTTGGCCTGTTCGGCGGCCGAGCTGTCGTAGATGGCGACGGTGCAACCACCGGCGGCCCAGATGGCGAAGTCGAGCACCACCCACTCGTAGCGGGTCGGGGCCATGATGGCGACGCGGTCGCCGAGCTCGAGACCGGAGGCGATGAGTCCCTTGGCCACATCGGTGACCGTTTTGGCGAATTCCGCGGCCTTGACTTCCCGCAAGCCGCCACCCTGTGACGCTCCCTCTTGGGTGACGTTGAACAGCACCGCGCCGGGCGACTGCTCGGCATGCCGGAAGACGTTATCGGAATTGTTCGCGTCTTCCGGGATGGTGTAGGAAGCCGGGACTTCGAACTCTCGCATCAGTGCCCTTCCACGTGGGTTTACTCGCCAGTAATCTACGACACCTGTGACCGGGACGTCAGCTCGGCCTGCTCGCAGATCTATCCTAAGTCGCGGATCGAGACCGGTTGGACGGCTTCTCGCAGGAAATCCGCCAGTTCGGTCAGTGCGGCGGCCGCGGGACCCACGAGCGCGGCCTGCAGCTGCGCGACGTGCCATAGCCCATTGCTCTCAGTAAAGCTGGCATGTACGCCCGCCGCCCGCAACGCCGTCACGAATTCGACACATTGCGGATGCAGCAACTCGCTGACATCGACCTGCACGTAGGTCGGCGGCAAACCCCGCAGTTCACCATGTAGTGGTGCGTAGCCGGTGTCCTTGCCGTCCCCATCGCCCAGATAGGCCGCGGCGCACGCGCGCGACCAAGCTCGGTTGATCACCAGATCCCGGAACTTGTCCGGGGCCTGATTCGGGTCGACCCACGGCGCGATCAGACCGAGCGCCGCGGGGGTGTAGCCGTGTTCGGCGATGAGCCGCTGTGCGGTGGCAAGCGACAGTCCGCCACCTGCCGAATCGCCCGACAGCGCGATCTGATCGGGCCGGTAGCCGATATTGCCGACCAGCTCCAGGAAGGCCGATTCGGCATCCTCGAGCCCGGCCGGGAACGGGTGCTCAGGTGCCAGTCGGTAGTCGAGAACATAGACGGCGCAACCGGTTTCGTGCGCCAGCCGGGCGGCCAGCGAGCGATGTGTCGCCAGTGATCCGACCGCGTAGCCGCCGCCGTGCAGGTAGAGCACCGCGCCCGCGTTCAGGTTCGGCCTGGCCGAGCCCGCGGTGATTCGTTCTGCGGGTCGACCGCCGAGGCGGAGTCGGTGCACGGTCGTGCTCGATGGCAGAAACTGTGCGCGCGAGCCGATTTCGAGCAGCAGCCGCTGCGTCCGCCAGGGCAGTCGCGCGTTCAGCGAGACCCGGAAGATCGGACCCAGCAGCGCCCGCGCTACGGGTAGCGGAAGGTTGATGTCACGCATGGGTTTTCCTCGATTCCACGCGCTGGTTCAGGGTAGGAAGGGGCGGTTCACCGCGGCGGCGATGCGCTGGTAGCCGGAGGCGGTGACTCGGACGAACAGGTCGAGCACCTTGGCCTCCCAACCGATCAGCACGCGGCCGTGTCCCTTGCGGACGCCCTCGGTAATGGTCTGCGCGGCCATTTCCGGTGTGTGAATAGCCAGCTTCTTGTCGAAAAGCGATGCGGCGCTCTGGCTGTCGATGCCCTCGGCGTAGGTGGCGTTGCGGGCCACGGCGGTCTTGATGCCGCCGGGATGCACACAGGTCACCTTGACCGGATGCTTGCTTACCAGCATCTCCTGGCGCAGCGATTCGGTGAATCCGCGCACCGCGAATTTGGCTGCGTTATAAGCACTCTGGCCCGGGACCGCGATGAGACCGAACAGACTGGAGACATTGACGACGTGTCCGTCGCCGGATTCGATCAGCAACGGCAGGAAGGCCTTGGTGCCATTGACGACGCCCCAGAAGTCGACGTCCATGATGCGCTCGATGTCCTTGAACTCCGAGCGGATCACCTCGCCGTGGTAGGCGATGCCTGCGTTGTTGTAGATCTGGTGCACCTTGCCGAAGTGCGCTTTCACGGCGTCGGCATACAGCAGTACTGCTGCACGCTCGGTGACGTTCAGCCGGTCGGATTTGATCTCGGCCCCGTACGCCTCGCAGCGGCGGACGGTCTCTGCCAAACCGTCGGTGTCGATATCGGAGAGCGCGAGCTTGGCGCCGCGCTTGGCGAGGTTTTCGGCGAGGGCGCGGCCGATGCCGGAACCTGCCCCGGTGATCACACAGACCTTGCCCTTGAAGTAAGCGTCATTGCTCACTGTGCTGCCACCACTTTCAGATCGTTTCGGAAGCTTTCGACGCTAGTTGTCTCATAGGCGGAGACGTCGAAATTCTTTGTAATCCTGCGGAATTCGAAGGTGAAGTCCGGCCAGAGCGTCGTGTTGTTGCCGTGCTTGTCCAGGTACCAGCTGGCGCAGCCGCCGGTACTCCATACGCTCTTCACCAGTTTGCCCTGCAGATCCTTGTTGTAGGCGTCCTGCGCCGCGCGCTGCACCTCGACGGTGCGCAGGCCGAGGCGGTCGATGGTGGCCAGGGCGTCGGCGATGTAGTTGATCTGCGATTCGATCATGTACACCATCGAGGTGTGGCCGAGGCCGACATTCGGGCCGAGCAGGAAGAACATATTGGGGAAGTTGGCGACGGCCGAACCCTTGTAGCCCTGCTGGCCGATCTCGTCGAATACCTCCGCCAGCGTGCGACCGTTCTTGCCCGAGATGGCGTTGTAGGTCGGCGAATCCGTGACGTGGAAGCCGGTCGCGACGATGAGTGCGTCGATTTCGCGCTCGGTGCCGTCTTTGGTGACGATGGAGTTGGCGCGTATCTCGGCGATGCCGTCGGTGACCACGTCCACATTCGGGCGGCTCAGCGCCGGATAGTAGTCGTTGGAGATCAGCATGCGCTTGCAGCCGATCCGGAAGTTCGGGGTGACCTTCTTGCGCAGCTCCGGATCGCGAATCTCCAACTGCAGCTTGGCTTTTGCGATCAGTTCGAAGGCCCGCATAAGTGCTGGAACCTTAGCGAGGCCGACGACCTGGGTTTCGCGTGTGGCGTAGATGGCGGCGCGGGATAGTCGCTGGAAGCCCGGGATGTGTCGGAAGGCAAGGCGCTCCGGCAGAGTGTAGGGGCGGTCCATGCGGGGCAGCAGCCAGGGCGCGGTGCGCTGGTAGACGTCCAGGTGCGCGACCCGCGGTGCGATGGACGGCACGATCTGGATGGCCGAGGCGCCGGTGCCGATGATGGCGACGCGCTTGCCGGTCAGATCGGCGTCGTGGTTCCAGCGGGCCGAGTGGCAGATCTCGCCCTCGAATTCGTTGATGCCCTTGATATCCGGGAGTGCGGGCTCACACAGCGCGCCGACCGCGGACACCACGGTGTCGGCGGTGAACCTGCCCTGGGTCGATTCGATATGCCAGAGGTTGGTGGCGTTGTTCCAGCGGGCCGCGGTCACGTCGCAGTTGAACAGGTGTTTGTCGAGCACGTTGTATTCGCGCGCGACGCCCTGGATGTACTGCTGGATCTCGCCCTGCTTGGAGAACGAGCGCGACCAGTTCGGGTTCGGTGCGAACGAGTACGAGTACAGGTGCGACGGCACGTCGCAGGCCGCGCCCGGGTAGGTGTTGTCGCGCCAGGTGCCGCCGACATCGCTTCCGCGTTCCAACACGAGGTAATCGTTGCGGCCTTGCTTGCTCAACCGGATTGCCAGGCCCAGACCAGCGAAACCGCTGCCGATGATGATGGTCTTGACATGGCGGCTGCCGACAGCTTTGTCTGTAACCTTGCGACTCATATAACCCAGACTACGATCCTATTGAGCATGAGTCAACAGTATTGACCGGCGTTCAGTAAGATGGCCCCGTGAGTAGTCGAGGCACCGTCAAACGCACCCGGCTCAGCCCGGACGAACGCCGTCTACAACTGATCACCCTGGGTGCGAAGATGCTCGGCGACCGCGCCATCGAAGACATCTCGATCACCGAAATCGCAGGGGAAGCCGGGATCTCCCGCGGCCTGCTCTTTCACTACTTCCCAACCAAACAGGACTTCCAACTGGCGATAGTCCGCCATGCCAATGCCGAGCTAATGGAGCGCGTCGCGCCCGATCGCACCCTCGGAGTATTCGAGATGCTGCGCGATTCGATCGAGCGCTACATCGAGTACGTCGGCGAGAACCGCAATTCCTATGTATCGCTGCTGCGCGGCCCGGCCAGCGTGAGCGCCGAGGTGCTCCCCCTAGTCGACCAGACCCGCAATGCCATCATCGACCTCATCCTGACCGAAGTGCCCGTCGATATCCCGGACTCCGACCGCCCCCGCCTCGTCCTCGCCATGCGCGGCTGGATCGCCTTCGTAGAGGAAACCACCCTCACCTGGCTCCGCCACGAAACCATCACCCGCGAACAGTTGGTCGATCTTCTTGTCGAATCCCTACTCGCCCTGGCCCTTTCACTGAACCCCGCGCTGGCCGCCGCGCTACGCGGGTGATCTGCGGGCGATTCGTTACAGCCCGCTGGCCGCCTGACCGAGGCGCGCCTCGATATCCTTTCCGCCAGCAAACGCAACCGCAGCTGGGCCGCAGTCGATGTCCTGGCCGAGTTGGATGCTCTCGGCGCTGCCATCGGCAAACGGACGACGGAACATCTGTGGAGAGATCGAGCGGCGGATATCCTGACGTATGGGTCTGTCTCGTCGGCAGCTGTTGAGGGTGGGTACGGCTGGATCGGTTGCGGTGCTGGTGGGGGCGTCGGCGGCGAGCAGTGGGCGGTTTCGGGCGCCGCGGTGGTTGAGAGATCCGTTCACGTTAGGGGTGGCTTCAGGGGATCCGCTGCCGGATGGGGTGGTGTTGTGGACGCGGTTGGCGCCGGATCCGTTGGCGCCGGACGGGCTCGGGGGGATGGCGCAGCATCCGGTGACTGTCGATTACGAGGTTGCGCACGATGAGCAGTTCCGGCAGGTGGTGGCGCGGGGGAGTGCGATCGCAACACGCGAACTCGCACATACGGTGCATCCGGAGGTCGGGGGACTCGAGCCGGATCGCTGGTACTTCTATCGATTCCGCGCGGGTTCGGCGATTTCGCCGGTCGGTCGCACCCGAACGGCTCCACCGAGCGGACAGCCCACTGCGCGAATGCGATTCGCGTTCGCGTCATGTCAATCGTGGACCTCCGGCTACTACACCGCTTATGAGCATATGAGCGCCGAAGACCTCGATCTCGTTGTGCACCTCGGGGATTACATCTACGAACGCGGCTGGAACCGTGGTCGCGAGGGGATGTCGGTGGAGCCCTATCTCGCCGCAGAAGCGGTCGATCTCCCCGGCTACCGACTGCGCTACGCGCAGGCCAAGGCCGAACAACCGCTGCGCGCCGCGCATGCGGCCTTCCCGTGGCTGGTCACCATGGACGACCACGAGATCGACAACAACTGGTTCGCCGACCACCCTGGCCTCGGCCTCGATATCTACCGCATCCCCGCCCTGTTTCGCCGCCGCAAAGCCGCCGCCTTCCAGGCGATGTACGAACATCAGCCACTGCGCATCGCGGCTATGCCGTCCGGCCCGACCATGCGCATTCATCGCCGCTACACCTTCGGCGACCTCGCCGACATCACCATGCTCGACACCCGCCAATACCGCACCGGCGGAGCCTGCGGCAACGGCAATATCGGCGACGACTGTCCCGGCCGACTCTCACCCGACCGTTCGATACTGGGTGCACCACAACGAGATTGGCTGCTCGACGGCCTAACCGGCTCCACTGCGCGCTGGCAGATCCTCGGCAACCAGGTGGCCATGGCCAAATCCGACTACGACCCAGGCCCCGGCACCAATTTCGGCACCGACGCCTGGGACGCCTACGTAGCCGACCGCAATACCGTCCTCGCCACCGCCGCCGCCCGCGACATCCACAACCTCGTCGTCATCACCGGCGACCGCCACCACAACTACGCCGCCGACCTCCGCCCCGATAACGCCACCACCCCCGAATCCCCGGTCGTAGCAGCCGAATTCACCGGCACCTCGATCACCACCGGAGGCGACGGCACCGACATGAACCCCACCGGCCGCAACCTCCTAACCGCCAACCCGGACATGAAGTTTTTCAACTCCCAACGCGGATACGTTCGCGTCGATCTCGACCATTCCTTGTGGCGGACCGATTTTCGCGTCGTCCCGTATATCCGCCGCCCCGGCGCCCCCATCCACACCCGCGCGAGTTTCGTTGTGCAAGACCGAGTACCAGGTGTGGTTGCGGCATGGCGCCCCGATGACCACACCGACCAGGCCGCTGACCCTGGTACAGCAGGTCCGGCACCACGCTGAGCCGTGTGCTGAATCCGGCCGGACCCGAGCGGTCGGAAACGACAACGCCGGGCCGAATCACTCTGGGGGAGAGTGGATTCGGTCCGGCGTTGGGGCAGCGGAAACCTACGCGGTGGGCTCGAAGGCCTCGGCGACGATTTCGGCTTGCTCCACGGCGTGAACCTTGGACGAACCCGAGGAGGGTGCCGACATGGCCCGGCGGGAGATGCGGCGGAGTTTGGTGAAGCGCTCCGGGAGGAGTTCCGGGAGGTTCAGGCCGAAGAAGGGCCAGGCGCCCTGGTTGGCCGGTTCCTCTTGGACCCAGGCGATATCCGTCGCATTCGGATAACCAGCCAGTGCCTCGTTGAGGCGGAACTTGGGCAGCGGGTAGAGCTGCTCGATGCGGACGATGGCGACGTCTTCGCGCTTCTGCTTGGCCTTTTCGGCGACCAGCTCGTAGTAGAGCTTGCCGCTGGTGAGCAGTACGCGCTTGACCTTGCTGCGGTCGCCGATGCCCTGTTCGTAGGTGGGCTCATCGAAGACCGAGCGGAACTTCGACTCGGTGAAGTCCTTCAGGTCCGAGACCACGGCCTTATTGCGCAGCATCGACTTCGGGGTGAAGACGATCAGCGGGCGGCGGATGCCGTCGAGTGCGTGGCGGCGCAGCAGGTGGAAGTAGTTCGCCGGGGTGGACGGCACGGCGACCGTCATCGAACCCTCGGCGCACAGCTGCAGGAAGCGCTCGATGCGACCGGAGGTGTGGTCCGGGCCCTGCCCCTCGTGACCGTGCGGCAGCAGCAGCACGACCTCCGACAGCTGACCCCACTTGGCCTCACCGGAGGAGATGAACTCGTCGATGATGGACTGCGCGCCGTTGACGAAGTCACCGAACTGCGCCTCCCACAGCACGAGTGCATCCGGGTTGCCCAGCGAGTAGCCGTATTCGAAGCCGACGGCGGCGTATTCGCTCAGCGCCGAGTCGTGCACCGCGAACCAACCCGGGTTGGAGCTGCCGATGTTGTGCAGCGGGGTGTATTCCTCGGCCGTCTTGCGGTCGATGATCACCGAGTGACGCTGGGTGAAGGTGCCGCGACGCGAATCCTGACCGGTCAGACGCACCGCGCGACCCTCATCGATCAGTGTGCCGAAGGCGAGCAATTCGGCGAAGGCCCAGTCGACCTTGCCCTCGTAGGCCATTTCGCGCCGCTTCTCCAGCACCGGCTTGACGCGCGGGTGCACATTGAAGCCGTCCGGCACGCCGAGGAAGGCGTCGCCGATGCGCTGCAGCACGGTCTTGTCCACGGCCGTCACGATGGTGGTGGGCACCTGCTGGTCGTCCTCGACCGATTCGCTCGGTTCCGGGACGTACTTCTCCAGCTCGCGAACCTCATTGAAGACCCGCTCCAACTGACCCTGGTAGTCACGCAGCGCGTCCTCGGCCTCTTTCAGCGAGATGTCGCCACGGCCGATCAGGCTCTCGGTGTAGGCCTTGCGCACCGAGCGCTTGGTGTCGATGACGTCGTACATGTACGGCTGGGTCATCGACGGGTCGTCGCCCTCATTGTGGCCGCGGCGCCGGTAGCAGATCATGTCGATCACGACGTCCTTGCGGAACTTCTGGCGGAAGTCCACCGCGAGACGCGCCACCCAGTCGCAGGCCTCCGGGTCGTCACCGTTCACGTGGAAGATCGGTGCGCCGATGAACTTCGCGATATCGGTGGAGTATTCGGTGGAGCGGCTGTTCTCCGGTGCGGTGGTGAAGCCGATCTGGTTGTTCACCACGATGTGGATGGTGCCGCCGACGCGGTAACCGCGCAGGCCCGACAGGTTCAGCGTCTCCGCGACCACACCCTGACCCGCGAACGCGGCGTCACCGTGCAGCATCAGCGGCATGACGGAGAAGCCCTCCGGCCCGTCGCCTTTGTCCAAAAGGTCTTGCTTCGCGCGTACCAGACCCTCGAGCACCGGGTCGACCGCCTCGAGGTGCGACGGGTTGGCGGTCAGCGAGACCTCGATCTCGTTGTCGCCGAACATCTGCAGGTAGGTACCGCGCGCGCCGAGGTGGTACTTCACGTCGCCGGAGCCGTGCGTGGCGGCCGGGTTCATGTTGCCCTCGAACTCGGTGAAGATCTTCGAGTACGGCTTGCCGACGATATTGGCGAGCACATTGAGGCGACCGCGGTGCGGCATGCCGATGATGACCTCGTCGAGCGAATGCTCGGCGCACTGGTCGATGGTGGCGTCCATCATCGGGATGACGGTTTCGGCGCCCTCGAGCGAGAAGCGCTTCTGGCCGACGTATTTGGTCTGCAGGAAGGTTTCGAAGGCCTCCGCCGCGTTCAACCGGTTCAGGATGTACTTCTGCTGTGCGACAGTCGGCTTGACGTGCTTCTGCTCGACCCGCTCCTGAATCCACTGCAGCTGCTCGGTTTCCAGGATGTGGGTGTACTCCACACCGACGTGGCGGCAGTAGGCATCGCGCAGCACCGAGAGCACATCGCGCAGCTTCATCCGCTCCTGGCCGTGGAAGCCCGCGACATCGAAGGTGCGGTCCAGGTCCCAGAGAGTGAGGCCGTGCTGGGTGACATCGAGGTCCGGGTGGCTGCGGAACTTGTCCTTGACCAGCCGCAGCGGATCGGTATCGGCCATCAGGTGGCCGCGGTTGCGGTAGGCCGCGATCATCTCGAGCACGCGGGTGCTCTTGTCGACACCGCGTTCCTTGACGTCCTTGCGCCAGCGCACCGGCTCATACGGCACGCCGAGGCCGTGGAAGATCTCGTCGTAGAACTCGTCGCTGATCAGCAGGTTGTGGATGGTCCGAAGGAAGTCGCCGGATTCCGCGCCCTGGATGATGCGGTGGTCGTAAGTCGAGGTCAAGGTCATCAGCTTGCCGACGCCGAGCTCGTTGATGCGCTCGTCGCTCATGCCCTGGAATTCGGCCGGGTACTCCATCGCGCCGGCGCCGACGATCGCGCCCTGGCCCGGCATCAGCCGCGGCACCGAGTGCACGGTGCCGATGGTGCCCGGGTTGGTGAGCGAGATGGTGACGCCGGTGAAGTCGTCGATACCGAGCTTGCCGTCGCGGGCGCGGCGCACGATGTCCTCGTAGGCGGTGTGGAACTGCCCGAAGGTCATCGCCTCGCAGCCCTTGATGGCCGCGACGACCAGCGAGCGGTTGCCGTCCTTGCCCGCCAGGTCGATGGCGAGACCGAGGTTGGTGTGCGCGGGGGTGATCGCGTTGGGCTTGCCGTCGATCTCGGCGAAGTGCCGGTTCAGATTCGGGAACGACTTGACCGCCTGCACGATCGCGTAGCCGAGCAGATGGGTGAAGGAGATCTTGCCGCCGCGGGTACGGGCCAGGTGATTGTTGATGACCAGGCGGTTATCGATCATCAGCTTCGCCGGAATGGCGCGCACGCTGGTCGCGGTCGGGATCGCCAGCGACGCGGACATGTTCTTGACCACCGCGGCGGCCGGCCCGCGCAGGACCTTCGCCTCGTCGGCCGCAGTGTCCGCGGGCTTCGGCGCGCCAGAGGTGGGCGCGGCATTCGAGGTCGGCGCGGGAGTCGTCTGCGGCGCGCGGGCGGTGGGCTTCGCTGGGGCGGGAGGCTTGGGCGCGGCGGGCGCGGGTGCTGCCGGGGCGGCGGCCACTGTTGCTGGGGTCGCGTTCACCTGCGCGGGAGCCGGTGCCGGGTTGGCCGCCTGCGCGGGTGCGGCCGCGGGCGCGGCGCTGTTACCAGAATCACCCGGGACTTCGGGCGTGTAATCGGCGAGGAACTCGTGCCAACTCTCATCGACGGAAGATGGATCCTGTTTGTATTTTTGATACATCTCATCGACTAGCCACTGGTTCTGTCCGAACTGGGAAGTTGAGCTGCTCACAGCAGGTGTTCGCCTCATTTCGTTCTTCGCGCTGCGACGTTTGTGACGTGCCCGGCACGGGGATCAGCGGATGCGCGCCGATGCGCCCTCTCTGAGGATAGGCCCAGCAGTAAATCAGTGGATCGACTGACCGCCGGACAAACCCGATCCCAAAGATGACGACCCGTCCTCACCCGAGAATATTCCCCCCGTTTCGCTGGCCGCCGCCCAGAGCTGGGCATAGGGGCCACCGGCCGCAACCAACGTGTCGTGCGGCCCGATTTCGGCGATCCGCCCGCGTTCCACGACGGCGATCCGATCGGCTCGCGCGGCGGTGCCCAGGCGGTGCGCCACGACGATGGTGGTGCGGCCGCGAGTCAGCGATCGGCTTGCTACCAGCACCGACGCCTCGGTCTCCGGATCGAGGGTGGCGGTGGCCTCGTCGAGCAGCAGCAGATCCGGACGGACCAGTTCGGCTCTGGCCAGTGCGATCAGTTGGCGTTGGCCTGCCGAGAGGCCGCGGCCGCGCTCGCCGATCGGATGGCGCATGCCCTGCGGTAGCGCGGCGATCATGTCGGCCGCGCCGACGGCGGTGGCGGCCGCCGCGATCTCGGCTTCGGTCGCGGAAGTTTTCCCGAATGCAATGTTGCTGGCGACATCGCCGGTGAAGAGGTGAGCTTCCTGCGGGACGATGCCGAGCCGGCCGCGGTAGTCGGTGAGGCGGTAGTCGCGGATGTCGATGTCGTCGACCGCGATCGCGCCCTGGGTGTCGCGCGGCAGGTCGTAGAGGCGGGCCAGCAACTTGACGATGGTGGATTTACCCGCGCCCGTCGGTCCGACCAGGGCCAGCGTGGATCCGGCCGGGATCCGTAGCGAAACTCCGTCGAGGGCGGGCTTCTCGGTGCTCGGATAGTGGAATCGGATGTCGTCGAGGACGACCTCGCCACGCAATCCGTGGTCGATGGCGATCGCATCCGGTGGATCGGCGGCGATGGAGGACGGGGTGCGCAGCAGGTCGCCGATGCGGCGCAGGCCGACGCGCGCCTGCTGGTAGCCGTCGAAGACCTGGGACAATTGCAGGATCGGGCCGAAGAGCAGCTGTAGGTAGAGCACGAAGGCGATCAGTGTGCCCGCGGTCATGGTGTTCTCGGCGACTTCGCGCGCGCCGAAGTACACGACCGCGGCCAGTGCCAGATCGGCCCAGGCGATGACGAAGGCGAAATACATGGCGATCGCGCGCTGGGCGCGCATCCTGCTGGCGCGGTAGCGATCGGAGTATTCGGCGAAGCGGCGGGCGGCGATCGGCTCGTGTCGGTTGGCCTGGACGGCGCGCAGCCCGGCGACATTCTCCTGGAAATCGGCATTGACGGTCGAGACGTGTTCGCGCGAGACGGTGTAGGCGGTAGACGAGACGCGGCGGAACAGCGCTGTCGCCACCAGCAGCGGCGGCAGCGCGATCAGTACCACCGCAGCGAGCGAGGCATCGATGACCAGCAGCGCGACCGCGATGCCGACCAGGGTGAGCAGGCCGATCAGGGTGGTCGCGACGCCGGTTTGCAGGAAGGTCGACAGTGCGTCTACGTCGGTGGTCATCCGGGTCATGATGCGACCGGACAGTTCGCGCTCGTAGTAGTCCAATCCCAGCCGTTGCAGATGGGCGTAGCTGCGTACGCGCAGGCCGTAGAGGACGCGTTCGCCGGTGCGGGCGGTGAGGACGGTGGTCGCCGCGCCGACCGCGAGACCGAGTACCACCAAGACCGCACCGAGCACTCCGGCTCTGGCGAGCGCGCCCGAATCATGGCCGCTCACCCCGGAATCGATGGCGTATCGCACGATCGGTGGGAAGGCGACGCCGATGAGGGTGTCCAGTGCGAGCAGGGTGATTACGGCCAGGACCAACCAGCGCACCGGACGTAGGAGGCGAGCGAGCCGAAATCCGGGATCTGGTTGGCGCAGCTGCTCATCGTCCGAGCCGGGTTGTTCGGTGGCCGGTGGCAGATGTTCGATGGTGCGGCGCAATTCGGGGGTCTCGCTGAGATCGGCTGCGGCGCCGGAGAAGCCGCCTGGGCCGCTGGTGGGTGTTGCGGCGCGGGCGAAACCTGTGGTGCGCCCGGAACCGATAGCCGTTGTGCGCCCGGGATCGGTGGCTGTGGTGTGCGCGGCACCGGTGGCTGTGGTCGGTTCGGGATCGGTGGCTGTGGTGTGCTCGGCGCCGGTGGCTGTGGTCGGTTCGGGATCGGTGGCTGTGGTGTGCGCGGAGCCGGTGGCTGTGGTGTGCGCGGCGCCGGTGGTTGTGGTCGGTTCGGGATCGGTGGCTGTGGTGCGCGCGGAACTGATGGTTGCGGTGCGGGCGGCACCGGTGGCTGTGGTGCGGGTGGTGCGCTTGGCATCAGCTGACGCTTGGGTGTCAGCGCCTGTGGCTTCGCCGGTGGCGTATGAGACCGGACCGGGAAGCCGGATCACCCGATCCGCGTGCGCCAGTGTGGATTCCCTATGCGCCAGGATCAATGTCGTGCGTCCACCCACATCGGGCAGTTTCTCGAAGATGGCCGCCTCGGTCACGGCATCGACCGCGGAGGTCGCGTCATCGAGTACCAGAATCCGTGGCCGCGCCAAAAGCGCTCTGGCCAAAGCGATTCGCTGCCGCTGCCCGCCGGAGAGTGTCAATCCGCGTTCACCGACAACGGTGTCGTAGCCGTCTGATAGTTCGGTGATGAACTCGTCGGCCGCGGCAAGCTTTGCGGCATAGCGGATTTCGGCATCGGTAGCCGCTGATCGACCGAGGGCGATGTTGGCGGCGATGGTGTCGGAGAACAGGAACGGATCGTCGAACACCACCCCGATCGCGCTCCGGAGATCGGTCGCCCGCAGATCCGCGATATCCACGGCGTCCGCATTTCGCGGGTCTGCCCGCACCGTCGAGCCGTTCGCGGGGCCGCCGAGCTGTGGATCGAAGGGTGCTGCCAGAGGCGAGTCGGCGGTATCGACGGTTCGTTTCTTCGCACCGGTGAATTCACCTGCGATGGTGCCCGGTTCGGCTCCGAAGAGGCGGATGCTGCCGGAGTCGGGGGCGTAGAAGCGGGGGAGAAGCAGTGACAGCGTCGACTTTCCGGAGCCCGCAGGGCCGATGATGGCAACGGTTTCGCCGGGCCGCACGGTCAGGTCGAGGTCACGCAGGATGGGCTGTGAGGGATCGAATCCGAAGGTCAGCGAATCGATTTCGATACCCAGAGGCCCATCGGGGAGGTCGGCCGGGGCAGGCGGGTCGGCGATTTCGGGTGCCGCGTCGATGACCTGGTAGACACGCTCGGCCGCGGCCCTGGTGAGCTGGGCCATGATCACCACAGACGACATGGTTCGGGTGGTCACGGTCATAGTCGTGACATACGCGGAGAAGGCGAGAAACGTGCCGATACCGATAACGCCGTGCAGGGCGAGCAGGCCGCCGACAACGATCACCGCGACCAGCCCGGCTTGCGGAATCGTGGTCACCACGGGGGCGAAGCGCGCATTGATCTTGGCGGCGCGCATGCGCTCGGCGTAGAGAACGCGCCCGTGCTCCTCCAGCACGCGCACCATCCGAGCTTCCTGCCCGAAGCCCTTCACCACCCGCACGCCGGTGACGGTCTCTTCGACATGCTGCGCGACCTCGGCTGCGCGCTGCTGCGCCGACCACGTCGCCGCGTACAGGCGCGGCCGCATCCGATATACCAGCACCGCGATGGCGGGGACCACCAGCAGAGCGACGGCGGCCAGCGGCGGCGACAGCCACACCATGACCGCGGCCGCCAGCAGGAACTCCAGCAATGCCAACCCGGACAGCGGGACCATCGCCAAAAGGCCCTGCACCAACTGCAGATCCGTGATCGAACGCGATACCACCTGCCCGGTGCGCAGTGCGTCCTGCCCGACGCCGTCCAGTCGCTGCAACGAAGCGAGCAGGCTGACACGCAACGAATGCTGCACATCGAGGGAAAGCCGTCCGGCCAACATACGTCGTCCGAACGCCGCCGAGAACCGGCCCAATGCGACAAGCACGAGTAGTGCCGCGATGGTCCCGATGACGGAGGTGTCACCGACTCCGGCCGCATCGACCGCCCGCTTGGTCAGCAGTGGCGCGGAGATCTCGACCACTGCTCCGGCCACCAACGCGATCGCGATGCCCGTGACCGTGCCCCGGTGGCTCCAACACTCGGTCCACAGTCTGCGCATCCAACCCATACCGCGCTCGGTCACTTCCGCTGCTCACCCCGTCTTGTCGTGCTTGTACCGACGGTAATGACACGTGCCGCACCGCTGTTTGTTCCCCGCTGCCGAGGCTGGATCAGATGTCGCGTGTGCGAAGCAACCACCAAGCCCCGCCCGCGGCGGCGATGGTCCAGAGAATGAGGACCACCAGGGCAGCGGGGGTGGGGGCCAGGAAGTCGCTGTCTTTGAAGGAACCGACGGCAACGGTGCTGACGGTGGCCGAGCCGGGCAGGACGGTCACCACTCCGGCGAGGCCGACTGCTTTAGCGACGACCCAGATCAACGGTTCGATGATCACCAGCCAGCCCAGCATCGCCACTATCGCGGTGGTGGAGGTGCGCAGCAGCAATCCCAGACCGGCGCCGATCAGGGACCAGCAGACCGCAGCGAGTAGACCGCCGCCGAGAACCGCGAGGAAGCGCACTCCGAAGTCGAATTTGCCGTGGCCGAAACCGAGCAGGCAGGCGAAGGCGATGAGTTCGACGACGAAAGTCGCCGCAAGGGCGAAGCCCGCGGTGACGAGGTATTTCGCGGCGGCGAGACGATCCCGATCGGAGGTGAACAGGGCGGTCGACGACATTGTCGCGTAACGATATTCGGCTCCCGCACCGGCCGCGCCGAACGCGCCCGCCAGCACGATCGCGGCCGCGAGCCCGATATAGAGCCCGATGGTCGCCGCGCCCGTGGCCGGATTGGATTTCGGATCGGCGGGCCCGGCAAGCAGTGTGGTCACGGTGCTCGCGACGAGGGCGATCGCGGGGATCAGTGCGGCCAGGATTCGGCTGGCGCGCAGCGTGCTGACCTTGCGGACCTCGGAGTTGACGGCCGGAACGAGGTCCGGCGGCAGCACGGCGATCATCGGGTAATCCCGTAGGGGGTCGATTGCTGCGGTGCGATCCCGGCATAGGGGGCGGGCTGGGGCGGGCGGGCCGGTTTGAGCAATGAGGCGAGCACTCGGTCCGGGTGGATCTGGTCGGCGGCGATATTGTCCACGCGCACACCGGCCGCCGTCGCCGCCGCGCGGATCTGCGCTTCGGTCGCCTCGGCAACTGCCAGACGTCCGTCGGGACGGATCACCGCATCGGTGAAGTCCTGTGCGGCCAACATGGTGGCGAGTGCGATCGGGGTCGATGCGGCGACGACCAGTCGATCGGGATGGCCGCGCCGCAGCCGGGCGGGCGTCCCCTGATAGACCACCGAACCCTCGCTCACGACAATGATGTTGTCCGCCATGGGAATCACATTCGCGAGGCTTTCGCTGGACAACAGGACCGAGCCGCCCCGGCGGGTGTGTCGCCGCAGGAAGTCGGCCAGCCAGGCGCGTTCGGCCGCGTCGAGACCGGCCAGTGGCTCGTCGAGAATCAGCAACTGCGGGTCACCGAGCAGCGCGGTCGCCAGGGCCAGCCGGGTCTGCGGTCCGGCCGACAGCTCGCCTGCCCGCGTCTTCGCCGAGTCGCCGAGGCCGACCACCTGGATCACCTCGTCGACCCGCGCGTCCTCGACACCGGCGGCTGCCGCATAGACCAGCAGATGATCGCGCGCGCTTCGAGCCGGATGCAGCCCGCGCGCCTGCAGCATGCCGCCGACGACAACCGCGGATCCGGCGCGCCGCCGGGAGCCCGGCCCGCCGACCGCAGCGGTTCCGGAGGTCGGCTGGAGCAGACCGAGCAGGATCCGCAGAATCGTCGACTTACCCGCTCCCGCCGGACCCACCAGGGCGGCGGTTGTCCCGGACGGCACGGTGAAGCTCACATTTTCGACCGCGGTGACCAGGTCGTAGCGCTTGGTCAGGCCGCGAACGGAGAAGGCGAGCGGTTGGCCCGCGCTCATCGCGGCGTGGTCGGGGGTTGCGGCTTGGCCGGATCCAGGGCGGGCAGCGGATCGGCATCGATGACGAGCTGTCGATCGGCGGGCCAGGTCACCGGCGCGGGGCCGAAAGCCTTGCGCGCGTTGCTGATCGTGGTCTTGCCGAGTGAGCGGTTGCCGACGCCGCCGATCACCGCGCCGATACCGGCGGGCACCACCTTTCCCGCCATCAATGCGGCCCGCTTGGTGATGAAGCGGATGATGAATCGCTTGAGCAGCGAATCGTTCATGCTCGACAGGCCGGGAATCTTATTGGCGAACAGCGTGCCCCAGTTCTTCGCCGAATGACCGACCGTCTTCTCGACGATCTCCATTCCGCTCTCGCCGAGCACGACCGCGAGCACCAACGCCCGCCGCGTCTCCTTGTCCTCCGGGGAGATGCCGTGCACGGCCGCGACAGCCAGCGTGAACACCGCGGACGCCTCCATGAAGAAGGTCGTCTCGGCACTGACCGCCGCGAGCGCCGCGATCGTGCCGACGCCCGGCACCGCGGCCGTCGCACCGACGGCGCCGCCACTGCTGGTGACCGCGAGCAGGTATTGGTGCTCCAGCCGCTCGATGATCTGCGCGGGATTCTCCGCCGGATGCGAACGCCGCAGCCGGTCCACGTACTTGGCGACCGCGGGCGCCTGCAAGCGCGACCCGGTATCGAGTAGCTGGACCACCGTCTTCTCGAACGTGCCTTTGAACACGGCGATATCCTCCTCTTCCGCCCGTACGCAACGACCTTATTGCACCGACCGCTATCGGCCCGTCATGACAACGATGTACCCGGTCGGCCGGGTTCCCAGCATGTCGGTTCGATCACGCCGGCTCGCGCAGCGCGGGGACCCGTTCGGTGAGCGGCGGCGGTGGTGGCGGGGCGCCGTCGCCGAATGGCCTGCCGCCCAGCGCTTCTCGGCCGTGTGGGGTCAGCAGGTTGGTCGGATCCGGGCCCTTGGGCACGATCTGGGTCGGGTTGATATCGCTGTGCACCACGTAGTAGTGCTTCTTGATCTGCCCGAAATCGACGGTGTCGCCGAATCCGGGTGTCTGGTAGAGATCACGCACATAGGCCCAGAGCACCGGCATTTCGCTCAGCTTGCTGCGGTTGGCCTTGAAATGGCCGTGGTAGACCGGATCGAAGCGGATCAACGTAGTGAACAGCCGAACGTCGGCCTCGGTAATGGTGTCGCCTACCAGGTAGCGCTGGGTGGCGAGCCGTTCCGACAGCCAGTCCAACCGAGCGAAGAGCCGATCGTAGGCCGCCTCGTACGCCGCCTGCGTTCCGGCGAATCCGCACCGGTAAACGCCGTTGTTGACATCCCGGAAGACGGCCAGGTTCACCTCGTCGATCTCGGCTCGCAGCTCCCACGGATACAGCTGCGGCGCGCCGGGTCGGTGGAATTCGGTCCACTCACTGGAGAAGTCGAGCGTGATCTGCGCGTAGTCGTTGGTCACCACCTGACCGGTGGGAACGTCCACGAGGGCGGGCACCGTGATGCCGCGCGGGTAGTCCGGGAATCGCGCAAGATATGCCTCACGCAACCGGGGGATGCCGAGTACCGGATCCACCCCGCCGGGATCCAGATCGAAGGTCCAGCTGAGCTTGTCGTGTGTCGGCCCGCACAGTCCGAGCGATATGACGTCTTCGAGCCCCAGCAGCCTGCGCACGATCAGTGTGCGATTGGCCCACGGACAGGCCCGCGCCGCGACCAGTCGATAGCGCCCCGGCTCAACCGGATACCCGTCGCGGCCGTCGGCAGTAATGCGTGTAGTGATGTAGTTCGTATCCCGGTTGAACTCACCGGGCTCGACGTAGGAACCGTTTTCCGATACCGACTTGGTCACTCGCCTAGTCTGGCAGATCGACGCCTTACTCTTGCCGGATGAGTGATACGAAGGCCACCAGGCTGACCCGGGAAACCACCGATGGCGGCGCCGAGGTCGCGACCCTCACCCTGGCCAATCCGCCGCTGAATCTGTTCGACCAGCCGATGTTCGATGCGCTCATCGAGGATCTCGCCGCACTATCGGCCAATCCGCCGCGCGCGGTGCTGCTGCGGGCCGAGGGCAAGCTGGTCTCCGGTGGCGTCGACGTACACGTCTTCGATGGTTTGACGGTGGAGCAGGGCGCCGAGTTGTGGCGCACCCAGTTCGCGCAGATCATCCATCCGCTGGAGGCGCTGCCGTGCCCTGTGGTCTTCGCCGCGCATGGCCTCACCCTGACCGCCGCCTTCGAAATGGCCCTGGCCTGCGACATCATCCTGGCCGCGCCGAAGGCGAAATTCGGTCTGGTGGAGACGGTCGTCGGCCTCACACCGTCGATGGGCGGTCCGCAGCGACTGGCCGAGCGCGCCGGTTCGGGTCGCGCCCGCGAATTCGTGATGACCGGTGACCTCTACGACGCGACGACCATGGCCGAGTGGGGCGTGGTCAACGCCGTTCACGACGATGTCGACACCGCGGCAAGGGAATTGACGAATCGCCTGGCCGAGGGCCCGACCCGGGCGCATGCCGCGACCAAACAGATCATCGAAGCGTGGCGCTCGGGCGGTGTGGCGCACGCGGATTCGGTTACGCCGGAGGTGTCCGGCGCGCTGTTCGACACGGCGGATCTGCGCGGCGCGGTGCGCAGCTTCCTGGAGGTCGGACCAGGGAAGGCGACTTACACCGGTCGATGACATCCGAGACACGTTCCTCTCCTATGCCAGCGAAAATGTGACTCGCGTCATATAGTCGCAAGAGCCTGCGGGCTCGAGGCGCGTGCGGAGGACTCATGTCGCAGTTTCTGGTCGAATATCCACCCAGCCGTCCGCATGCTTGCGACGCCCCGCTGGCCCGCGGCGCCGATGGGGTGCTGCGCTACGGCAACCTCACCCCGGCGTTGACCGAACTATTGGATCTGCAGGTGCACGCCTTCTCGACCAGGGAGGCGGTGGTGGAGATCGGCGGCCCCCGGCTGAGTTATCGGGAGCTGTGGCACTGCGCCTCCCGCATCGCGGGCGGTCTGCAGGAACACGGCATCGGCTACGGCGACCGGGTCGCCATCCACATGCCGACGGGCGCGCGCTGGGTCCAGGCCTTCCTCGGGGCGCTGCTCAGCGGCGCGGTACCGGTGCTGGTGCACCATGGACTGCCCGATGCGGTGGCCGAGCGGGTGATGGCCGACAGCGGTACCGATTTCGTGCTCGGCGGCGGCAGCGACGAACTGCCCGACGGGGCCGCCTTCATCGATGACGGTGCGGCCTTGGGTGATCTGGCACTGCTCTGTTACACCAGCGGCGCCGGGGCCTGTCCGGCCAATGCCACTGTCGCGCCCAAGGGTGTCGAGCTGACCAATGAAAATCTGCTCTCGGCAATCCGTTCCGTCGTCGCGGCGCTGGATCTGCCGACCGATGGGCTGCGCAATCTGGTGCTGTTACCGCTGGCGCATGCCAGCGGCTGTGTGGACCAGCTGCTGCCGACCTTCGCGGTCGGCGGCACCGTAGTCCTCGCACCGGATAGTCGCAGTCTCGCGGAAACCATTGTCTCCGAACGGATCGATATGGTTTCCGCGACTCCACGCATATTCGCCCGCTTGCTGCCCGAACTCGCGGCGCTGCGCAGCGAGGGATTGCGCACCGAGGGCATCGTCCGGGTCAGCAATGCGGGCCATCGCGGCGAACGCGCCGCCGATCGCACCGATCCCGCCGATCTGGTTGCGCCCCTGCGGAACATGTTCCCGGCCGCGCGGCAGTGGTCGGTCTGGGGTGCGACCGAAACCAGCGGCATCGGCCTGGTCGTCGACGACGACACCGACACCGCACCCGGCGCCGATCCGGTGCTCGGATTCCCGTTCGGCGGTACCGAATTGGCGCTGTGGGGGCCGCGGGCGCAGTCAGGCCAAGGCGAATTGCTGTGTCGCGGACCGAATGTGACCCATCGCTACTGGAACGATCCGGAGACAACCGCCGACCGGTTCACCGGAAGTTGGTTCCACACCGGCGATCAGGTCAGCATCGATGCCGACGGTCTGGTCCGACGCGAGCAGGCGCAGGCGGGATGACTCACTCGAGCAGGCGATCGCGCAGCCGCGCGCGCAGGTCCGCGGTGAACCCGATGTCGGTCAGATAGGTCTCGAAATCACCGTGGCTTTCGTGCACGGCGTCCGTCGCGATGCGCAGGTAGTCCTCCCGCACGCCGAGGATATCGATGGAAAGTTCCGCTCCCGCAGTCAGTTTCGGCGTCATCATGGCGCGCAGGGCTGGGACGGCGTCATTGCTGGCCATGAAGTCGACGAGCACATCGGCCTCGTCGACCGCGACCGCACGCAGCAGCGTCGCGATTGCCCAGCCGGTGCGGTCTTTACCCGCCGCACAGTGCACCAGCACCGCGCGGTCGCCGTCGGCGATCGTCTCGGCGATGGTGATGATCGCGGCATTTGCCTCGGGCAGGGCCGGGAAGTACCGGTAGACCTCGAGCATGTGCGTGAACGCGGCGTCGGTCTGCGCATCGTGCGGCGGCGCCTCGGCCATCCGGGAATCGAACGGTGTGACATTCAGGCGTACGTCCTCGGGCAGATTGTCGTGGCCGATGTGCTCGATCTCGCGCGGCCCGCGTAGGTCGAAGACATCGGTGACGCCGAGTTCGCGCAAGATCGCGTGCCCGGGCAGATCGAGTCCGCTCAGCTGGGCCGAGCGCAACAGCACGCCGGGGCGGATCCGGGCGCCGTCGACAGTGCGCAGACCGCCGAGATCGCGGAAGTTGAACGTGCCGGTCAGATAGAACTGGTCGGCCGAGGGCGAGAGAGTCACCGGTCCAGGCTAGCTACCTCACGGTGTCGGCACGGTGTCGATCGCGGAACCGTCGGCCGTCCAGTTTGCGAGGTATTGGTGTGGTATCCGCCACATAAGACCGGGGCGGTACCGTTACGTACCGTAGTGTGGTCGACGGTCTATCTTGCGTAGGCAGACGCGAGAGTCACGCCCTCGGAGGCGATTCCGGTGAACACCGCTCGATCGCAGCGGGATTCCGGTTGGGTAACAAAACATTCTTCCAGTCTGGAAATACCCAACGAACCCGTTCTTAAACCCCGGAAAGCCTCTACCATTGATGAATGTTGGACTGGGCATCCAGGAAATTCCCTAGTGGGGGATTCGTGAGAGCGGCCTGTCGTGTTCAACGAGCCGCGCCGACGAAGGTGCGCGAGTTCTTTCCCCGAGGGAGTCGTCGTTGAGCGTACGTGGAGATATAGCGGCGGTTCGGCTGCGGCCGACCATTTGCGAGGCCGTCGAGAAGGCGGCCGCCTCGCTCGATTTCACCGGAGTGCGAGCACTTCGGGTGCTGCTGCATGCCGGTGTGAGTGCGTACTGGCCGCTGGTCCAAGCGGCTCCGGCCAAGCAGGCCCGCAGGTACGAGGCGACCGCGCATCAATTGGCCGAACGGTGGGAGGCGCAGACCGAATGTGTCGCCGACCCGCAGGCCACGGCCCTGTTCCGTGAGATGGACTCCGAGGTCGCAAGTTTCCTCGACCTCTGTGCCAACCGCTCGGGCGCGCAGTGGTTGGAGCCGACGGAAGCCATCGCGGCCTATGCGGTCTCAGTGCTACAGGGCACGGTGCTGCGGTGGCTTGCGGATTGCAATGACGAAACGATGCTGGTGGTGCTCGACGACCTGGTCAGCAGCCTGGCTACCCGGGCTGCCGAAGTCTGATTCCCGCATTACTGGACGTTTGACCAGTTTGGTGATTGAGTGGACTGGTGACAGACACGTCGCCGATTGCCACACTGCATGCGGCCACGGCCGAGCTGGACCCGCCGCTTGCCGCCCTCGACCTGACCGCGCTGCGTGCCAACGCCGCTGACCTGGTCCGTCGTGCGGGTGGGGTGCCCATTCGAGTCGCGAGTAAATCGGTGCGCTGTCGCGCCGTGCTCGAGGAGGTGCTCGGTGCCGGGCTAACCGCATCCGGCGGCTTCGCGGGCATCATGTCCTATTCGTTGGCGGAGGCCATCTGGCTGGTCCGCCTCGGCGCGCGCGACGTGCTGCTCGGCTATCCGACCGTCGACCGCGCGGCGCTCGCCGCGCTCGCAGCCGATGACACGCTGCGCCAATCCATTACGTTGATGGTCGACGATCGCGCGCAGCTGGACCTGATCCGCGCCGCGGTCGGAACCGATCTCGTGCGACCACGAATCTGCCTCGATGTGGATGCCTCGCTGCGAATCGGGCCGCTGCACTTGGGTGTTCGGCGCTCGCCGGTACGCACCCCCGAACAGGCCGCCGAACTCGCGCGCGAGGCCGTGAACCGTGGGTTCGACGTGGTCGGCGTGATGACCTATGAGGCGCAGATCGCCGGGCTGCCCGACTCCAATATCGCTGTGCGCCTGGTGAAGCGGGCCTCGGCGGCCGAAATCGGCAAGCGGCGCAGGCGGGTTCTGGACGCGGTACGTTCGGTGGTCGGCAAGTTGGAGATCGTCAACAGCGGTGGTTCCGGATCCATCGAGGTCAGCGTCACCGATCCGGATGTCACCGAGGTGACCGCGGGCTCCGGGCTGTATGTGCCGACGCTCTTCGATCACTACCGCGCCTTCACTCCGCGACCCGCGCTGTTCTTCGCCACATCCGTGCTGCGCAAGCCGACCCCATCCATCGCGACGGTTTTCGCGGGCGGCTACATCGCGTCCGGTCCCACCGGGGCGTCACGGGTGCCGAAGCCGGCGTGGCCCACCGGTTTGAAGCTGCTCGGTACCGAGGGTGCTGGCGAGGTGCAGACGCCGCTCTCCGGAGCCGCTGAACTGCGGATCGGCGATCGCGTGTGGTTCCGGCATGCCAAGGCGGGGGAGCTGTGTGAGCGGTTCAACCAGGTGCACCTGATCGATGGCGACGGCGCGCGGACGACGGTGCCCACTTATCGCGGTGAGGGCAACTGCTTCGGCTGAGCTGACTGCTAATCGCGAATTACGCGGGATAGCAATTTCAAGATCGAATTCCATTAAAAGAACCAACCGGTTCGGACTGATTATTTCGGTCACAAACCACCCAAATGCTGAAAGAAATATTCAGCTGAGTCGTAGGAATGTCGCCAGATCCGATAGCTCGTCCGGCGTACTCGGCAGATATTCGGTGAGCAGTGGTGACCGAATGACGACGGCCTTCCACATGGCCCGGCACAGCGTCGCCTGAACCAGACTGCGTGACAGCAGGAATCGCATACCGTATGGCGCGTCGGCGGGGCTGGAAGTGGTCATCGACATGAGCACGACCGCCGCCTCCCGGCCGCGGAAACGCTCCGCGGTGCCGACCAGCACATCCTCGATCTTGGCTCGGGCCAGCAGCGTTCGGATCAGGGCGACCTGGGCGCTGTAGGGCGCGACCACGAGGATGTCGTGCGGATGTAGCCGTCGCGTCATCGCACCGGTCGTCCACGAGACGCCGAGTAGGGCGCGCACCCGGCGGACCACCTCGCGGGCCTCGGCCATCGATTCGGTCGAATCGCCACTGTGCGGCACCAGCACCGTCTCCACACCCGGTTCGACACCCTCCAACTGCCGTGCGAGCGTGACGGTTTCGTTGGAGCGCAGGCGGTTGTCGTAGTACAGCCGGGAGATCGGATCGCAGACCCGCGGATGCATCCGCCAGGTGCGGTCCAGGAAGTAGCCGCGGTCGGCGGGCAGCGTGTGGCGGCCCTCGGTGAGCCAGCCCAGTACCGATTCGTCGACCGGTTCCGGATGCGCGCTGCGCGCCGCGGACGGCGCGGGATCGCCGAGCAGCAGCAGATTGCGCGCACTCACTGCGACGGCGACGGTATCGGCGAGCGGAAAGCGGCCCGCATCGGCGAGCACCAGCAGGTCGAGACTGTCGCTGGGGACCACCTCGGCATCGGCGAAATCGGTCGGTAGGCCGCCGATTACGCAGCCGTTGACCGCATTGTCCAGGAACCGCGGATAGCGCGCGCCGTCGATCACCGACCACTCCGGCGCCACCGCCACGACATCCTTCTTTGCCACCAGTTCCGGTAGCACGCCCATCGCGACGATCATGTCGAGCAGGCTCTCCACCGTCGCATGCGTCTGCGCGACAATCCCGACGCGCCACTTGTGCCGCGTGACCATACGTTCGATCGCCCTGGCGATGGTGGAGGTCTTGCCGGTGCCCGACGGCCCCTGCACCGCCAGGTAGGAATCGTCGAGATCGCGCAGCCCGGCCGTGATCGCCGCCGCGTGGTCACCGTGCACATCCGGCAGCCGTTCGGCACGCCGTAGGCGCGGGGGTCGGCGGTCGAGGATGTCGAAGACCGCGCCCGCCGGGACCTGCGGTAGTGCCATCAGTAGTTGCTGGGCGGCGAATTCGACCGCGGTCTCGATATTCTCGTCCCAGGCGGGCAGACCGGGTGCGATCGCGATCGGCAGCTCGTCGTAGGGTTCGCAGCCGTCCGGCAGCAATTCCTCCAGCCGCACGGTGTCGTCGAAGTTCGCGTCCACCGAGCAGCCGAGCACCGTCGCGGAGGCGGTCGCGCGCCGACCGACGGCGGTGATCATTCCGGCGGCGACCGGCTGATCATAGAAGGTGTACACGGTGGCCCCCGGCGTCAGCACCGTGCCGGTGGCGGCGCCGCCCGCGGTTTCGCTACCGCCCCAACCGATGCCGATCCGTCCGGTCAGCGTGAGGTATCTGCGCATGGTCGGCTGATGCGGGCTGCGATGCCATTTGGTGTCCACCGTGCCCCAATCGGCGACCAGTACGCCTGGCGCATCGGCCCATTCGTCGACCGGATGACTGAGCCGGTCGGCATGTGCCCACCACAGCGGCTGACGTTCGCGCCGGTGATAACCGAGCGCCGCCGCCATCAATGCCGCAGGATGGTGCGGCTGCCTCTGTGCCGCCGCGAATTCCGCGAGTGCGGCCTCGATCGACGAGGGCCGCGACGGAGGCAGCGGATCCGTCTCCTCCGGACTCGGCACCAGGCACCACGAACTCGCCTGATCCAGCAGCATCGCGTCCGAGTCCACGCGCCGCTCCGCCGCCCGATCCAGCAGCCAGTCACGCAGCCGCAGCACGGTGACGCAATCGCGTTCCTGGCCGGCCACAGTCGGCAGCAGCCGCCGCAGTCGACTGAGCCGATAGGAGCGTTCCCCGATCAGCAGCGCATTGCGCACGATCGGATACAGATCGACGAGCACACCGGTGTGCAGCAGATCCTCGACGGTCTCCTCACCGACTCCGTACCGACCGGTCCACCGCAGCAGCGCCGAGCGCACGTCGGAGGTGTAGTGGTACACGCGCATATCCGGATACATCCGCTGCCGCTGTGCCACGAAGTCGAGCACCTCGTCCAATGCGCGCCGCTGCCCGGCCTCCTCGTCGGCTATATCGGTAATCGCCCGATACGGTGCGGGTGCCGCGCCGAACGGGGCACGGAAGGCCAAGTGGACTGTGCCGTTGCCACCCACCTCGATACCGAGCAGCCGACCCGATGCCCCATCCTCGATGGTGAGCGCGAGATCGCCCGGTGACGGCGGCGGCAACGCCCCCAACGCGATCGGGTCGATCAGCGTGTGCGTCGGCTGTCCGGAATCTTCTCGAGCCAGCTGGACTTCGGCTTGGCGACGCAATGCCGTGAAAGTGCGCGGCGGCAGGCCGGGCACAGTGGAGGTGCTGCTCGCCAGCCGGTCGATGGTGCTCACCCCGGCCTCGCGCAGTCTGGCCCGCGCTGTGCGCGGCATACCCGCGACCAGTAGCAAATCGCGTGCCGCCGAGATGGCGCCGGTGCAGGTCGGGCAGTGGCCACAGGCGAGATAGCGCGGATCGCCCCACTGCACGGGCAGCAACTCGCCGAGTTTGTCTTCCAGGATCCGCTCCACCCGGCCGCGCCGAGCCAGATACACCGGCAGCAGATCGGTGAGCGCGACGGTCTCGCAGTCCTCGTCCAGGTACAACCGCACCAGGGGAGCGGTGAGCGCGCCGCTGCGGTCCAAAGCGTCGGCGCAGGCGGCGAGTTCGAGCGCGGCATCGATCCGATCCGGTGGACCGGCCGCGGTGCCGTGCACTGTGTAGCGCACCCGATGACCGGCCCGCAGCAGGAAATCGCCGGTACAGACGAATTTTCCGTCGAAGAAGGTGGCACCGTGGATCACATGCGCGCCGGCCCGCAGGGCCGCGATCGTCTCGGCATTGGCGGCCCGCAGCGCGGCGATATATCCCTGGGGATCGGTCGCTGGATCGTGCGCGGCGCAATGGATCTCCACCATCTGACTGCCGTACCGATCCCGGAAGTCCGCGAGCCTGCGTGCGCGCGCATCGTGGAATGCGCTGCGCGACGCATGATCCGGCACCATATCCGCCGTGCCCGCGATGGTGCCCAGTTCAGTATCGAGGGCACGCAGCAACTCGAATTCACAGCGCGCCGCGCGTACCAGGTCGACGGCGGAACAGACGACACGATCACCGAACACGATCAAACGCGGCCTCCTGTGTCTTCGCCGGACACGGACGGCAACACTGTAGCTAGCCGATTCGACTGCGTTGAACTCGGTGTCCGCGGGGCCCTGCGTGGTTACGCAAGCTACCGCCTCCGGGCCCGTCGCGCCCATCGGCGGTCTACCCGTCCCCGGTTCAGGAGCGTGGTTTACGCCGTTCGGGTCGCTTGCCGCCGTCGCGATCGCGTCGCGGTCCGGCGCGGAACGGACGTGCGCTCGGCGCGCCGGAATCGAGCTGCAGCTGAATGAGCTGGCCGCTGATCCTGGTGCGCCGCAATGCTTCCAGCGTCTCCGAGGATAGGTCCGCTGGCAGTTCGACCAGGCTGTGGTCCGGCCGGATGCTGATATGGCCGAAATCACTGCGGCGCAGTCCGCCCTCGTTGGCGATGGCGCCGACGATCGCGCCGGGCACCACCCGGTGCCGCTTACCGACGCTGATTCGGTAGGTCGCCAATTCGGCTCCGGTACCGCGGTGATGCGATGGACCGCGGTCTTCGCCCTCGAACCGGCGCGCTGGGCGATCTCCGCGCGGCATGCGTTCGCGCTGCGGGCGTTCGACCGGCTCCGGCTCGGGCTCCATGAAGAAGTTGTCGCCGTCGTAGCCGCTGACCGCCAGCGCCGCCGCGATATCCACCAGCGGAATGTTGTGCTCGCGCTCGTAGTCCTCGATGAGCTTGCGGAACAGCGCCAAGTTCGTCGAGCTGAGGTTCTCGGTGATCGAATCGCCGAATTTGGCGACGCGCTGGGTATTCACATCATCGACGCTGGGCAGCTGCATTTCGGTCAGCGGATGCCGGGTGGCGCGCTCGATCGCCTTGAGTAGATGACGTTCCCGCGGTGCGACGAACAGCAGCGCCTCACCGCTGCGCCCGGCCCTGCCGGTGCGGCCGATCCGGTGCACATAGGACTCGGTGTCGTGCGGAATGTCGTAGTTGACCACATGCGAGATGCGATCCACATCGAGTCCGCGCGCGGCGACATCGGTGGCGACCAGAATGTCGAGCGCACCGGACTTCAGCTGGCCGATGGTTCGCTCACGCTGGTTCTGCGCGATATCGCCGTTGATCGCCGCGGCGGAGAATCCACGCGAGCGCAGCTTTTCGGCCAGTTCCTCGGTGGCCTGCTTGGTGCGCACGAACAGGATCATCGCCTCGAACGACTCGACCTCGAGGATCCGGGTCAGTGCGTCGAGCTTGCGCTGATGCGAGACCTGGACCCAGCGCTGGGTGATGTTGGTCGCCGTGGAGGTCTTCGACTTGACGGTGATCTCGACCGGTTCGCGCAGGTACTTCTTGGAGATGCTGCGGATCGCCGAGGGCATCGTCGCGGAGAACAGCGCCACCTGCTTCTCGCGCGGAGTGTCGGCGAGGATGCGCTCGACATCCTCCTGGAACCCCATCTTCAGCATCTCGTCGGCCTCGTCGAGCACCAGATACTGCAGCTGCGACAGGTCGAGCGTGCCCTTCTCCAGGTGGTCGATCACCCGGCCCGGCGTACCCACCACGACATGCGCGCCGCGGCGCAGGCCGGAGAGTTGGACGCCATAGGCCTGGCCGCCGTAGATCGGCAGCACATGCAGTCCGGGAATGTGGGTGGCATATCGCCCGAATGCCTCGGCGACCTGGATCGCGAGTTCGCGCGTCGGGGCCAGCACGAGGGCACGCGGAAGTTTGCCGGTCGCCTCGATACCCATGAGGATCGGGATGGCGAATGCCGCGGTTTTGCCGGTGCCGGTCTGGGCCAGCCCGACCACATCGGCGCCTTCGAGCAGCGGTGGAATGGTCGCGGCCTGGATGGGAGACGGCGACTCATAACCCACATCGGCGATGGCCGCGAGGATGCGGTCATCGATGCCCAGATCGGCGAAGGTCGGGCCGTCGTTGTCCCTGTCGTTGTCGCCAGGAACGCTGTCGACCTGATTGGTACTCATTGACCAGCAGTTTACTGCCTCCCGGTGGTCGTCCCGGCCACCGGGCCAATACGGTGAGACGTATGCAACCCGAAAGCGTGTCCGCGCATCACGATCCGACGACATCGGCGGTGGCTGTGGCGGTGGTTCAATTCGCGCCGGGAATCGATCCGACCAGCAATCTGCGAACCCTGCGCGAGTATGTTCGCGCGGCCTCCGAACGGGGTGCGAAGGTGGTGGTCGCGCCGGAATACTCGATGTTTGCCGTGACCCGGCTCGACGAGCGGGTCGTGGCCGTCGCCGAACCGCTGACCGGGCCGTTCGTCACCGGCCTCGGCGATATCGCGCGCGAATGCGGGGTGTATCTGGTCGCCGGAATGGTCGAGCAAGTGGCGCCGGAGGCGGGTCGGATCCGCAATACCCTCGTCGTGCTCGGACCCGATGCGAACCTGGTGACGAAGTACCGCAAGGTGCATCTCTACGACGCGTTCGGACATCTCGAATCCGATGTCGTCGAGCCGGGTGCGATCGAGGCCCCGGCCACCTTCACGGTCGGTGCTGTGACATTCGGCATGCAGACCTGTTTCGATCTTCGGTTCCCGGAAGGCTGCCGTCGCGTCGCGGCTGCGGGCGTGCAGGTGCTTGTGCTGCCGGCGCAGTGGATTCCCGGTCCGGCGAAGGTTGATCAGTGGACGACGTTGCTGCGTGCACGTGCCATCGAAAACACCGTCTACGTGGCCGCTGCCGATCAATGCGCCCCGCGTGGTGCTGGGGCGTCGATGATCATCGGCCCGACCGGTGCCGTCCTCGCCGAACTCGGTGACGAACCCGGCGTGCTCACCGCCGATATCGACCT
Organism: Nocardia sp. NPDC049737; assembly: GCF_040674755.1. Taxonomy (NCBI): domain Bacteria; kingdom Bacillati; phylum Actinomycetota; class Actinomycetes; order Mycobacteriales; family Nocardiaceae; genus Nocardia; species Nocardia sp. NPDC049737. The sequence goes on along the minus strand of NZ_JBFANH010000007.1, from coordinate 138,128 downwards.
CGAACAGCTCGCCACGGTTCGCCGCACCAATCCCAGCCTGGCATTGCGGCGATTCGCGATCACCGAGCGCGCACCGGAGTAGCGTTGATTCGGATGATCTACTCCGATCGGACAGCGGCCGGTCGCGCGCTGGGTTCGGAACTCGGCCACCTGCGTGCGATGCAACCGCTGGTGCTCGGACTGCCCCGCGGCGGGGTTCCGGTGGCGGCCGCGGTGCGCGAGGTCATCGGGGGCGATCTCGACATCCTGTTGGTCCGCAAGCTCGGTGTGCCGTGGCAGCCGGAGTTGGCTATGGGGGCCATCGGTGAGGAAGGTATCCGGGTCCTCAATGAGGATGTGTTGTCGCACACCGGGATAACGCCGCGTCAGGTCGCTGAGATCGAGGATCTGGAACGGGCCGAACTCGAGCGCCGACGTGAGGTGTGGCGCGGTGATGCCAAACCGATCCCGATCTCCGGCCGCACAACGGTGATCGTGGACGACGGCATGGCGACCGGGGCGACGGTGGCCGTCGCATGCCGGGTCGCCCAACTGCACCAACCGACGCGGATCGTCGTTGCGGTGCCGGTGTCGTCCTCCGAGGCGCTGCGCCGGGTGGCCGCAGAGGCGGATGAAGTGGTCTGCCCATGGGTGCCGCGTTCGCTCGGCGGCGTCGGAATGGCGTACCGCGACTTCCATCAGTTGGAGGACGACGAGGTCACCGCGCTACTCGCGTGAGGTGCCCGCCGTCTCGTCGACCGCACACGCTTTTGGTCACCTTCACCAACGCTCGGCCAAGGTGAGGGTGCGTTCGGCCGCGGTAACCATCGGCCGCAGTTGTGCGGTGAACCGCTGTGCGGTGACCGGCACGATATCGACATCGACCCCGGTGCGCACCGAGTACCTGCCGTCGCCGATCACGTCGATCCAACACAGCACCCCGAATGGATGCAGCTCGCCGTCGGCTCGGCGCACCGACACCACGATCTGGCCGATGCCGTCGCGGGATTGCCTGAGCAGCTTGCGAATTCGGGTCGGCGTGGTGGGTCCGGCCACCGGTACGGTCACCAGATCCCGACTGTCCTCGCTGACCCGGGCCAGCGGTGCGGTCAATTGCGGTGTGGTGCCGGGCGTATTCTCCGGCAGTACCGAAATCACCCGTGCAGAAAGATTTTTCACGCGATCGACGAACAGTCGGATATCGCTGCCGCGATCTGTGGTCGCGCCCGCGCGTTGCGCCGCGACCACCGCGATATCCCCGGCGATAGCACCGAGTACGCGCACCGGACGCGATTGCGCCGCGATGCTCGGCTGGTCGACTACGGGACCGGTCTGTTCGACCAAACCCGTCGCCGCGACCGTGCCGTCCTGCCCGACATCGACTCCGGTCGACGGCTCTGCGGTACCGCGCTCGCCGAAGACCTCGATGCGCACGGTGGGGCGAGCCAGCACCCGCAATGCGCCTTCCAGATCGGCGTCGAGAGTCTCCTCGCACCAACGGTTCAACGCGGGGAGTTGGGCGGTGCGCTCCGCGGTATCGCGAGCCGAGAGGCGTACGGCGAGTGGGTAGGGGATGCGGTCGCCATCGGTGCGGGCCCAGGCCATGGCGAACTGGTCCGGGGTCAGCGTCCAGTTCACTCCAGTTCGGTCCATTCGCCGACGACCGGGGGTGTCGTCGGATCCATATCGCCGATCAGCTCACCGCCGTCATCGGCCGGTTCCAGGAAGGTCAGATCGTCGTCGAAGAAGTGGTATTCGTCGTCGTACTCGTCCTCTTCGCGGGCTGCGCGGGCGGCGGCGGCACTGGTGCTCATGCCGGAGCGCGGGCTGTCGCCCGCGACCATGGCGCCGCCCATGAGTCCGCCGACCGCTCCCGCGCCGACGCCGTTGATCGCATCGCCACTCGCATCGCGTTTGCGCTCATCGCGTTTGCGCTCGTCGTCGGTGTTCGAGATGCCGGGAACCGTCGGAGCGACCATCGAGGTGGATGCGGCGGTGGTCACCGGTGTGGCGGTACCCGGTCGCACCGAGCGATCCGGTGTGGTCGTCGATGTGGTGGCTGCAACCGGGCTGGTCGATGTTGGGGAATCCGCCGTCGGCACAACGGGTTTCGCGGCAGCAGGTGCGGTGTCGGTGGCGGTGCTCACCGGAGTGACGGTGGTCGGGGCGCTCGCCGGTTGCGTCGTCGCCGGCTCGACGGTGGTGTGCGATGTAGTCGGCACCGGCGCGGTCGCCGAAACCGTTGGGGTGGTGAGGGTTTGCGTACCAGTGTCGAGAACGGTCGTGGTGGATACCTGAGCGACCGGTGTGGTGTCGGATGACTGCGGCACATCGGCGGTCACCGCATCCGGGAAGGCGGGCACACCGGAACCGGTCGAGATGAACACATTCGTGTAGATGCCGTCCATCGCCTGCACGACATCCTGGCGGGTGCCGTCGGCGGATTTCTGGGTGGTGGTGTTCTCGGTCGCCCTCGTCGGATCCAGCAGTGCACCAGCCAGATCCGTTGTTTCGCTGGACGGTTCGACCACGGCCGCGCGAAGTGCCTCGGCGGCATCGCCCGCCTGGCCGAGCCGCTGACCGACGGCGGCCATGATATCGGCGAGTTGCTGTCCGTGCCGCTCGAATTCGCGCACCGCAGCGGCCGCGGAGTCCGCCGCGGCACCGCGCCAACCGTCGGCCATCGCGACCCGAATCTCGCTGTGCGCCTGCGCTACGGCGGTGGCGAGTCCGGTCGAACTGCCTTGCCACGCCTGCTGTCCGGCCGCGAGGACAACCGGATTCATCAGCTGGACACCGTCGTGGATTTCCCGATGCGACAGATTGTCGAAGATTTCGACGGTCTGCGCGTAGTTGGGGTCGGTGTAGCTGGGGTCGGCATACCGAATGGGGGTCTTCTCACCGGAGTGCGGCATCTTACGCATGCGCGGCTCCCGCCACCTCGACCTGACCGACCGCGACTGCCAGATCCGTATCGGCCCGGGTGTATGCCGCTGCGGCCGCGCGGAAGATCTGCGCGAGCGCCCTTGCGGCGTCGGCATACGCGCGCAATCGGATGATCGCGCCGTCGGCCTTGTCTTCGAAGCCACGCCGCAGCGCCGCACCGGAATCGAAGCCGCCGAAGCCGGGAAGCGATGTGGCACCGCTCAATACGGCGATCTGGGCCTCGACCTCATCGGCAAGCTGTTCATAGCGCACGGCGCACTGCTCATGCGCACCCTCGGCGACCAGTACCCCATCGATCCAGAGCTGGCCATCGTCGATCGCTTGATTCAGCGCTGTCACGTCCGACATTTCGCCGCCCCCTTCCTCATCGTGCTGCCCGCGCAGCCGTGATCAACTCACCGGTGCGTCAACCCCACGACGACACCCTGCATCCAGTCCGCGATGTCGGCGGCGACCCGCGCTTGTACCGGCTCGTGCAACAGGTCGTGCCCGGCGTCGGCGTACTCACGCAAACTTACCCAATCGTGGCGACGAATCCAGCCCCTCATCGCATCGATCGGCGCCCTTCGGTCCTCGATACCGTGCACGGCGAGGATGGGCAGGGTGCTCGGCAACGGCGTGCCGGGTGCGCCGGGCGCGCCGCCGCCGAGCGCGCGCTTGGGCACTCCGGACAGCACCAGCCCGACCAGCTCGCTCGGGGGCAGGCTCGGCCACAGCGGGTACTTGGCCTCCAATCCGTGCAAGTCGTCGGCCGCGCTGGTTTGATCCGGCACCGCCGCGCCCAGAATTCCCAAGGCGGTGACCGCCCCGAGTGAGTGGCCCATCAGGATCAGCGGCGTACCCGGTAATTCCGCGCGGACCAGTTCGATCAACCGCATCGCATCGGCTACCAGTTCCACCAGCGTGCCGGGATTATTCGGATCGCCCTCGCTCAACCCGTGCCCCGAGGTGTCCAGCGCCCACACTTCGATCCCGGCCGAGGTCGGGATGCGAGCGAAGCGGTGGTAGTGGCCGCTGTGCTGGCCCATGCCGGGCAAGAGCACCGCCACCGCAACCGGGTGCTCGACCGGCCATCGCCGATAGTGCATACGCCCGCGCGCGCCATCGAAGAAAGGCATCTGTGAATACTGTCAAACTCGTCGACATACAGTCGAGTTCTTGACATAACTATGTCTACTTCGCGATGCATAACCGGCATGGGTGGCTAGACTTCCGGCCGAGGTTCCGGCAGGAGGGTCGAGGTTCGCTTTGAGAAAGCTCTATCGTCCGGACGCACGAGTGTGGGCGGTCGCCGCGCTCGCGCTGAGTTGCGCCGGTATCGGTGCGCCGTCCGCCATCGCCGAATCCGAGCAGGGCGCGGTCGCTGTATGCGCGTCGGCCCAGGCCGCGACCGCCGTGCCCGCGGAGCTGCCGGTGCTCGACTGGTCGGAGAACGTGGGGTACGACGCGCAGGGCAACCTATGGGTTTCGCGGCTGTACCGCAATGAGGTGCAGCGCTACGACAACGCGGGCCGGTTGACCGCGACAGTGCCGGTCGAATTTCCGGGCGCGATTCGGCTCGGGCCGGACGGACTGCTCTACGTCGTCTTCGGCGATTCACCGACAAGTGTGCTGCGCCCGGGCGGCGTGGTGCGCTTCGATCCCAACGATCCAAGGCCTGCGGTCTTCGCCTCCGGATTCACCATGCCCAACGGTGCCGCATTCGATGCGCCGGGCAATCTGTATGTCGCCTCCAGCCTCGGCGTGATCCGGATTCGTCCGGACGGCGGTGTCGACGCGGACTGGACCGCGTGGGCGAAGTACACCGGCGCCAATGGCATTGTGGTGCGGGATAATTCGATCTACCTGAGCATGAACGGCAATACGCTCGGCCGGATCGTGCGCTTCCCGATCGACGACCCGGGCCGCGTCACCGTGCTCGCCGACTTGACGGTGTCACCCGGAATACCGGATTTCGCAGACGATTTCGTCATCGATGACGCAGGTGTGCTCTACGTGACCACCCTGACCGGTCAGCTGATTCGGGTCGATCCTGGCACGAACACCGCATGCGCCGTGCTGACCGGCGAACCGATGACATCGGTGGTCGCCGTGCCAGGTCGTTCCGACGAACTCCTTGCCGGTACCGAGAGCGGTGCGATCCTGCGGATTCGCTTGCCGCGCTGAGCGAATCGGTCACTGCTCGATGAGGTCCGGTGGTGCTGCCTGCCGCCAGGAATCCAGCAGGATGTCGTACAGTTCGTCGATATCTTCCACGGCGCAGAGCCGGGCGCGGACCCAGGAGGAGGATGCCTCGTGCGGGGGAACCCAGAACTTGTCCGGTTCGGCGGCAATGAGTTCTTCGCGATCGTGTTTGGGGCAGCGGATGGCGAACGATGTCTGATCGCCGGGGATGGTGACGAACATTTTGCCCGCCACATCGAAGGTGGGATGGTTCCAGCGTTCCTTCTCCACGGTCTTGGGAAAGGACAACGCGATGCGGCGCACGTCGTCGGCGTCGAGCACGGTTCAGCCTCCGGTTCTGAAATCGGACTCCTATCGTGCACATCGCTTCGTCGGCCATCAAGTGACGGCATCGGTTATGCGGGACGCGATCGTACGCAACCGGTCCACCAGGGCGGGCGGCTCGTGGACTCGGAAGTCCGCGCCGAGGTCGATCAGGCGAGATGCCAACCAGGTCGGGTCGTCGTCGCGGGTGGCGTCCAGGCGGCAGGACTTGTCGTCGATGGCGGCGATATCGCCCGGGGAGTCGCCGAGACGGCCCGCCACCCGGCCGATCGGGGCGTGGATCGTGACACGGACGCGGAAGGACGGTGTGCCCCAATTGGTTCGGCGGCCCGCCACATAGGCGGCCGGATCCGCAGCGGGCAGTGCGCGCGGGCTGTAGCGGGCGCCGGTGGGCTGCGGTCGGTCGATGCGATCGACGCGGAAGATGCGCCAGTCCTCGCGGTCCACATCGTGGCCGACGAGGTACCAGCGGCGCCGTGACGGCACCAACCCGACCGGCTCGATATGCCGACGGGTTTCGGCACCGGATTCGCCCCGATACGCGAAACGTACCCGCTCCCTGTTGGCTACGGCTGCGGCCAGTGCGGTCAGCACCTCGGGATCGACGGCGGGAGCGTCGTCGGTGTGCGGCACCAGGGCGGTGCCGAGTACCCGTACCCGGCGGCGCAATTTCGCGGGCAGCACCTGCTCCAGCTTGGCGAGCGCGCGGACCGAGGCCTCCTCGATGCCGATGAGGGCCGATCCGGCGGCGACGCGCAGCCCGACCGCGATGGCGACCGCCTCTTCGTCGTCGACCAAGAGCGGCGGCATCGCGGCACCGGCCACCAGGCGGTAGCCGCCCGTCGCACCCATCGTCGCCTCGACCGGATAGCCGAGTTCACGCAGCCGATCGATATCGCGGCGCACGGTTCGATCGGTGACGCCGAGTCGATCGGCGAGTTCGCTGCCCGGCCATTCCCGTGGTGTCTGCAATAGAGAGAGCAGGCGCAGCAGGCGGGCGGGTGTGTCGTTCATGATTTTCAGAATTCCAGATAAGTAGGACATAGATGGTCCTACTTGCCTCCTAACGTGGTTGCTGTCCCCGAGAGCTAGGAGTCATCCCGATGAACCAGATTCGCCCCTTCCGCATCGATGTTCCGCAGGCCGATATCGACGATCTCATCGACCGGCTGGCCCGCACCCGCTGGTCGGTGCAGCTGCCGGGCAAGGGCTGGGAGCGCGGGGTTCCGGTCGACTATCTGCGGGAGCTGGCCGAGTACTGGCGAACCGGATTCGACTGGCGGGCCCAGGAGGCGGCATTGAACGAGTTCCCGCAGTTCATCACCGAAATCGACGGCCTGGACGTGCACTTCCTGCATGTGCGTTCGCCCGAGCCGGATGCGCTGCCGCTGATCCTGACCCACGGCTGGCCCAACTCGTTCGTCGAATTCACCAAAACCATTGACCTGCTGGCCGATCCACGCGCCCACGGGCTCGATCCGGCGCAGGCATTCCACGTGGTGGTCCCGTCGGTGCCCGGTTTCGCATTCTCCGAAGGGCCCAAGGAGACCGGGATGACCGTGCGTCGGGTCGCCGAGATGTGGGTGGAGCTGATGGACCGGCTCGGCTACCGGCGCTATGGCACCCAGGGCGGGGATCTCGGGGCCTACGTCGCACCCGAAATCGCCCGTATCGCACCGGATCGCGTGGTCGGTGTGCATATCGATGGCGGTATCGGCATGCCGACCGAGGCCGATGTGCCGACGATGACGCCGGAGGAACGCGCGGAATGGGATCAGATGCAGGGCTGGATGTCCGGCGGGGTGAACCACCACGTGCTATTGCATGCCGCGCCACAGACTTTCGCGCACGCCTGGACCGATTCCCCGGTGGGCCTGCTCGCCTGGCTGATGCAGAAATTCAACGAGTTCACCCCGCTGGCCGACCTGGCCGAGGACGTCATGGACCGAGATCATCTGCTGACCAATATCAGCCTGTACTGGTTCACCAACACTGCGGGGACCTCGTCCTGGCCGATGTACAACGGCCTCGGCGATGGCGGATTCGCCTGGCCCACCGGCCAAAAGGCGGTGCCGACGGGCGTCTACGCGGGCGGCTCCGCACTCATGCTGCGCCTGGCCGAGCGCGACAACACGATTGCGCACTGGCCCGAGGGCAATACCGGAAACCATTTCGTGCCGATGGAACTGCCGGATATGCACGTCGCCGATATCCGAGCGTTCTTCGGCAAGGTAGCTTGAGCGCTCAGTTGTTCTGGTGCGCGATCTCGTCCTGCGAGACGGCGCCCGCGCGGTTCGGGTCGGCCGGTGCCACCGGTTGTGGCGCCGGCTCCTGGGTCGCGGCGGGCTGTGCCGGTGCCGGTGCGGGCGGCAGCACCGGAAGGTCCGGAACGTAGAACATCCCGACCGTCGGCGTCATCACACAGTGCGCGAACGGGTAGTCGATCATGCCCCACATCGAGGCGATGACTGTGCCGGGACCGCTGGTCACGGTCTTGGACAGCGTCGGCATGTTGTATTCGGTGCGGTCGTCGAGGGTGGTGAGGCCGCTCGCGCCGGTATTGACGTTCAGCCAGGCCACCACGAGACCGGAGGACAGCGGGGCGCCCGAATGCGCGGGCGTCGCGCTGAACCGCAGGGTGCCGGGCAGCGGATCCGCGGCGCCATTGGGGTTGGAGCCGTCGGTGGAGGCCGCCGCGATAATCGTGGTGACCGGGCCGACGCTGCCGCAGCCGAAGGTCGGCGCGGCATAGGCGAACGGTGTGAAGGCGGCCGAGACGTTGCGCAGTTCGGCGATATCCACCATCTTGGTGAACTGGTTCAGCACGCCGACGCCCGCCTGGGCGGCCGGATCGGATCCGGCGTCGGTGCTGAGCTGTTCGAGTCCGGCGTCGACGGGGGATGGCTCGGCGACTGCCGTGCCGGTGAGGGCGAGGACCGCTCCGATGCCGAGAGATGTCACTGCGGCGGCCGCGCGTGCGATGGATCTGCCGTTCACTCGTTCTCCTCGATACCGAACACCGGGATAGTGCAGCAACGTACCAGCTCGTCGCTTACGCCGCCCAGGGACTCCCGACCAACCGCTGAGGCCCGACGCCCGACACATACCCGACCTACCCCTGTGACCCACTCGACAGCGGGAGATTACCGGGGGGTAGGTTTGACTCGGTTGTACGAGACACACCGGGAGATGTGTATGAAACTAAGTCTGACGCCCGACGAGGTGGGCTTCCGCGACGAGCTGCGGAACTTCTACCGGACCGAGATCCCCGCCGACATCCGTGACCGCGTCAAATACGGCCACGAACTGTCCCGCGAGGACATCGTCACTTCGCACAAGGTCCTCAACGACCATGGTCTGGCCGTGCCGAACTGGCCGGTCGAGTGGGGCGGTAAGGACTGGACGCCGATTCAGCGTCATATCTGGCAGGACGAAATGCAGCTGGCCTCGGTGCCCGAGCCGCTGACGTTCAATGCCCAGATGGTCGGTCCGGTGATCGCGCAGTTCGGCTCACAGGAGATCAAGCAGCGCTTCCTGCCGCCGACGGCCGCGCTGGATATCTGGTGGTGCCAGGGCTTCTCCGAGCCCGACGCCGGATCCGATCTGGCCTCGTTGCGCACCACCGCGGTGCGCGACGGTGACTCCTACATCGTCAACGGGCAGAAGATCTGGACCACCCTCGGCCAGTACGCGGACTGGATTTTCTGCCTGGTCCGCACCGATCCGAACGCACCGAAGAAGCAGGCGGGCATCTCCTTCCTACTGTTCGATGTGAAGTCTCCCGGCGTCACCATCCGCCCGATCAAGCTCATCGACGGCGGCTACGAGGTCAACGAGGTCTTCTTCGAGAACGTGCGGGTACCCGCCGATCAGCTGGTCGGCGAGGAGAACCAGGGCTGGACCTACGCGAAATTCCTGCTCGGCAACGAGCGCACCGGCATTACCGGAGTCGGGCGCACCAAGGTCAAGCTCGGTGTCGCGAAGGATTACGCGCGCCAGACCAAGTCGGGTTCGGGCACCCTGCTCGAGGATCCGGTCTTCGCCGCGCGCATCGCCGAACTGGAGAATGAACTGCTCGCACTGGAACTGACCCAGCTGCGCGTGGTCTCCAACTCCTCGGACGGTAAACCGAATCCGGCCTCGTCGGTGCTCAAGCTGCGCGGTTCCGAACTGCAGCAGGCCGCGACCGAGCTGCTGCTCGATATCGCGGGACAGGACGCCCTCCCGGTCGATGCCGCCGATATCGCCTCGCCCGGTTGGGCACAGCGCAGCGGTCCCAGCTATCTGAATTACCGCAAGACCACCATCTACGGAGGCTCCAGCGAGGTGCAGCGCACCATCATCGCCTCCACGATCCTCGGATTGTGAGGCGCAGCCATGGATTTCGAACTCACCGATGAACAGGTCATGTTGCGCGACACGGTTCGCGACTTGCTGGCCCGCAACTACGATCCCGAGACCCGCCTGAAGGTCACCGACACCGAACTCGGCTGGAGCCGCGATGTCTGGAACCAGCTGGCCGAACTCGGCGTGCTCGGCCTGAGCTTCACCGAGGAGGACGGCGGCGTCGGCGCCGGTCCCGTCGAGACGATGGTCGTACTCGAGGAGATCGGGCGTCGGCTCGCACCCGAACCGCTGCTGGATGCGGTGCTGGTGCCGGGCGGGCTGGTAGCGCGGGTCGGCAGTGCCGAACAGCGGCAGCGGATTCTGCCCGAGGTGACGGGCGGCACCAAGCTGCTGGCGTTCGCGCACGCCGAGCCGGGTGTGCGCTGGCCGTCCACCGAACTCGTGACCACCGCTGTGCAGCAGGGGGATTCGTGGGTGCTGACGGGTCTGAAGAATCCGGTTCCGCACGGCGACAGCGCCGATGAGCTGGTCGTCAGCGCGGTGCTGCCGACCGGTGGTATCGGACTGTTCCTGGTGGATGCGGCCGGGGTGCAGCGCAAGTCGTACCGGACGCTGGACGGTCAGCGTGGCGCGCAGATCGAATTCGACAAGGTCGCGGGCGAATTGCTCGGTGACAATAGCGACGCCGCCGAGGCGGTGCAGGTCACGATCGGACACGCCCAAGCCGCGCTGTGCGCGGAATCCATCGGCGCGATGGAAGAGGCGCTGCGGCTGACGACCGATTATCTGAAGACGCGCAAGCAGTTCGGCGTCACTCTGTCGAAGTTCCAGACGCTGACCCAGCGGGCGGCGAATATGTATGTCTCGCTGGAACTGGCGCGCAGCATGAGCCTCTACGCGAACGCGTCGCTGGCCGACGCTGAATCTCTCGGCCACTCCGCAAGCTCCGTGGACGCGGTGGTTGCCTCGCGGGCGCGGCTGCAGGTCGGCCGGTCGGCTCGGCATATCGGCCAGGAGGCGATCCAGATGCACGGCGGCATCGGCGTCACCGCGGAATACCCGGTGAGCCATTACGTCGCTCGGCTCACCGCGATCGAGCGCACGCTCGGTGGTGGGTTGGAGCATCTGCGGGTGCTCAGCGCACAGGTCGGTGACTACGACCTGCCGGAGCTGTAGGGCTCGGTAGTTCGAACGGCGGCGCGTGCGAGGTACGCGCCGCCGTTTTGCTATTCGTCGTCGCTCAGGCCCGGCGAGGTGGCCGTCGGCACGCGGCGCGTCGTGGTCGGCGGATCTTCGGTGGGCTGGTCGACGGTGGTCGGACGCGGCTGGGTGTTGGGCAGCTCGAACTCGGTGTTGAAGCCGGGCGGCGGTACGGCTGCTGGAGTGGAGGTCCGCGACCCTCGGGTCGTGGATTCCGGCAAGGCCGTCGGCGGCACGGTGAAATCGACCGGCTTGCGCGGCTGTCCCGGCGCTACCTTCCAACTCGGCGAGGGCGGGATGATCACCTTCGGTGCCGCCGAGGTGGTGGTGCCGTAGCGCACGGCCGGGACCGCGTCGTTGGCGTCGTTGGCGGACTTGATCGGTGGGGGCGCGACGTAGGTGTCGTCCCTGCCGAGTCCGCAGGCTCCGATGAGAACGAGTCCGAGCGAGACCGCGCCCGCGGCGATCACCGGACCGGCGATCTTGGCCCTACTGCTCTCCATCGGTAACACTCCTCGTCGTTCGAGTGGGGCTCACAATAATCGAGGCCGGTCGCCCCGGCCAGATGAGGGAAACACGTTGGGCGCGCGGCAGTGCCAGCGCAGATTAAACAGCGGTGATTCAGATATCGAATTGGTCTCTTCGGCGTGTCGCGGGCACGTGTCGTGGTCGAACCACGTCTCGGGGCCGTAGCGTGTGATCAAAGTTACGCGTGAGACGCCAGTACCTAGATGAGAGACGCGCGGTGCAAATCGGGCGACGGCAATACTCTGATCGGCGTCATCGAGGAGTTGATGATGGGAGCTTACTCGACAACTCCGTTGCGAGCCTCCGCCGCGGCCGACGAATCGGCCGCCCCGGAAACCTCGCAGCAAGTCGTGTCGAACCCGCCGGGGCGCACCCTGTCCACGATTTTGTCGCGGATAACGGCCTGGCTGATTTTCATCGGCGGCATTGTCGGAGCCGTGCTCGGCATCGCCGGACTGCACGTCGAAATCACCGTCGCCGGACTGATTCTGGCGTGCACCGCCGGTCTGGTGCTGCTGAAGCTACGCGCGGACCGAACGAGCTGAACCGTGCCCGCGGCTGCGGGAAAATTGCGAGCGCACGGGGCTTTCGGGCTCTAGCGTGATTCGGTATGAGGATCGAGATCACCGCCGACGCCGCGCGGTTCCGGTCGCTGACCGAACCGTTTCTGCTGCGTGATCCGTTGCGGCACACGGTGATCGCCACCGGCATCGCCAACCACCTGACCGGCATGCAGGTAGACGCCGACCACTCGCGGTTCCTATCGGTCCACGACGAGGACGCGACGGTGATCGGTGTCGCCATGCGCGCGGCCGGACGCGGGATGTATCTCGGTGAGCTGCCCGTGGGAAGTGTTGTGCCCGTTGCCGATGCGCTGGCCGAGGTCGCCGCGGACGCGGACGGGGTCGAGGGCGCGACCGACGACGCCGCCGAATTCGCCGAGCACTGGGGCAAGCGGTACGGTGTCGGCTATCGGGAGGCGTACTCGACCCGCCTCTACCAGCTCGCGGACCTGAACTTTCCGATTGTCGCCGGATCAGCCCGCCGCGCAACCGATTCCGACGTCGGCCTGTGCGTCGATTGGGCCGAAGCCATGCGCCGCGAATCCGGTATGCCGCCGCCGAGCCTGACTGCCATCGCCATCCGGAACCGCATCTCGACCGGCCGCTGGTGGCTCTGGGAGCTCGACGGTAAACCCGTCTCCCTTGCCGCACACCAGGTTCCGGTCTTCGGATGGTCCCGAATCGGCCCCGTCTACACCCCACCCGGCCACCGGGGCCACGGCTACGCCAGCATCCTCACCGCTCACGTATCCCGCACCCTGCGGTGGCAAAACCTGAACGTCTGCCTCTTCGCCGACACCGCCAACCCCACCGCGAACCACATCTACCGAACCATCGGCTTCGAACCCGTCCGCGATTTCACGCACTACCAATTCACCTAGGCCACAATCGCTCCCTGCTCGCCGCGCGCCGAACTTTCCGCGTTTCTTTAGATTTCGACGGGGGCTGGGGTGACCCATTCGAAGGCGGTGGCTTTGGAGCGGGTGCCTTCGGCGGTGCGGGAGCGGTTGGGTTCGTTCAGGTCGGTGAGTAGGGATTCGGTGAGGGTAACCAGAGTGGCCAGGGCTGGTGGGGTGAACCAGTTGGGGCGGGTGGCGAAGAGGATGTCTTCGGTGGCGGTGTTGCCGCTGGCGCCGGGGGCGAAGGGGCAGCCGCCGAGGCCGCCGAGGGAGCCGTCGACCATGGTGGCTCCGGCCTGTAGGGCGGCAAGGGTATTGGCCACGCCCATGCCCCAGGTGTCGTGACCGTGGAAGACGATGCGGCGGTGTGGGGTTCGGCCGCGCACCGCCGAGATCAGCTCGGATACCTGGGTCGGGTGGGCCTGGCCGAGGGTATCGGCGATGACGATGTCGCAAGCGCCCTCGGTGCGCGGATCGTTGGCAATTGCCAGAACTCGCTCGGGATCAACGGGACCGTCGAAGGGGCAGGTGAAGCTGGTGGCAAGGCAGAGTTGGATTTCGCCGCCCGCCTCCCGCGCCAACCGAACCGCATCCGGCATGGCGGCGACACTGTCCTCGGTGCTGCGGCCGATATTGGCCTTATTGTGCGCGTCCGATGCGGAGAAGCAGTACTGGAAGTTGCGTACGCCCGCGGCGGCGGCCTTCTCCACATGGCGCGGCGTGGCCACCCAAACCCAACAGCGCTGCAGCTCTTCGGGGCTCAACGCGGCAATGAGATCCATGGTGTTGGCCATCGGCGGCACCAGATCGGGACGCGCCATCGAACCGATCTCCAGTGCGGGCACGCCGACGGCGAACAGCTGGCGCACGATATCCACCTTTCGCTCAACCGGCAGCACCTTTCCGGTCAACTGCAGCCCGTCGCGCAATGTCACATCGCGCAGCATCACTCCTCCTCCTGCGCATCCCGGACCGGCGGCGCCTGACGCACATGCGGCGGCACGCACATCACGCCACCGCAAGGCTTTTCGTTCGAAGCGGGGGTGGGATGCACTGTCGGACGCACGTGTCCGGGCGCACTCACTTCGCGCACACTGCGCCCCGGCGGTCGACGCCTGCCGTATACCCGTCGCGTCATACCGCCTCCACTTCATCGATACCGGCGCGCATCACGCCTCCAACCCGGCGATATCGGCATCGCTCATTCCGAGCAGTTCCGACAGCACCTCGCGCGTGTGCTCACCCAGGTCCGGACCGACATTGCGGATCGGCAGGGACTTTTCACCGATCACCGGCACGATGCCGGGAAAGCCGACCGTCTTCGGTTGCGGCGCACCGACATCCACCGGGAACGGCTGAATCATATTGCGCGCCTTGTACTGCGCGTCGACGACGATGTCTGCGGCAGTGTAGATGGGACCGCACGGAATGGCGGCCGCCTCCAATATTTTCAGCGCCTGGTCGCGGGTATGCCGCACGGTCCATTCGGCAATGGACGCGTCGAGCCGTTCGCGATTGCGCCAGCGTCCGGCGTTGTCCTGCAGTTCCGGATCGGCGGCCAGATCGGGACGGCCGATCACCTCCATATAGCGCTGGAAGATGGCATCACCGTTGCCGCCGATAATGATGCTCGTACCGTCGCTGGTCGGGTAGGCATTACTCGGCGCGATGCCCTCCATCCGCCCGCCGACCCGCTCGCGGTTGATGCCGTAGGCAAGATAGTCGGGCACGAGCGATTCCATCACCGACAGGATCGCCTCGTTCAACGCCACATCGATGACACGTTCCCCCAGCGGAATCGATGCGTTGGTGCGCTCCCGCTGGAACAACGCCATCACCGTGCCGAACGCCGCATAAATCCCCGCGATCGAATCACCGATGGACACACCGACCCGCACCGGCGGCCGATCCGGATCCCCGACCAGTTCACGCAGTCCGCCGACCGCCTCGGCGACCGCCGCGAACCCGGGCCGTGCGGCCAGTGGTCCGGTCTGGCCGTAAGCGGAGATCCGCGTGATCACCAGTTCCGGATTGACCTCGTTCAGCACATCCGGGCCGAGGCCCCACTTCTCCAGCATCCCCGGCCGGAAATTCTCCAACAGCACATCGCAATGCCGGAGCAGATCCAGCACGATGCTCCGGCCCGCTTCGGTGCGCAGATCCAGCGTGATCGACTTCTTGTTCCGGTTGATAGTGCGGTACAGCATCGAGGTATCGCCGCCGTAGAGCCGCCAGTTGCGTAGCTCGTCCCCGGCCTTCGGCCGCTCCACTTTGATCACCTCGGCACCGAAATCGCCGAGGATGCGACCAGCGGTCGGCGCGGCGATGTAATTGCCGAGTTCCAGGACGCGAACCCCGTCCAGCGGGCTGATACTCATGGGCATCAGTCTGTACCATCGCGCCGCCCGGCAGCGGCCCGACCTGGTACCTCGGCGAATGCGGGTAAAGCACCCGCACGGCCCCTCAACTGCCGCAGCACAATCGGAGGTACTGCGGCAGCCGTGCGATCGTCGTCACACTTCGAGCGGGGAAACTTCCTCGATGATCGAGTAGTGCTCGGCATTGCCATGGTGCGAGGTGCTCTTGACTCCGTCGACACCGACCGGGATATCCCCGGCGAGGGTGATCCGGGTCAGCTTGCGCGGCTGGTCGTCGTAGTCGTCGACGGCGTAGTGCTGGGTGGCGCGGTTATCCCAAATAGCGACGTCACCGGGCTGCCAGTTCCAGCGGGTGGTGTTCTCCAGCCGGGTCACCCGGTCTTGGAACAGGCGGAACAGCGCCTGGGACTCGCTGGTGGAGACCCCTACGAAACGCTTGACGAAGTGCCCGACCAGCAGTGCGCGTTCCCCGGTCTCCGGGTGCACGCGCACCACCGGATGCTCGGTCTCGTAGTAGTCGGACTGGAATTCGGCGCGGTAGGCATCGGTATTCGGGCCGCGCCGGTCGACGTCGGTTGCCGCGTAGTCATAGAGGTTGGTGTGCACCGCCCGCAGGCTCTCGGCCAGGCGCTTGAGCGGCTCCGGCAGCGAATCGTAGCCGGCGACGGTGGAGGCCCACGTGGTCGAGCCGCCGTAAGTAGGCAGGGTGACCGCGCGCAGGATGGAGGCCTTCGGGATCCGGTCGACGAAGGTGACGTCGGTGTGCCAGCTGTTGGCGCGGCCGTACTCCGAGTCGATGGCCAGGCTCTTGACACCGTGCGAGGTGACCGTCGGATGCGGGGTGGTCGGGGTACCGAGCAACTGCGCGAACTCGTACTGCCCGTCCTCGGTCAAATGATCCTGACCACGGAAGAAGATGACCTTGTGCTCGAGCAGCGCGCGCCGGATCACCGCGACGGTTGCCGCGTCCACATCGCCGCCGAGCCGGACATTGTCGACTTGGGCGCCGATGCGAGCGCCGGTTTTGGTCACGGTGGCGGTTGTCTGGGCGTAGTCGACCGTCATGAGATCACCTTCGCTGGTTGAAATCGGTTGATGCGCCATCGAGCACACCACCGAAACCTGCACCCCAACCAGGGTTTCCATCGCCCTGATCCCAACATGGCACCCCGCCGAACGTAGTCATGTGGCGGCTGCGCGCGTGGGCAGAGCCGCCATTCGACTCCCCTTTATGCGCTGTCCGCTCGGGTTGATGATTCAGCGTTCGGCAGGCTTGTGGCGGTCGCATGCGTCTGCGCGCGCCTTCTGATCTACGTCTTTCTTGCGCACACCCCGAATGGGGGTGGGGACGGGCGGGGCGATCAGCCGACGTGCTCGCGCAGGTACGCCAGGTCCTCGGCGACACCCTCGGCGGGCGTCTCCAGGATCACCGGAGCATCCGCCGTCCGGCACACCTCGGCCAGCAGCTGCGGATCGATCGTGCCGTCCGCGAAGTTGGCATGACGGTCTGCGCCCGAATTGAATTCGTCGCGGGAGGAGTTCAGGTGCACCAGGTCTATCCGGCCGGTGATGGCCTTGATCCGCTCGACGACGCCGACCAGATCCTCACCGCCCGCCCAGGCGTGGCAGGTGTCCAGGCAGAAGCCCGCGCTGAAATCGCCGACCGCGTCCCAGAGCCGGGCGATCGAATCGAAATGCCGGGCCATGGCGTGGTTACCGCCCGCGGTGTTCTCGATCAGGATCGGCACCGCGAAGCCGCCCTTGTCCTGCTGACGCTCGAACAGCTTGCGCCAGTTATCGATTCCGGTTTCCAGTTCGCCATCGGAGCGCACATGTCCGCCGTGCACCACCAGACCGAACGCACCGATATCGGCGGCGGCCTTCGCTTGCTGCGCAACCGCATTGCGCGACGGCATGCGCAAGCGATTGTTCAGGCTGGCCACATTGATCTGATAGGACGAGTGCACCACCACATCGATCGGACTGGCGAGGATCTCCTCGGTCCGCGGATGCGGGGTCGGTTTATCCCAACTCTGCGGGTCGACGACGAACAGTTGGATGACATCGGCGCCGAGTTTTTCACCGAAGCCGATCGGATCGCTGTCGAGCCGGACGTGTGCTCCAATGCGCATGGGGCCGAGCCTAACGACTGCCACCGACAACGTCTTCGCCCACCGCAACGAACATGTTGCGTCCGGGCCGTGCGAACAGATACATCGGTAGGATCCAGGTGCTCGACCCGATACGGGGGGTGAATCCACTGTGCTGCGAACTGGCGATGTTTTCGCTGGGTACACGATCAAACGCGTGCTCGGCCAAGGCGGTATGGGCACCGTGTACCTGGCCCGGCATCCGCGTCTGCCGCGCCTGACCGCGCTGAAATTGCTGAAGCGCGAACTGTATACCGATGCCCAGATCCGGCGCCGCTTCGAGCGCGAGGCCGATCTGGTCGCCCAGCTCGACCATCCGAATATCGTCACAGTCTACGACCGCGGCGCCGAGGATCAACAGTTGTGGATCTCGATGCAATTCGTGCCGGGCGCGGATGCCTCCTGCGCGGATGTCAACGTGCTCGCCCCCGGCCGCGCGGTGCAGATCATCGTCGATACCGCTGCCGCACTGGATTTCGCACACGGCAACGGCGTACTGCACCGGGACGTGAAACCGGCCAATATCCTGCTGGCCAAGGCCCCGATCGGACAGCCGGAACGGGTGCTGCTCACCGACTTCGGTATCGCGGGCATGCGCGACGGTGAATCCACGCTGAGTTCGGCCGGAACCATTACCGCCACACTGGCCTACGCCGCGCCGGAACAACTGACCGGGACGCCGGACTACCTGGCAGACCAGTACTCACTGGCCTGCTCGCTGTTCTGGATGCTGACCGGTGCCGCGCCCTTCCAGGGGGCGAATCCCATGGCCGTCATCAATGGGCATCTGTATGGGGCGATACCGTCGCTGCGTCGATATCGCCCCGACGTACCACCCGCGCTGGACGCGGTGCTGGCGCGGGCCATGGCCAAACGGCCCGCGGACCGGTTCGTCAGCTGCACCGAATTCGCGCAGGCCGCCCGTCGGGCGCTGCTGTCGTCGATGTCGCACCCGCATCAGGGGAACGGGTATCACGGTCCGTCGATGGGGCCCGGCACCGAGCATCCTCGCGAGGCCGGTGCGGCCCGAAACCCGGTGCCCTCTGCAAACGCGGTGCCTCCCAACACTTCCGGGCAAGTCGGCAGTGGCAGAACCGCGCGGCCGCCCGAGCCGACAAACCGCTCCGCCGCTGAGCCATCGAGAACATCTCAGCCGCGCCTGCCGCTGCCACCGCGCCGCTCACCGCGACCCGGCACCATCGCCCTGCCCGATATCCCACGTCGCCCCGGCAGAACGCCGCCCGGACCCGCGCCGCGCCCGCCGCCATAGCCGAAGACGATCGGATATCGCCTGCGATACCTATAAGTCGACGATAACCAGGGCTTAAGCGAATCCTGCTAAGGTTTCGATGTTTTCCGTGGTCAGAAGGTCCTGATCGCGCATTCTTATGCTGTACGCCTGTTCATCGGTGGGTCCCGGTGGCGGCGGGAAGTGGAGCAGACATGCTGGCCAGCGGTGACGTATTCGCCGGTTATGTCATCGATCGGCAACTGGGTCGCGGTGGCATGGGTTCGGTGTACCTGGCGAAACATCCGCGACTGCCGCGGATGACGGCGCTGAAGCTGCTGAATCGGGAGATGTTCTTCGATAAGGAGGTGCGGGCGCGGTTCGAACGGGAGGCGGATCTGGTCGCCCAGCTCGATCACCCGAATATCGTCACCGTCTATGACCGCGGCCTCGACGACGAGCAGTTGTGGATCTCGATGCAGTACATCGATGGCATCGATGCCGCGTCGGTCGATCCCAAGTCACTGCCGCCGGAGCGGGCAGTCCAGATCATCAAGGAGACCGCCGACGCGCTCGACTACGCGCACGGCATGGGTGTCCTGCACCGCGATGTGAAGCCCGCGAACATCCTGCTGGCCCGCTCCGGTGGCGGCCGCGGTGAGCGGGTCTACCTGACCGACTTCGGCATCGCGCGGCTGCGCGACGACACCGGTCACCTCACCCAGACCGGCACCTTCACCGCCACCCTCGCCTACGCCTCGCCCGAACAACTCACCGGCGCATCGCTGGATCACCGATCGGATCAGTACTCGCTGGCGTGCTCGCTGTTCTGGCTGTTCACCGGGTCCGGTCCGTTCGCGGCGACCAATCCGGCGGCGGTGATCCAGGGACATCTGCAGGCCGCGCCGCCGGCGCTGAGCAGTGTTCGCCCCGGCTTGCCCTACCAGTTGGACGCGGTGATGGCCAAGGCCATGGCCAAGCGGCCCGACGATCGGTTCGCCTCCTGCTCGGAATTCGCGCAGGCCGCCAAGCACGCACTGACCAATCCGAGCGTTCCGTCGATGCCGGTGGTCGGTGGACCGCGTCCGGGCACCGTTCCGGCGATTCCGGTGACAGGTGTGCCACGGCCGGTTACCGGCCAGCCGATACCGGTGACGAACGGGCCGTACCCGCAGACCGCCGGACCGTATCCGCAGACCAGCGGGCCGTATCCGCAGACAAGTGCACCGCACACTGTGCAGCCGCAGCCATTGGCGCCGACGACCGTCAATCCCGCATCGCAGGGCATCCCACATCCGCAGCCGGTGCAGACCGCGCCGACCCAACAGCAACCGCATCCGAGCAATCCTTACAACCAGCAGCCGCTCGGCTTCGCGACGCGGCCGCCGATGGGTGGACCGCGCCCGCCCGCGCCGCCGCAACGCAAATCGAATGTGGGGCTGATCGTCGCGCTGTGCGTCGGTCTGGTGATCCTGTTGGTGATCGTGGTCGCGATCATCGGTGCGCTGTCGAGTAGCGGTTCGTCGAACTCCGGCGGCAGTAGTACGACGACCTCGTCGAGTTCGTCCTATGGTGGCAGCGGCTCGGTGGATGCGACGGCGGCCGCGATCAGCAAAGAGTTCCCGCGCATGGTGCCCGCCAGCGAATCCGATTCGGTCGGCTACAACGGCGCGAAATGCAATGCTCACAAGACCGGCGACCTGACCCTGCCCACGCCGGGCACGCCGGACTTCGGCGCCTGGGCCGCGCAGTGGGATTGCTACGGCGGCGGTGACAACGACGACCCGTTCTACACGATCTACGTCTACAAGAACGCCTCCGACGTGCAGAAGGCGCTGAGCAACCTACCGTCGGACGCCACCAAGTCGACCGATACCAATGGCGGCAAGACCTACACCAACTACAAGTTCGTCAACGACGGGCCCAAGATCGTCACCGCGTTCACCGGCGACAGCAAGCGCGCCCAATTCCTCATGTACGCAGATGGTTTGGCGGGCGCTCAGGACAAGGTCCTGCGCTGGTGGCGTTCGGCCCCGCTGAACTGACAGCCGAACCGGGCGCGAGACTCGACGGTCCACTCAACGTGGTCATGGGTTTGACCGGCAATGCACTGTCCCTCGATGACCTGCGCGAGCGCGGCGTACGCCGAGTCACTGTCGGCGGCAGCATCTTCCGCGCCATGTATCGCCAATTGCTCGATACCGCACACGAATTGGCCGATCGTGGCACCTTCACCTACGCCGCCGAGCAACTCACCCAGAACGACCTCAACAACCTCTTCCGCCGCTGATCAGCGCTCCAGGTAGGGGCGTTTGCGCTGGTTCGTCGGCTCACGCACATCGCGCGGCATTCGAGGGGAACCGGCGGGCGTGAATTACGGCGAGTTCGATCGCCGGTAGAACCGACGCCCATGAGCCCCGCACTGCATATCACCCGGGCATTTATTTGCGGCAGCGCGTTCCCAGGCACAGGGCGCGGAGAGCATCCGAATTCGGGCGCGGAACCTTGCCTGCCCTACGTCACTCGTAGTACTGTCCAGACACATGTCCATCATGTGTGTGGACGGATATCCCAGGAGGATTTTCATGACCCTGGTCAAGCCGCTGCGGGTTTCTGGAGGCGAGCACGAGCACGGGCATCTCGAGGAATTCCGCGTGGATCCACTGGCTTTGATGCGGCGGGTGCGGGCGGAATGCGGGGATGTCGGGGCATTCGATCTCGCGGGGCGGCATGTGATTCTGCTGTCCGGCGCCGAGGCCAATGAGTTCTTCTTCCGGTCGGGCGACGAGGATCTCGATCAGGCCGCCGCCTATCCCTTCATGAAGCCGATTTTCGGCGAGGGCGTGGTGTTCGACGCCAGTCCGGAGCGGCGCAAGGAGATGCTGCACAATCAGGCGCTGCGCGCGGAGCAAATGCGCGGACACGCGGCGACCATCGGGCGCGAGGTCGAGCGCATGCTCGCGAACTGGGGCGATGAGGGCCAGATCGACCTGCTCGACTTCTTCGCCGAGCTGACCATCTACACCTCATCGGCTTGCCTGATCGGCAAACGCTTCCGCGATGAACTCGACGACCGCTTCGCCCACCTCTACCACGATCTGGAGCGCGGCACCGACGCGCTGGCCTATGTGGACCCGTACGCGCCGATCGAAAGCTTCCGCCGTCGCGATGCCGCCCGTGCCGAACTGGTCGAATTGGTGCAGGGCATCATGGACGGCCGCGCCGTGAATCCGCCGGCGAACAAGGAAGATCGGGACATGCTCGACATCCTGATCTCGATCAAGGATGAGCAGGGGCAGCCGCGATTCAGCGCGAGCGAAATCACCGGAATGTTCATCTCGATGATGTTCGCGGGCCATCACACCACCTCTGGCACCGCGGCCTGGACGGTTATCGAATTGCTCAGGCATCCTGCGGAATTGCGTCGGGTGGTCGATGAACTCGACGAGCTGTACGCCGACGGTTCCGATATCAGTTTCGGTGCGCTGCGCCAGATTCCGAATCTGGAGGCAGTGCTGAAGGAGACCTTGCGGCTGCATCCACCGCTGATCATTCTGATGCGGGTGGCGCAGGGTGAATTCGAGGTGTGCGGTCATCGCATCGCACCGGGCGATCTCGTGGCGGCGACTCCGGCCATCTCCAACCGGATTCCAGAGGACTTCCCGAATCCGGATCTCTTCGACCCGAAACGCTATATCGATCCGAATCAGGCGGATATCGTCAACCGCTGGACCTGGATTCCCTTCGGTGCGGGCCGTCACCGCTGTGTCGGTGCGGCCTTCGCGCTCATGCAGCTCAAAGCGATTTTCTCGATACTGCTGCGGGACTGGGAATTCGAGATGGCACAACCGTCCGACAGCTACCGCAACGACCACAGCAAGATGGTGGTGCAGCTGCAACAGCCGTGTGCGGTCCGCTACCGCAGGCGGCGAAAGGCATAGGCGAACACCCAGTTACGGGAGCGTGCGCGGGAAGATTCTGTGCCCCATGGACTTGGCGAATTCGCTTGTAATGTGAAGACATGATCACGCTCAAGAAGGAAGATGGTGCCGCGGATCTCAACGGCATCACCAAGCTGACGGTCGGGGTGAGTTGGGACCCGTCGGGGGGCACCAGCGGCGGCGCGCTCGGAATGCTGCGCCGCAAGCGCGGTGTGGATCTGGATCTGATCGCCATCCTCATGCAAGGCGCCGAGCCGGTGCGTTTCGCCGGTCTGGACTCGCTCGACCCGCTGGGCAACGGTTCGGTCCAGCACACCGGCGACGAACAGACCGGCGCCGCCTCCGGAGACGACGAATCGGTGCATGTCACCTTCGCGAATGTGCCCGAGGCCATCGACGCGATCATTTTCGTGGCCGCGGCTTTCAAGAAGGGCTCATCGTTCGAGAAGGCCAACAACATCTCGTTCAAGATCTACGACGCGTCCGGCGGCGGTACCGAGCAGGTGGCCGATATCTGGCCGTCGCTGCTCGGCACGGACAACGCCAATGCGGTGGCCAAGGCGTTCCGCAACGGCGGAAGTTGGCAGCTCGAGGTGCTCAACCGCAAGGGCAAGATCAAGCAGGGCGATAAGCAGGCCCTACTGCACTTCGCCATGGCGTGAGCATGCGCGCCGGAGCTCTGGCGAGGAGCTCCGGCCGCTGCTGGTGCTACAGAACGGCTTCGACGGCCGAAACGACCGCGGCGTCGTCGGGTGTGGTGCGCGGCCGGAACCGGCCGACCACCGCACCTTCGCGATCGATCAGGAATTTCTCGAAGTTCCACTGGATATCACCGGCAGTGCCCTCGCCATCCGCGGTCTCTACCAGTGCCTGGTAGAGCGGATGCCGGTCCTCGCCGTTGACATCGGTCTTCTCCAGCAGCGGAAAGTCGACGCCATAGGTGGTCGAGCAGAATTCCGCGATTTCCTCGGCGGTACCCGGCTCCTGGCCCATGAACTGGTTGCACGGCACCCCGACCACGCTGAAACCGCGTTCGCCGTAAATTTTCTGAAGTTCGACGAGCCCGGTGTACTGCGGTGTCAGCCCACACTTAGAGGCCACATTGACCAGCAGTACCGCCTTGTCTCCGACCAATTCGCCCAGTGTTGCCGGGGCGCCGGAGAGGGTACGTAGGGGAATGTTGCGGATATTCATTCGTATCGCACCTGCCAGTTCTTGATTCCGTTGATCCACCCCGATCGCAACCGTACCGGATCGGCGACCTGGCTGATCTCGGGCATCTCATCGGCGATCGCATTGAACATCAGGTCGATCTCCAGTCGCGCCAGATTCGCCCCGACGCAATAATGCGCACCGGTGCCGCCGAATCCGACGTGCGGATTCGGATCGCGCAATACGTCGAAGGTGAACGGATTTTCGAAGGCGTCCTCGTCGAAGTTGGCCGAACTGTAGAAGATTCCCAACCGTTGGCCCTGCTTGATCTGCTGTCCGCCGAGTTCGGTGTCCTGGGCGGCGGTGCGCTGGAAGGCATTCACCGGGGTCGCCCAGCGCACGATCTCATCGGGTGCGGTGCGCGGCCGCTGCGCCCGGTACAGCTCCCACTGCTGCGGATGGTCCACGAAGGCCTTCATGCCGTGGGTGATGGCATTGCGGGTGGTCTCATTGCCCGCGATGGCGAGCAGGATGACGAAGAAGCCGAATTCGTCCGAACCGAGTCCTTCGCCGTCGACATCGGCATGCACCAATTGGCTGACGATATCGTCGACCGGACAGGCGCGCCGCTCTTCGGCCATGTTCCAGGCATAGCCGAGGATTTCGGCGAAGGCGGTGGTGGCGTCGCCGTATTCCGGATCGTCGTAGTTCAGCGTCTGGTTGGACCATTCGAACAGCTTGTGGCGGTCGTCATTCGGTACGCCGAGCAGTTCCGCGATGGCCTGCAGCGGCAGTTCGCAGGCCACCTGCTGGACGAAATCGCCGCCGCCGCTTCGCTTGGCCTCGTGCACGATTCGCGCCGCGCGTTCGGCGAGCGTGGCGCGCAGGCCCTCCACCGCACGCGGGGTGAAGCCCTTGGAGACGATCCGGCGGATCTTGGCATGCTTGGGCGCATCCATATTGACCAGCAGCGCACCGGTGAGTTCGATCTGCTCCGGAGTGACATCGTCGGGCAGCCGGATGATCGCGCCCTTCTGTGCCGAGGAGTAGATTTCCGGGCTGCGCGAAATCTCCTTCACGTCTTCGTGTTTGCTGACCACCCAGTAGCCGCCGTCACGAAAGCCGCCCGAGGTCGCATCCGGCTGCGCGCACCACCACACCGGCGCCGTGCGGCGCAGGGTTGCGAATTCCTCGACCGGCATGCGGTTTTCCCACAGCCCCGGGTCGGTGAAATCGAAGCCTGCCGGGAACGCGGGCGCTGCCATAGCTACCTCCTGGGGTGAAAAGTGTTTCAGCGCAGCCTGAGTCGGCGCATGAGTCGTAGCGTCGTCAGCGTCGTCTTCAGTTGCTTCTCGTAGGGCAGGCCCGCGCGGGCCGCCATGACCTGGCGCTTCTGCACGCCGATATTCACGGTGTCGGTGTATTTGAGCAGGCCCTGATCGCCATGCCTGGTGCCGACGCCGGATTGTTTGACGCCGCCGGACGGGGTGCCCTTGGCGGCGTAGGTGGTCACGAAGCCGTCGTTGATATTGATATTCCCGGCCTCGAGCTGCGCGCCGATGCGGTTGGCGCGGGCCAGGTCTCGGCTCCAGACGCTGGCATTCAAACCGTAGGTGGTGTCGTTGGCGAGCCGGATGGCCTCCTGCTCGTCGGTGAACCGGTAGACGCTCACCACCGGACCGAAGGTTTCCGCGGTCGCGTGCGTCATCTCCGGGGTGACATCGGTCAGCACGGTGGGTTCATAGAATGCCGGGCCGATATCCGCTCGCGCTTTGCCACCGGTCAGTACTGTCGCGCCCTTCGCCCGGGCGTCCTCGACATGCGCCGCGACTCGCTCCATATGTTGCACCGATACCAACGAACCGAATTCTGGTGTGAAGTCGTAAGCCGCGCCGATCTCGGCGTTCAATTCCTCCGCGGCTGTGACCAATCGGCGCACGAACTCGTCATACAACTTGTCCTGCACATAGATCCGCTCGATGTGCATACATGCCTGGCCGGAATTCGCGAAGACCGCGAATGACGCACCGGGAATCACCTCGTCGAGATTCGCGTCGTCCAGCACGATCATCGGGTTCTTGCCGCCGAGTTCGAGGCTGCAGCCGATCAGATTGCGGCCCGCGCCTTCGCCGACCACCCGTCCGGTCGCGGTGGAGCCGGTGAACATGACGAAGTCGGCATTGTCGATCAAGGCCGGCCCCACATCGGGACCCTCACCGCAGACGACCTGGAACAGCCCCGTCGGCAGACCCGCCCGATACAGCAGCTCCACCCCGAATAGCGCGCACAGCGCGGTCTTGTTATCGGGCTTGAGTACGACGCCGTTGCCCGCCATCAGCGCGGGCATCGAATCCGACAGTGCGATGGCGAATGGGAAATTCCACGGCGCGATGACCGCGACGACGCCCTTGGGGCGGTGTTCCTCGGTCGAGGTGGTGATCAGTGGCACCGGGCCGCCGCGCCGCTTGGGCGCGAGCGCCCGGCGTGCGGTCTTCAGGTAGTGGCTGATGACCATCGGGACATCGCAGGATTCCTCGAAGGCCATGCGGCGGGTCTTACCGCAGCCGATCTGGATCAGGTCGGCAATGGTTTCGTATTCGGCGAGTATCAGGTCGTGTGCGCGTTGGAAGACCTCGAGGCGGCGCTGCAGCGGCCAGGCGGCCCACTCCTTCTGGGCCGCGCGTGCGGTCGCATAGGCGGCGGCGACGTCCTCGGGCGTCGATTGCGGTAGTTCGCCGACCACGGCGCCGGTGTAGACCTCGACCATCGAATACGCAGCGGCGGTGCCGGAGGCCGCGATCATTTCGGTGAGCCTGCCGATCAACGTTTCGGTGATCCGGGCGGGCAGCGCCGGTGCGGAATCCTTCTTTGCTTCGGTTGTATTCATCGGACCTTCTCCGTGCTGACGGCATATGCCCTCAAATTAGAACACGTTCTCATCACGACTGTCAGCGGCTTGATGGGGGATGACCTGGTCGAATGCATATTCAGTCCGCCTGATGATCCGGTGCGCGGCTCGCCGCGAACTCGCGTGCCCAGCGGTAGTCGGGCTTGCCGCTCGGGGCGCGCGTAACGACGTCGGCGAGCCAGATCTGCCTCGGCACCTTGTACCCCGCGAGGTGCTTGCGCACGTGGCGCTCCAGCGCGGCGAAATCCACCTCGGCACCCGCTACGGATATGACCGCGGCCACCTGCTGGCCCCAACGCTCGTGCGGTACCCCGATCACTACCGCGTCATAGACGGACTCATGCGCCTTGACCACACTCTCGACCTCTTCGACGAAGACCTTCTCGCCGCCGGTGTTGACGACCATATTGCCGCGCCCGATCAGTGTTACCGAGCCGTCCGGCTCGACCCTGGCGCGATCGTCGGTCACCACGATCCGGGCACCGTCGACCGTCTTGAACAGTCGCTCGGTCTTCTCCGGATCCTTGTAATAGCCGATCGGCACCGCGCCGGTCTTGGCCAGCCAGCCCTCGGCACCGGGTTCGACCGGTCGTCCCGCATCATCGACCACTATCGCGCCGCGCCCGCTCTGCACCCGCGGACCGCGGCCTGGATTGTCGTCCTTCTGCGCGAAACCGATACCGCCGAAACCGGTTTCGGAGGAGCCGATGGAATCGGAGATGATCGTCGACGGAAACAATTCCAGCAGTGCGTTTTTCACCGGCTGCGACAGCAGCGCGGCACCGGAGCCGATGGCGACGAGCGAGGAGGCGTCGACCGGTGCGGCACGGTAGGCATCGATCAGTGGACGTGCCATGGCATCGCCGGTGATCACCATGATCTGTGGGCGGCGCTGTTCGACCACCTGCCACACTCGCCGCGCATCGAATTTGGGCTCGAAGATCACGGCATTGCCGGACCACAGGGCGGTGAAGGACGGCATCATGGCGGCGGCGTGGATGAGCGGCGGGAGCACGAACCAGGTGCTCGGTTCGCCCTGCGCGCCGACACGGGACTGTTGATATTCGTCGGAAACCGGTTCATTCGTGTAGAAGTCGATGCCGCCGCCGAGAACCCGCCACATATCCTCTTGCCGCCACATGACGCCCTTGGGTCGGCCGGTGGTGCCGCCGGTGTACATCATGAACAGGTCGTCGGGGCTGCGGTCTATGACGCGGCGGGTGGGGGAGCCGCTGAGCAGTGCCTGCTCGAACGAGGCGGACAGGTCTGCCGGGGCGATGGTGTCGGCGGGTGGCCGATCGACGATCAGCACCCGGATCGACGGCGTTTCGGCGAGTGCTTCCAGCGCCGTGTCTGTGTATTTCTCATGGCACACAAGCACTTCGAGATCCGCGTTGTCATAGAGGTAGCGCAGTTCTTCGACGCCGTAGCGGTAGTTGATATTGATCGGCACTGCCCGCGCCTTGAAACAGGCAATGAGGGTGGTCATGGTCTCGATGCCGTTGTGCATCTGGAAACCCACGTGCGTACCGTGGCCGACGCCGATCGAGCCGAGATGATCGGCGAGCCGATTCGCGCGGGCCTCGAGTTCGGCGTAGGTGAGTGCGAGATCGCCCTCGATCAGCGCGGTGCGCTGCGGCATCGCGTCGACCGCGTGCTCGAAGAGGTCGGCGAAGTTGTGGGACATGGCAATTCACTCTCAGTGAATGACGGTGAGCGGTAGCGGGATGCCGCGGTCGGTGAAGGTGAAGGCGGCGCCGGTGCTGATCCGGGTAATGGCCACCTCGGTCGCCTCCTTGAACGGCGCTGCGGCGAGAGCTATCTCAGCGGTCCAGCCGTGTTCGTCAGCGGCGGCGGACCTGACGCCGAATCGCGGGTTCACGCCGCGCACCATGGCTTCCAGTGGTGCGAGATGCTCGGGATCAGTCAGCGTTGGCCAGGTGCGGTCAGTGCTGGCATCGCTGTGCCACGGCACCCGCAACTGCACCGCATCGTCGGCGACGGAGACGTCGAGTTTGCTGTACGGCAAGGGATTCCACGCCGGATGCAAACGCAATACCGCTGCCAACGCGGTTGGATCGTCACCGAGCCCGAGTGCGTTGCGAATCCGCTCGGAGGTTATTCCGGCGATGCCCGTGAATTGTTTGCGGCCGATATCTGTTGCGGTGTCGGCAGATCGAGCGCGCACAGCAGTCATGAAACCGATGGTGAGCAGGTGGTGTTGCAGGCAGACCTCGTCGGCCATCCGCACCAACGCCGATTTGGAGAAGTCCGCGAAGCGCAGATCACTGAGCAGCGGACCCGCGTAATCGCTTTGGCCCGGATCGTCCTTATCGATCGGGGCCAACTCCAGCAATGCGGCTCGGGAATTGGCGACCACCTCGGCATTCGGCGGTGTGGGCGGTGGAATATGTGTCGGGTCGATGATGACGGTCCACGCGCACACCGGCTTTCGGTCCGCTGGCTGACGCGGCGGCCGGTGGATCGGCCGAACCTGGGCATGCGGATTGGTGGCGAGGGCGGTCGCATCGAAGGTCGGATCCTCGATGTCGTGGCACATGGAGACCACGAACTCCTCGCCGAGCGGCTCCACATCCGCCAGCGCGCCGCAGTGGTCCAGCCAGAACTCGCCGTGATCGCGATCCTCGACGCGGAACCGGAAGTCCATGAACTGCGGCGGCGCACCGATATCGAGTTGCAGACCTTTGAAGATCGTCGGCACGTCATCGCCGTCGAAATCGAGCGCGCGGCGCATGCGGCGGGTGTAGACCGGACTGGCCAGCTGCCACTCCTCGATGGCGACCGCCGCCATGCCCTCGCGCCCGAATGCGCCGATGGAGTGCGCCATTCCGGACCGGTCGATCAGATGACCGCACAGCAGCAGTTCGGGCACCAGCGTCGCCAGCTGGGCCCGCGACAATCGGTCGAAGCTCGATATCACCACAGTGGAACCGGTGCTTCGCCGATCCGATACCAGCCCGGCAGCGTCTTACCGGAGACCGAACGCTGGATGCGCTTGTGCATCCCCGCCGTCAGCGCATTGTTCTGGATCATCTCCACGAACAACTGCGAGACATTGCCGAAGTCGAAAAAGTCACGCTGCCAGGTCCATTGGTAGTTGCCGCCGTAGCGGAACCAGCTGCCGCCGATACCCTCCGGACTGTAGTTGCGGCCATCGGGTCGCTTGTTATCGCTGATCTGTTTCCAGAACCCGATGACATCGCCGCTGCGCTCATCGATGACGAACTGTTGGTACGGATAGGACCAGCCCTCCAGCCCCTCCATCTCCTGACCGAGGGCGAGTTCCCGGATCTCGGCCCGCCCGACCGCCATGAATTCCTGTGTCGGTCCGTAGTTCCAGCCGTAGGTCGCGTCCTCGGTGTACATCTCGGCGAGCGGTTTCCAATCGCCCTTTTCCTCGCAGCGCTGGTTCTCCAGCACCCAGCGCCGGACCATCTCGTCGAGTTCGGCGCGGTCGAAATCTGGCATTACCGTGTTCCTTTCACGGGGTCGTCGTCCCGGATCGATAGCGCTTGGGTGGGGCAGTAGCGCACCGCGCGTTCGATATCGGCGCGGTCTTCGGGACCCGGTGTCGGGTCGAGGATTTCGACCTTGCCGCGCTTGGGCACGGTGAAGGCCGAGGGTGCTTCGTCCTGGCAGACGGCATGCCCCTGACACAGATCCAGATCGGCGATGATCCTCAAGGTCGGCTCCCGTCCTCGGCATTCGGTAATGGACGCAGCGGGGCCTCGGGCTGGACCTCGATCAGCACGAGATGTGCCCCGCGCGGTGCGCAGACCACGGCAATGACCGCAGCGGCCAGATCGCCGGCACGCAGCATGTACGGATGACGGGCGAAGCCCCAGGTCTTCCAGTCCTCCAGCATCGGCCCGACTACCTCGGGCGTGGAGTTCATGCCCATGCCGGTCAACGTCGGACCCGGGCGCACGAGTGACGCGCGAACCCCGCTGCCCTCCAGCTCCATTCGCATCTGCTGGACCATTGCCTCGAGCCCGGCCTTAGCCGCGCTGTAGGCGCCGGTGCGCGGGCGCGGTTCCTCGGCGCAGTCGGAGCTGATCAAGACGAAATCACCGCGCTGCCTGCGCATCATCCCCGGCAGTACCCGGTGCACCAACCGGTGCGCACCGACCAGATGCACCTGTACCTGCTGCAGGAACCGTTCCGGTTCCATCTCGTGCACCAGCGAGAATTCGATATCGCCCGCACCGGAGACCAGGATTTCGGTGGGTCCGAGGGTGTCTTCGGCCATGGTGACGAATTCGTCGATGGATGCGGGGTCGGTGACATCGAGCTGATGGGCGAAGGCCTCGCCGCCGTTGGCGCGGATCTTGGCCGCCAGCGCCTCGCATTGATCCACCCGGCGTGCCCCGAGCGCGACGGGATGCCCGAGTTCGGCCAGCGCCTCGGCCGTCGCGGCGCCGATACCGGAGGACGCCCCGGCCACAATCGCCGGTCGACGCATCGGATTCGGTTCGAACCGTGGCATTATTTGGCCTCCACGATGATGGGCAGGTTGGCGAACCCGCGGACATTGCTCGAGTGCACGCGCTTGATCCCGGCGTGGACGACGTCGTAAGACCGCACGCGCGAGGTGAATTCGCGCAGCGCGACGGTGGCTTCCAACCGGGCGAGGTGTGCGCCCAGGCAGAAGTGCACGCCCGCACCGAAACTGGCCATTGCGGCCTTATCGGTGCGTTCGATGCGGTAGCTGTCGCCGTCGGTGAAGACCTCCGGGTCCCGATTGGCCGAACCGATCAGCAGCAGCACCTTCGCGCCCTTCGGGATGGTCCGGCCGTGCTGGTCGATATCCACCGCGGCACAGCGCGCGACCATCTGACTGGAGGTGTCGTAGCGCAGCGTCTCCTCGACCCAGTCGGTGACAAGCTCGGGTTCCGCGACGACCTTGGCGTATTCGCCCGGATTGCGCGCACTCCAATACAGCGCATTGCCGAGGAGTTTGGTGGTGGTCTCGTTACCGGCCACCACCATCAGGAACATGAAGCCGATGATCTCCTCATCGGACAGGGAGTCTCCGTCGATTTCGGCATCCAGCAGCGCCGAGGTGAGATCCATTGTCGGAGCGCGTCTTCGCGCGGCGACCAGATCCGCGTAATAGGTGAGCAGCGTGATCGATGCCTGCGCGGCGGCCATCGGGACATCCAAAACGCCGTCCTCGCGGTGCAGCACCAGATCAGCCAACCTGCGGATCTCCGCACGGTCGGCCTCGGGCACGCCCATTAGTTCGGAGATGACATCCATCGGGAGTTTGCCAGCGACCTCGTCGATCCAGTCGAACTCGCCGGTCGCGAGTGCCGGTTCGAGGTAGGAGAGTGTCAGTGCCCTGATCCGGTCTTCCATCTCGGCCACCCGCTTGGGGGTGAAGCCCTTGTAGACGAGTCGGCGCATGCGCATGTGCCGCGGATCGTCCATGGCCAGGAACGACATCACCCGACTCGCGTGCGGGCCCCAGGCCGCCGGATCCAGCGAGACCCCGTTGGCGCTGGACAGGCGGACGCTGTCGCGGAAGGCCGCGGTCACATCCGCGTGCCGCGACAGCGCCCAGAAATCCAGATCGGCGTTGTGATAGAGCGGCGCCTCGGTGCGCAGCCGCTCATAGGTGGGGTAAGGGTCCTCGTGGAACGCGTAGTCGTAAGGGTCGAAGGTCAGGGGCTCCAGTGAGGCGGCCGTCATCGCGATAACCCGGAATTCGAGAACCGGTTCTCATCAATGACCGGTGCCGCGGCATTGATGGGAGACACATAGCTGGACATGTGTCTGGACGGTACCAGCGGCGCGCCGGAATCGACAGGGGTTTCCTGAACAATCTGTGTAGGGATGAGGCTCGGGCCGAACAATGGCTGGTAGTTCTTCTCGGGTGCCCTCAGGCTAGCTTGCGAGCGCAGTTCTGAAACGGGTTCTTGCGCATGGGAGCGAAGCGAGACTATATTCCGTACACCTGTCCAGACAGTATCGGAGCCTTTATGAATGCAGCATCGCGCAGCGATTCGGTGAGCGGCGGTGATCGGGCGACGGGTGGGCGCAGCATCCTGCCCGCCGACGGTTCGCGCCTGCTGATCGGCGGCAAACTGGTCACCGGTGGGGACGGCGTCTTCGCGACGGTGAACCCGGCGACCGAAGCCGTCATCGGTCAGGCCGCGAATGCGAACGGCGCGGATATGGACGCGGCCATCGCGGCCGCGCGCACCGCCTTCGACGATACGGACTGGTCGCGTGATCACCTCTTCCGCGCCCGCTGCCTCGAACAGTTGCACACCGCATTGCAGGCAAATGTGGACGAACTGCGCGAGATCACCGTCGCCGAGGCGGGCGCACCGACCATGCTGACCAGGGGGCCGCAACTCGAAGGCCCGGTCGCGGACCTGTCCTTTTCCGCATCGCTGGCCGAAACCTACAGCTGGGAAACCGATCTCGGCACCGCGACCCCCATGGGCATCAAAAGTCATCGGGTGCTGCGCCGGGAGGCGGTCGGCGTGGTGGGTGCCATTACGCCGTGGAACTTCCCGCACCAGATCAATTTCGCCAAACTGGGTCCCGCGCTCGCGGCCGGAAATACCGTGGTGCTCAAGCCCGCCCCGGATACCCCGTGGTGTGCGGCGGCCGTCGGCGCGATCATTGCCGAGCAGACCGATATTCCGCCCGGCGTCGTCAATATCGTGACCTCCACCGATCACGGTCTCGGCGCGCAGCTCACCACCGATCCGCGCGTCGACATGATCAGCTTCACCGGTTCGACCCAGACCGGTAGATCGGTAATGACGGGCGCGGCGACGACTTTGAAGAAGACCTTCCTCGAACTCGGCGGCAAATCGGCATTCATCGTGCTCGACGATGCGAATATCGCGGGAGCCTGTTCGGTGGCGGCGTTCTCGGTGGCCGTGCACGCGGGACAGGGATGTGCCCTCACGACCCGACTGCTGGTGCCGCGCGCGGCATACGACGAAGCCATCCAGGCCGCGGCCGCCACTCTGTCGAGCATTGTGCCCGGTGATCCGGCCGATGCGCGCACCGTCTGCGGACCGCTGATCTCCGAACGCCAGCGGGCCAGGGTGGAGCGGTATCTGGAGATCGCGCGCGCCGAAGGCGGCCGGATCGTAGTCGGCGGCGGCCGACCACCGGGCCGCGAGCGCGGGTACTTCATCGAACCCACCCTGATCGCGGATGTGCCGAATACCGCGACGGTCGCTCGCGAGGAAATCTTCGGCCCCGTGCTGGTGGTGATACCGCACGACGGGGACGACGATGCGATCCGGATCGCCAACGACTCACCGTACGGGCTCTCCGGCTCGGTATGGGGCACCGACCCGGACCGAATTCGGCACGTCACCAATGGCGTTCGGACCGGCACGATCGGCGTCAACGGCGGCATCTGGTACTCCGCCGACGCACCGTTCGGCGGCTACAAACAATCCGGCATCGGCCGGGAAATGGGCGTCGCCGGGTTCGAGGAATATCTGGAAACCAAGCTCGTCGCGACCGCCGGATAATTATTAGGAGCTGATTTCATGACTCGATTCCCGGGAAAGACCGCCATCGTCACCGGCGCCGCCCAAGGCATCGGCGCCACATACGCCAAGGCGCTGGCCAACGAAGGCGCCAATGTCGTTGTCGCCGATCTGAATGCCGAACGCGGTAAGGCCGTCGCGGCCGAGATCACCGCCGGCGGCGGCAGTGCCATCTTCGGCGAGGTCGATGTGGCCGATCCGGAATCGGCCACCGCCCTCGCCGAATTGACCGTCCGCGAATTCGGCGCGATCGACCATCTGGTGAACAATGCCGCCATCTACGGCGATATGAAACTCAACCTGCTGCTCAGCGTGCCATGGGACTACTACAAGAAGTTCATGAGCGTGAATATGGACGGCGCGCTGAATATGACTCGCGCGGTGTGGCAGCACATGGTCAAGGCGGGCGGCGGATCGATCGTCAACCAGTCCTCCACGGCCGCATGGACCTACTCCAGCTTCTACGGCCTGGCCAAGGTCGGTATCAACGGCCTGACCCAGCAACTCGCCTTCGAACTCGGCGGTTCCAACATCCGCATCAATGCCATCGCACCCGGCCCCATCGATACCGAAGCCACCAAAACCGTGACACCGAGCGTCATCGTCGACGATATGGTGAAACGGTTGCCGCTCAAGCGAATGGGAACACCGGATGATCTGGTCGGCGCCTGCCTGTATCTGCTCTCGGACGACGCGAGCTGGGTCACCGGGCAGATCTTCAATGTCGACGGCGGACAAGTGTTCCGGTCATGAGTGAGCGCAGCGAGCGAACTATCGGCACGGCTGGCGAATTGCCGGTCGGGTTCATCGGTTTGGGCAATATGGGCGCACCGATGGCCAAGAGTCTGCTGTCCTGGCCCGGCGGACTCACCGTCTGCGATATGCGCCCCGATGCGGTCGCGCCGCTGACCGAAGCCGGTGCGGCATCGGCGGTTTCGGCCGCCGAAATCGCCGAGAAGGCGGCCGTCATCTCGGTGACCGTTCTGGACGATGCGCAAGTGCGGGCCGTGGTCACCGGACCGGACGGGGTATTGCGAACGGCCGCCCCGGGCACCGTAATCGCCGTGCACTCCACCATCAGCGACCGGACCGCCGAACAGTTGGCGGGCGAATGTGCCGAATACGGCGTCGAATTGGTGGACGCACCGATCAGCGGTGGTGCGGCCGGGGCGACGCGCGGCAAGCTCGCGGTGATGGTCGGCGGCAGCGATACGGCGTTCGAGCGGGTGCGCGGACCGTTCGGCTGCTTCGCCGATCTGGTCGTGCACGCCGGACCGGTCGGCGCGGGCACCCGAATGAAGTTGGCGCGCAACCTCTTGCACTTCATCGCCTTCACCGCCGCCACCGAGGCGCAGCGGCTCGCCGAAGCCGCGGATTTGGATATCACCGTGCTGGGCAATGTCGTCCGGCACTCGGACGCCGTCACCGGCGGCCCCGGCGCGATCATGCTGCGCGACCGCACCGCGCCGATCGAACCGAATGATTTCTGGCTGCCGATCCTGAGCCATGTGCGTGATCTCGGCGAAAAGGATCTGAGCCTGGCCCTGGATCTCGGCGCGCGACTCGGCGTCGAACTGCCGCTGGCGGAACTGGCTCTCGACCGCCTCGGGCCCGGGCTCGGCGTGCCAAAGGAAAGGGAATCCAATGAGTGAAGCATCGCGTAGCGATTCGGTGGAGGGTGGCGGTCGGGTGACGGGTGGGCGTGCGAACGGATCAGCGGATTCCGTGCGTCAGCGCGGGCTGGCCAAGATGGCCGAGGTCTACGGCACCGAATTCCAGAACTACCCCAGCGACCATTTCGCCATGACGGCCGATCATCTCTTCGCCGAAATCTGGTCGCGTCCCGGACTCACCATCCGGGACCGGCGACTGATCCTGCTCGGCGCGCTCACCGCCCAGGGGGCGATGGATACGGCGGGTATCCAGATCGGCGCGGCCCTACGCAACGAGGAGCTGACCGAGGCGCAGCTGCACGAGATCGCGCTGTTCCTCTGCTATTACGTCGGCTGGCCAAGTGGCACCAAACTCGACCTGTTGGTGGGAACGATTGTCGCCCAACAGAAAAAGGCGGCGCGTAAGAAGTCCGAACAGGCAGGGGAGTCCGATTCGCCTGTGCTGTCCGAAGACGTGAGCAAGTGAGGAACGCGAAACATGTCTGATGCCGCAAAGATCCGGCCGCTGCGTGCCGACGCGATCGCCGCGTGGGATTTCGAGGCGGATGTCGTCGTCGCCGGATACGGCATCGCCGGTGTCTGCGCCGCTATCGAGGCCGCCCGTGCGGGTGCCGACGTGCTGATCCTGGAACGCACCGGCGGCTGGGGCGGCGCGGCGGCCATGGCGGGCGGATTCATCTACCTCGGTGGTGGCACGCCCTTGCAGCAGGCGCTCGGGTTCGAGGACACACCGGAGAATATGGAGACATTCCTGCAGGCCGCGCTGGGGCCGGGACAGGATCGGGCGAAGATCGCGGACTACTGCCACAACAGCGTCGAGCACTACAACTGGCTGGTCTCCTGCGGTGTCCCGTTCAAGGAGGAGTTCTGGGGTGAGCCCGGCTGGGAGCCGCCGCACGACGAAGGTCTGATGTACTCCGGCGGCGAGAATGCCGCGCCGTTCAATGCGATCGCGAAACCCGCTCCGCGCGGCCATGTTCCGCAGATGGCGGATAAGAAGATCGGTGCCAAGAGCGGCGGCTACATGCTGATGAAGCCGCTCGCCGACGCCGCCGAAAGTCTCGGTGTCGGTGTCGAATACGACATCAGGATCCGGCGGCTGGTGATCGACGAGAGCGATCGGGTGGTCGGCGTCATCGCGACGCGCTTCGGCAAGGAGGTCGCGGTCCGCGCCGAACGCGGGGTCGTGCTCGCCACCGGCAGTTTCGCCTACCACCAGCAGATGATCGAAGGCTATGCGCCGCGGCTGATCGGGCGGCCCGCCGCCGCCATCGAGGAGCACGACGGCGTCGGCATCCTGGTCGCGCAGGCGCTGGGTGCGGAGTTGGCCCATATGGATGCCACCGAGGTGGCGTTCTTCGGTGATCCGCAGCTGTTGGCGCGCGGCATCCTGGTCAACGGGCGCGGTCAGCGCTATATCCCGGAGGACACCTATCCGGGGCGGATCGGGCAGGCGACGCTGATCCAGCAGGAGAATCAGGCATTTCTGGTCATCGATGAGCAGTCGCTCGAGGCGGCGCTGGCCACGGTGACATCCACGCCGTTCTTTCGGCAGCCGCCGACCTGGGCGGCCGAGACGGTCGCGGAGCTGGAGTCCGATATGGGTCTGCCGGAGCGCGCGTTGCAGGGCACCGTCGATTGCTACAACTTGCACGCCGCCGACGGCAAGGATCCGTTGCTCGGGAAGAAGCCCCAGTGGGTCAAGCCGATCGGCACCCCGGTCGCGGCGTTCGATATGCGGGGATTCACGGCGGGTTTCACCCTCGGCGGGCTGCGCACCGATCTGGATTCGCGGGTGCTGCACGTCTCCGGGGAACCGATTCCCGGTCTGTTCGCCGCGGGCCGCTGCACCTCCGGACTCTGTGCCGGCGGCTATGTCAGCGGTGCGTCCCTCGGTGACGGCAGCTTCTATGGCCGACGCGCCGGTCGTGCCGCCGCAAAGTAGGATCTAGACACATGTCCGAAGGTGAGTCCATCATCCTGGAGGCGACCCGGCGTCGCCTCACCGAGAAGCAGGCCGACACCGTCGACAAGCTGACCAGGGCCGCAGTGGAAGTGCTTGCGCGCGAAGGCTTCGCGGGGATGACCATCCGCATGGTCGCCGCAGCGGCCGGTGTCGGCACCGCCACGGCGTATACCTACTTCTCCTCCAAGGAACACCTCGTCGCCGAGATCTTCTGGCGTCGCCTGTTCGCCAGTTCGGCTCCCGTCAGCGAGGATCCGGACCCCACGGTCCGGGTCGTCGCCGAGCTGCGCAATATCGCCATGCTCGTCGCCGATGAGCAGGAACTCTCGGGCGCGGTGACCAGTGCCCTACTCGGCCGCGATCCCGATGTGGCCCATCTCCGCGCGCGGATCGGGATGGAGATCCGCAAACGACTGGTGCGCGCTCTCGGTCCCGACGCCGACCAGGACGTAGTCGAATCCCTGGAACTCCTCTACGCGGGCGCGCTCGTCCGCGCGGGTATGGGCTACGCCTCCTACTCCGAAATCGCCGACCGCATCGAGAAGTCGGCGCTGCTGATCCTGAAGTAGGGCGCTTACCTGTGAGGTAATCGACTTCATTATCCGGGCTCGCAATGATGGTGGGGCACCTCATGATTGGAGAAACCGATGCCCTACTTCGAATCGCACGACGGCACCGCACTGCACTACCAGGACTGGGGGTCCGGGCAGCCGGTGCTTTTCCTGGCCGGTGGCTGGTTGAGCAGCACCTCGTGGGAGTTGCAGATGCTGCCGCTGTCCAAGCAGGGGCTGCGGTGCCTGTCCTACGACCGGCGTGGACACGGCAAGTCGGACTGGGTCGGGCACGGCTACGACTACGACACGCTGGCCGCGGATCTGGCGGCATTCCTGGAACATCTCGATTTGCGCGAGGTCACCGTGGTCGCACATTCGATGGCGGGCGGTGAGATCGTCCGATACCTGACCCGGTACGGCAGCGATCGGATCAGCCGGGTCGCGCTGGTCTCGGTGACAATGCCGTATTTCGCGCAGGCCGAGGACAATCCGAACGGCGTGCCGAAGGCGGTTTTCGATGCGGTTGGTGCGGCGCGCGCCGCGGACCGGCCGCTGTGGATGGAGCAGAACGCGCAGGCATTCTTCGCGACACATTTGGGCAACCAGGTGTCCTCGGCGCGGATCGCCTGGATGGTCCAGAAGTGCATGGACTGTTCACTTCTGGCGGCGGACGAGATCATGAATACGATCTACAACGCCGACTTCCGCGACGAGTTGCGCGCACTCACCGTGCCCACGCTGGTCATCCACGGTGACGCCGACGCTTCGGCCCCCATCGACCTCTGCGGTCGGGTGATCAAGGACCTGATTCCCGGCAACACCTACAAGGAATACCCGGCTACCGGCCACGGCATCATGATCTCGCACGCCGCGCAACTCAATGCCGACATCCTCGATTTCGTCAAGGCATGAGGCTCGATGCGGTAGCGGCGGATTCTTGTCGTACCCCGCCGCTACCGTGAGCCCATGGGATTCGCGCTCTCGCTCACGGTGTCGCCCGAGGATATCGATGGCAACGGGCATATGAACCAGGCCGTTTATCTGCAATACGCGGAACGAGCGCGGTGGGCCTGCCTGCGGGAGGGCGGCTTATCCCAGGAGAAGCTGCTGGAGGCCGGAGTCGGGCCGATCTCGCTGCAGGTGACGCTCCAATTCAAACAGGAACTGTTCGTGGGCGACGAAGTCACTGTCACTTGCGATTTCGCCTGGGATGGCAAGACCCACCGGACCATCCAGGAGATCCGCAAGGCGGACGGCACGATCTCCGCCGAGATCGTCGGCGTGGGCGGTCTACTCGATCTCACCGAACGGCGCTTGGTGCCGGACGGCGCGCGCTACTTCCGCGACCTCGCGCAGGATCCCACGGTCTTCGGTCTGGGCCGGTCGGAGTAGTTCTAAGGGTTCATTGAGACCTCGAGAGTTGGGGGACGTCCCTGATGGCGCGGGCGCGCGATACCGGACAGACTGGATCCCATGACTTCGCACGCCCTAGGTGCCGACCTCGAGAATTCGGCAGCCGCCACTACTGTGGCGGCCCGCGCCATCGACCTGGTGAAGGTCTATGGACACGGAGATACGCAGGTCAGGGCACTGGATGGGGTATCGGCAGAGTTCGTGAAGGGGGAGTTCACCGCGATCATGGGGCCCTCCGGATCGGGCAAATCGACCCTGATGCACTGCCTGGCCGGCCTGGACAGTGCCAGCACCGGAACCGTGCGGATCGGTGATACCGATCTCGCCGAGCTTTCCGATAAGCAGATGACCAGGCTGCGCCGCGATCGCATCGGCTTCGTCTTCCAGGCGTTCAACCTGGTGCCGACGCTGACCGCGCAAGAGAACATCACCTTGCCGCTGGATATCGCGGGCCGCAAGCCTGACCAGGACTGGCTGGATACGGTCATCAAGCGGCTCGGGCTCACCGATCGACTCACACACCGGCCCAGCGAACTGTCCGGCGGGCAGCAGCAGCGCGTGGCCTGTGCGCGGGCGCTGGCAGGGAAGCCGGAGATCATCTTCGGTGACGAGCCGACCGGCAATCTCGACTCGCGCGCCTCGGAGGAGGTGCTCTCGATCCTGCGCGCGGCGGTGGACGAATTCGGGCAGACCGTCGTCATCGTCACCCATGAGCCGCATGCGGCGGGATATGCCGACCGGGTGGTGTTCCTCGCCGACGGTCGCATTGTCGACGAGTTGCGTGATCCGACCGCCGAATCGGTGCTCGACAAGATGAAGTCGCTGGAGCAGGTGTAGTGAGCGAGCGTCAGCGAGTGAACCAAAGACACAGCGCGCCTTCGCGCACGACGGAGCCGAGGGTCAGCGAGGCGCAGTCGTGAGCGAGCGTCAGCGAGTGAACCAAAGACACAGCGCGCCTTCGCGCACGACGGAGCCGAGCGTCAGCGAGGCGCAGTCGTGAGCGGCAAACCGATGCGCAAGGTGGTCTTGCGCAATCTCGCCGCGCACAAGGTGCGCCTGGCATTGACCCTGCTATCGGTGGTGCTCGGAACCGCATTCATCGCTGGCTCATTCGTCTTCACCGACACGTTGCAGCGCACCTTCGACGGAATCTTCGCCAATCAGGCCAAGGGCGTCGATGTTCGAGTGAGTCCGCAAAAGCAACAGGCACAGGGCATCCCGCTCAGCATGGTCGATCAGATCTCGAAGATGGACGGGGTGCGGGCGGTCGCGCCGAGCGTCAACGGACCGTTGGTGCTGCTGTATCCGGATGGCAAAAAGGCCGTACAGACCGGTGGCGCACCGACTTTCGGTCAGTCCTATATTCCGCCGGATAAGGCGGTCGCCGAACCGGATAAGTTCGTTCACGGCGTTCCGCCCGCGCACGAGGGCGAAATCGCGCTCAATACCGGCGGTGCCGAACGCGCGGGTCTGCATGTCGGTGACAAGACCAAAGTGCTGGTTCCCTCACACGGTAACCCGATCGACGTCACCCTCACCGGAGTCTACGAAGTCCCTTCGGACACCGGCGGATTCATCGGCGTGCTGTTCGACGACACGCAGGCCCGCCAGCTGTTCACCGACGGTTCGCATGTCGCCTATGTCGATATCGCGGCCGCCGCCGGTACGCCCGGCGACGAACTGCGCGACAGCATCGCGAACGTACTGGTGGATTACAAGGTGCAGAACGGCGATCAGGTGCGCGCCGATCTGAAGAAGGAAGTCTCCAACGCGCTCAACTTCATCAATTACTTCCTGCTCGCCTTCGGTGCGATCGCACTGATCGTCGGCACCTTCATCATCTACAACACCTTCTCGATGATCGTGGCCCAGCGGCTGCGTGAGCTGGCGCTACTGCGCGCGGTCGGCGCGAGTCGACAACAGGTGGGCCGATCCGTGGTCACGGAGGCACTGGTCATCGGATTGATCGGCAGCACAATCGGTTTGGCGTGCGGCATCGGTCTGGCCTTCGGGCTTTCGGCACTGCTCAACGCATTCGATCTCGGCCTGCCGACCGGATCGCTGACGGTGCTGCCGCGCACGGCGATCGTAGGACTGCTCGTCGGGCTGCTGGTGACGGTGGTCAGCGCCTATGCGCCCGCGCGTCGCGCCGCCAAGATTCCGCCGGTGGAGGCCATGCGCGAGGAGTTCGCCTCGACCGGTGAATCGCTGCGGCTGCGGACCGGAATCGGTATTGCGCTGGCCGTCGCGGGTGTGGTGCTCGTGGTGCTCGGTGCGCAGAAGACCGGCGGCCATGCCGCATTGACGGTCGGGATCGGCGCACTCGGCCTGATCTTCGCGGTACTGCTGGCCGCACCCGCATTGTCGCGGCCGGTGGTGGGCGGTCTCGGGGTGCTGCTGCGGCCGTTCGGTCCTATTGGTCGGATGTCGCGCAATAATGCCGCGCGCAACCCACGGCGCACTGCCGCAACGGCTTTCGCGCTCACCCTCGGTCTGATGCTGGTGACCGCGATCGGCATGCTCGGCGCATCTGCGAAGGCCAGCGTGACCGTGCTCGTCGACAAGGGTGTGAAGGCCGACTACGTGCTGGCCGGACCGCAGCTGATCGGTGTGCCGCTCGGCGCGGGTGACGCGGTGCGCAAATCGGTGCCCGGGGTGGCGGATGTGGTCGGCTTGCGCGGTGTCACGTTCAAGGTGGGCGATGAGCAGCTGACCGGCACCGAATTCGACGGCTCGCCCGACAGCGTCCTCAACTACGACATGATCGAGGGCACCAACACGCTGGGTGACCGCGATGTCATGGTGTCGGAGAACGAGGCCGACAAGCGCGGCTGGAAGGTCGGCGATCAGGTCACCGTGACGAGCCTCGGGTTCAAGAAGATTCCGGTCAAGGTGGTCGGCATCTACAAGAAGACGCCGTTGCTCGGCCCCTTGGTGGTGTCGCCGGTCATGTACGACGAGGTGATGCCGGTCAACTTCCGGACCAACCTGTTCATGTTCGTCAAGGCCGAGCCCGGTGCCGACCTCACCCGGATGCGTACCGATCTGGAGAATGCGACCGAGCAGTTCGTCGTGGTCCAGGTGCAGGACCGCGAGGAGTTCAAGGGTGCGCAGGGCAAGCAGATCAATACGCTGCTCGCCATCCTGTACGGGCTGCTCGCGCTCGCGGTGGTGATCGCGATTCTCGGCATCGTCAATACTCTGGCGCTGTCGGTGGTGGAACGCCGTCGAGAGATCGGCATGTTGCGCGCGGTCGGCATGCAACGGGCGCAGGTGCGCCGAACCATCTATCTGGAATCCATGCTGATAGCGGTATTCGGTGCGATCGTCGGGATGCTGCTCGGTCTCGGCCTCGGTGTCGGCTTCCTGCGAACCCTGCGTGACCTGGGCATCGATGAGATCGCCATCCCGTGGAACCAACTGGTGCTGGTGCTCATCAGCTCGGCCGTGGTCGGTGTGCTGGCCGCGCTGTGGCCAGGTATCCGTGCCGCCCGTACGCCACCGCTGGCGGCTATCGCGGATCTGTAGGTCCTAGCCAGGGAACCTCGGGTGCGGGCATCCGTCCGCCCTCGTGCGCGGCCAGTTCGATGGCGGTGGCGAGGGCGGTCGAGGTCTCCGCGTGGTTGTTGTGCCGGGTGAATTCGGTGCGGGCCAGGTCGAGTGCGGAACCGAGGTCAGCGCCTCGGGACAGACCCGCGATTATCGCGGCTAGGACCTCGAAATGCGTCGGCTTGTCGTATTCGCTCATCCGACCCGGCAATGGTGCCCCGCAGGCAGTCGGCCGCTCGGATTGCCCTGGGTGAGTGCCGCTGTGTCACAGCCGAATTCGAAGATCTGTCGGATGGTCCTCCGGCGGTCGAGACCGCAGGGTGCCGCGCGGACGACGGCCGCGCAGCCCTTGGAGTCATTGATGGGTGCGGTCCGGGTGCCGAGCGGGCCCGGTTCTCGCCGCTCGGCCGCTCGCCGTAGGGCGGAGATCGCGGCGCGGGTGTTGCCGCGCTGGCTCATGAGTTCCTGCGACAGGATGCTCTGCGGTGCGTAGGGCTGGCGCGGGATGGTGTGCCGCGTACACCGCGCCCATGCCACCGCGGCTCAGTTCCCGTTCGATTACGTTCTCCGCGAATACATCACCACGGCGCAGCGAGCGGGCCCCTCCAACGCGTCGAGATCGCCGAGCAGCCTATCGGAGATGTGTCTGTCCGGTCACAGTGTGCTGAGTCTGGCTAACGAGCAATGCTACGGTAAGCGGAGGTAGTTACTCCGTTTAACATGTGGGGTTGGATGGGGAAGGAGGCCGCTGGCAATGGTGGCAGTGGGTCTCGGTGGTCCGAACGTGGATTTTTCGCCCGCGT
Source organism: Nocardia sp. NPDC049737 (assembly GCF_040674755.1). Classification (NCBI taxonomy): domain Bacteria; kingdom Bacillati; phylum Actinomycetota; class Actinomycetes; order Mycobacteriales; family Nocardiaceae; genus Nocardia; species Nocardia sp. NPDC049737. The sequence continues at coordinate 93,899 of NZ_JBFANH010000007.1, read as the reverse complement.
TCGGCGGCATCGCCGAGAAGATGGGGGCGGCGGTGCACGGCCGCGGCGGCGAGGCGGTTCGACAGCTCGCATTGATCACCGTGCTTTATCTGGCCTATCGGGTGGGGCGGATGTTCACCGCCGACGACACCGTGCACGCGCTCGGCAATGCCAGGGCCATGCTCGGGCTCGAGGATAAGCTCGGGCTGCCGGAGGAGACCACAGTGCAGGCGGTATTCCTGCACCGGGGTTCTCTCGCGGTACCGGCCAATTTCTATTACGCCACCGCACATTTCACGGTGGCGGTCGCGGTGCTGTTGTGGCTGTGGGCCTTCCGGCCGGAGCACTACCGCTGGACCCGCAACCTGATGGTGGCATTGACCGGGGCCGCGCTCATGGTGCATGTACTGATACCGCTCGCACCGCCGCGCATGCTGCCCGACTACGGTTTCGTCGACCTCGCCGCAGTCCACGGCCAATCCGTCTATGGCTCACCGGATTCCGGCGGACTCTCGAACCAGTTCGCGGCCATGCCCTCGCTGCATGTGGGGTGGGCCCTGCTGCTGGCCTTCGCCATGGTCGCGGCGACCGGTAGTTCCTGGCGGTGGCTGGCATTGGCGCATCCGGTGCTCACCACCGTCGTCGTGGTCGGGACCGGCAATCACTACTGGCTCGACGCGATCGTCGCGGTGGTGCTGCTCGGGTTGGCGGCGCTGCTGCATCCGCTGGTGGTGCCCGCCTCGGCTACGGCGTGGGGCGCCATGGGGCCGGTGGGTCCGCAGCCGGTGCCGACGCGCTGAATCAGCTGGTTCCGGCATTTCGGTTGGCCCAGGCTTGGACATCGCCGCGGTCCAGGGCCAGCGCGAGCAGGTCGGGGAACTTGTCGGGGGTGCAGGCGAAGGCCGGTACGCCGAGGGCGGCCAGAGCGGCGGCATTGTCGTGGTCGAAGGCAGGAGCGCCGTCGTCGGAGAGGGCGAGCAGCACTACCACCTGCACTCCGGATTCCCGCATGGAGTTGACGCGGCGCAGCATCTCTTCACGGATACCGCCCTCGTAGAGATCGGAGATGAGGACGAACAGAGTGTCGGCCGGGCGGGTAATGAGCGACTGGGAGTAGGCGAGGGCGCGATTGATATCGGTGCCGCCGCCGAGTTGGGTGCCGAAGAGCACCTCGACCGGATCGGTGAGTTGTTCGGTCAGGTCGACGACCTCGGTATCGAAAACGACCAGAGATGTTTTCAGCGAGCGCATGGAGGCCAGGACCGCGCCGAAGACGGAGGCGTAGACCACACTCGAGGCCATCGAGCCGGATTGATCGATCGCGAGGACTACGTCCCGGCGCACCGCCTGCGCCTTGCGGCCGTAGCCGACCAGGCGTTCGGGCACCACGGTCCGATGTTCGGGGAGGTAGTTGGCCAGGTTCTTGCGGATGGTGCGGTCCCAGTCGATATCGCGCAGCCGAGGTCGGGTGACGCGGGCGGCGCGATTCAGTGCGCCGGAGACCGCGGCGACGGTGTGCGCGGCAACGCGCTGTTCGATTTCGCGGACCACCTTCTCGACCACCATTCGCGCTGTCGCCTTGGTGGTTTCGGGCATCACCCGATTAAGGCTCAGCAGGGTTCCGACCAGGTGCACGTCGGGTTCCACCGCTTCGAGGAGTTCCGGTTCCAGCAGGAGCTGGGTCAGATTGAGGCGATCCACGGCATCGCGCTGCATGACCTCGACAACGGTGGACGGGAAGTAGGTGCGGATATCGCCGAGCCAGCGGGCCACCTTCGGTGCGGAGCCGCCCAGTCCGGCGGAGCGTTTACCGGAGGTCTGATCATCGGTGTTGTAGAGCGCTCCGAGGGCTCGATCCATCGCCTCGTCGTCCGCGGCACCCAAGCCGCCCAGGGGTTGTTCGGCGGCGGTGCCGAGCACCAGACGCCAACGCCTGGACTGCGTTTCATCGATCGCGTTCATCCGGTCACTCCGAGGAGGTAGGTGACGGCAGGATGCCGCCACATCGTGGTTCGGGATTGATCGAGAGGCCCGAGCGCGGTGCCGAAGGAGCATGTCGGACTCATACCGGTACTCCCAGGATGTCCGCGACTGTGCGCATAGCGACGATCCCGCGTTCGACATCGAACGTCGTGTCCTCGCCGGTACGCGATGCGCCGGAGCCGGTGTCGCGCACCGCCTGGCCGATGGCGCGGCGCTCCCCGGATTCGAACGCGCCGAACGTGCGGCGCAGTAACGGCAGGATCTCGACGAACATATCGTCGCCGAGACCGCGCAGCCAATCGTCGATGAGCCGCAACAACTCTCGGTCGTGGACCAGCAGTAGCCCGCGACCGCCGAGGAACCCGTCGATCCAGGCCGCCTTGCCGGCGGCCGTATTGCCGATCGACAGTGCGGCCGAAAGCCTACGCGCGGACTCGGTTTCGTCGATGCGTCCGGCATCGGCGAGCAATCGGACGGCGCGGCCGACGAGGGCGCCGTGCACATCGTCACGGTCGGCCACGCGGTGCAGGGCGGCGAGCCATTCGCCGGTTGCCCAGTCGTTGTCGCGGGTGTGGATGGCGGTGTGCGCGGCATCGAGTTGAGTGCGCAGATGTTCGGCGGCGTCGGTATCGAGGCCGGTCACCGCGCCGGGCAGGCCCGCGCAGATTCGCACGAGCAGACCGTCCGCGACGTGGGCGAGTGCCTCGGTATCGGTGCCGCGGACGTCGCCGTAGCGCAGTGTGCGGGTCAGGCCGGGAAGGGCGGCGAGCAGGTGGGTTACGTCGTGGTCGAGTGCCGCCGCCGATTCCAGGCGGGTGATCAGACCGTCGGTGGCATCGCCGAGGTCGGCGAGCAGCGCGATCTCGAGCGCGTCGGTGAGATCGCCGACGGTACTGCCCTCGCGGCCAGCGGTATCGAGGATCTTGGCCTGCGCCGCGGTGCGGATGGTGGTGCCCCAGCGGGAGGCCTCGATAATCGAGACGGCGAATTCGGGTCGCCACCGCAGCGTCCAGGATTCGCGGAAGGTGCCGGTGCTGCGCACTTCGCCGGTTGTCGGTGTGCCCCAGTCGATTCCGAGCACGCGCAGCCGGTGCAGCAGTCGCGAACGCTCGACTTCGCGCTCCTTGCGCAGGTCGAGATCGAGGCTGCGGGACAAGGCTTCCTGCTTGAGCCGCAGTGTGCGGATCCGGGCACGCAGATCGGCATCCAGCGGGACTGTCGGCGTGCCATCGGGAACAGCGCCGAGCGCCTCACCGACCACCAGTTCGGAAGCGACGAGCCGCAGCATCGACTCATCACCGGCGCACATCACCGACCGCACTGCCTCGGTGACCTCCGACAGTCCGGCCAGTGGCCGTGCCCGCAGCACCGCGAGCGTGTCGGCGAGCCGGACGGCTTCGATGATGTGCGCGCTCGAGACCGGTAGATCGTGGGCGCGCAGCACTCCAGCCACCTTGGTCAGCCAGCGCGCGATCGGCTGCTCGGTCTCGGTGAACAGGTGGTGATACCAGCCCGGCGAGGCGATTCCGGCGCCGTATCCGGAGGTCGTCGCCAGCCGCGAATGCGTCCAGGGCACCCACGTCACCGTCGCCTTCACCTTCGGCAGCCCTTTGAGCAGCTTGGTATCCGCCGTCGCCGGCCCCAACTTCCCCGCCAACGCCGGCGCATGCCACGCCCCACACACCACCGCAACCCGCCGCGCCCCCTCTTTCAACACCTTCCGTATCGTCTGCCGCATATACGCTTCACGCCGCAAGGTGTGCGCGTCGATGCCGATGGGTTCGCGCTCAACGTCTTCGGGACCGATCGCTTCGTCGACAGTGTCGCCGGTCGGTGAGTTGGGCGACCCATCATGTGCGGTGGGCCGGGGTTCGCCGTTGGACATGAGCGTCTCGTCGTCAGCGCCACCCGTGGCTGAGCGATCAGCCGCTCGTATGCCGCGCACTTCGTCCGGCTGGTGACCCGAAGCGTCGTCCGTTGGGGCCGTGGCAGGTCCGATCGCGAACATGCCTTGTCCGGCAGCGTCCCGCAGTGCGCCCATTGCCTCGGTGATCGCTTCGAAAGCGTCGGCGTCGGCCACGGATTCGACTACCGCGTCCCACCAGCGTTCGGCATCGTCGTAGCCCGCGGCAGCGGCCAATTCGGCGAGTGGGTCGATGCGGTCACCTGGTTCGTCTTCGGTGGCCAGGACGGTGCTCGCGGGCAGATCGCAGAACCGCACCGGCACTGCGTGTTCCACCGCATATTGCAGCGCCTGCCATTCGGGGGAGAACACTGCGAACGGCCAGAAAGCGGCCTTGGCGGGCTGGTCCGGCACATAGGCCAGTAGCGCGACGGGCGGCGACATGCCCTCGGCCGCGACGTATCCGACCAAGGGGTCGGCATCGGCCGGGCCCTCGATCAGTATCGCGTCGGGACGAAACTGTTCCAGCGCGGCGCGCAGGGATCTGGCCGAACCCGGGCCGTGATGACGGATACCGAATACGTGGGTCACCGGACCACTCGAGGCGACGCTCTGCTGGACGTCCATATGGTCGTCGGTCGTGTTTGTCTTGCTCACCGTGTCACCCCCGGTTGAACATGCGCTGTGGTCGGATCAGGCGGCGCCTAGCCCTCATCCCGTGACCTCGCGGCAGGCGCGGTAGAAGTCGGACCACTCGGGGCGTTCACGCACAACGGCTTCCAGATATTCGGTCCAGATGACTGCGTCGGCCACCGGATCCTTGACGACAGAGCCGAGGACCGCGCCCGCTATATCGGACGCACGCAAGGTGCCGTCACCGAAGTGCGCCGACAGGGCAATCCCATTGGTGATCACCGAGATCGCCTCGGCGGTGGACAGGGTGCCGGAGGGCGTCTTGAGTTTGGTGCGGCCGTCGGCGGTCATACCGGAGCGCAGCTCGCGGAAGATGCGAACAACCCGCCGCACCTCCTCGGCCGCAGCCGGAACAGTTGGGAGTTCGAGCGCGGAGCCGAGCTGTTCGACGCGGCGGGCCACAATGGCGACCTCCTCGTCCTCACTGGCGGGCAGCGGCAGCACAACGGTATTGAAGCGGCGCCGCAAAGCAGAGGACAGGTCGTTGACGCCACGGTCGCGGTCATTGGCGGTGGCAATGACATTGAAGCCCTTGGCCGCCTGCACCTCCATCCCGAGTTCCGGCACCGGCAGCGTCTTCTCGGACAGCACGGTGATCAGCGCATCCTGCACATCGGACGGGATACGGGTGAGTTCCTCGATCCGCGCGATCGCACCGCGGCGCATCGCCGTCATTACCGGCGACGGCACCAGCGCACCCTCGCTCGGCCCCTCCGCGAGCAGTCGCGCATAGTTCCAGCCATAGCGGATCGCCTCTTCGGCAGTGCCGGACGTGCCCTGGACCAGCAGTGTCGAAGCACCGCTGATCGCGGCCGAAAGATGTTCCGATACCCAGGTTTTCGCGGTGCCCGGCACGCCGAGCAGCAGCAGCGCCCGATCGGTCGCCAGCGTCGCGACCGCCACCTCCATAAGCCGGCGCGGCCCGACGTACTTGGGGCTGATCACGGTGCCGTCGTCGAGCGTGCCACCGAGTAGATAAGTGACCACCGCCCACGGCGACAGTTGCCAAGACGGCGGTCGCGGCCGATCATCGATCGCGGTCAGTGCCCGCAACTCCTCGGCATAGGCCTGTTCGGCATGTGGACGCAACAGCTCCGGCATCGAATCGGTAGTGGTCACTGCAACTCCTCGAGCATCATCGAGCGGTGGTTGAGGTCATGGGCGAGCTGATCGAATGCTCGCTCCCAATTGGGATCGGTGCAGCGGCGCGCCACCGCGGTGGTCGTCCGCGCCGCGGTGACGGGCAGATGCACGGCCGCCGCGGACAGCAGCGACCGATGTGCGTTCGGGCCGGTGCCATGCGCTTCTGGGCGTTTGGCCGCGGCACGTGCGCGTTCGAACAACAACAGAATCAAGTGTTGGGCAAGAGGTTCCGGCCACGGATGGCCCATGGCGGGCAACAATGCCTCGAGCTCCGAGAGCCAAGCGCCGTCCAATTGGAGCAAATGTGTGGTGCGATCCGGCAGCGGCAGCAGTGCGAACAATTCGCGACGCCGCAGCATTGCCAGGTCGGTCGGCACGCCTGCATCGAACAGCGCCCGCGCCCAGGCCGGATCATGTTGTGCCAGTGTGGCATCCACCCAGCCGTCGAACAGCGGCTGCCGGAACCGGTCACTGATCTTGGCCCGAGTGGCCTTATCCGGTGCGCCTAGTTCCGACTCCCAGTGCGTCAGTGGTGTCGCCGCGACGAGTTGCCGCAGCCTACCGGCACGCAGATCCGGTGCTCCGTCCCAGCGATAGGTGAACTCAACGGTGCGGTCGTTGATGCCGTCCCTGCGGTCGGCATCGTCGAGTTCCTCCGGTATGCGGACAACCAGATTCGGATGCAGCAGCAGATGTTCGACCGTGACCCATGCGCTCGAGCGCCGAGTCACGCGCTGGGTGAATGCCGAATTCGGCAGCAGCGGCAGCAATCCGGCCGCGACTCGCCGCACATCCGATCGCCGATCGTCCAATGCCGTCTCGAGCAGTGGTTCGTCGTCGGCCGAAATCCCGTCGGCGAGTACGGCCAATAGCTCCGCTTTCAGCGGACCGGATTCCTTCGGCCAAGCCGCGGTCAGTGCTTCACGTGCGGCCTTGGCATCTCGGCCGCGCAGTTCGATGAGCCATTCGCGGCGCTCGGACGGTTGGCCGAACAGCCAGCTCTGCTCCGTCGGCGCATCGGAATGTCCTCGCGGCACCAGGTCGCGCCAGTCCGGATGTTGGTCGGCCAGCCAGCGGCCGCGGGTTCCGGCCAGGCGCAATAGCGGCTCGCGCAGGTCGGTATTCGCCTTCGCCTGTTCGAGCAGTAGCGCACACAGTGCATCCGGGGCGCGATAGTCGAAGGGTGCTGCGCCCGCGAACCATTCGGGCAGAAAGGGGGACCGGTCCCGCAACAGGCGGGCGAGACGGGATGCCGCGGCGCGGGGCAGGAGTCGCCGCGCGTCATCCACGGCGGGTTCGGGTTCGGCCGCCGTGCTGACGGATACGCCGCCGCGCGCGAAAGCGCCACGCAGCGCGGCAGATTCGAGCAGCAGCAGTGCGGGATCGGTGCGCAACCGGGTCGCGACGGCCGCCACCGGAGCCTCGAGCCGCGCGGGATCCGCTGCCCTACGCGCAGTGCCGAGCAGCGCCACCGAGGTCAGCTCCGCAGACACCGGCGCATTCGACGCCCCACGCGGGCCGAACTCGGCGCTACCGACGTCGACGACCTCACCCGCGGTGAATACCGAGATCGGCACCAATCCGGCCGCTCCCCATTCGGCCGCCAGCGTCACTGGATGCCCTCCGGACACGCCGAGCAGTCGCCACGGCTGCTCGGTGGCCGCAACAGGTAGTGCAGTGCCGTCGGATTCGGTGATATACCAGCCATTTTCGGTCCACACCGGCACGACATCGGTGAGCAGCAGCGGTCGCAATCGCAGCCACGGATCGCCCGCGAGCGCCTTGGCATGTTCGGCTAATGCGGCGGCGATCGTTCCGTCGGTGACCGGCAGCGTGGTGAATGGTTCGGCCGCGCGGTGCCGTTCGCCCCAGAGCGCCCGCAGCGGCGCGCCACCCGGGTAGTAGTGCAGATCCGCTTCGGCCATCATGCCAGGAAGTGGTACCTCCGCCGAGAAGCTCGGCGAACCGAAGGAATGCTCGAGCAGCAATGCCCAGCGTCGAGTCTGCCTGCCGTACAACCAGGTTCGGCGCGTATAGAGCCGCTCCTCCTCGCTGGTCCGGATCCCGAGTACCTGCCACTGGTCCCGAACTGCCGATTCGGCGCGCACGGATTCGGCTGACGTCGGATAGCCGATATGGGTACGGACGCTCGCCCGCAGCTCCGGTGACAATTCGTCGAGGCGGCGGTGCGCGGCGATCAGCAGATGCAGTCTCGCGTATTCGGCGAGTACGACATCTGGCCAATCCGCCCTGGTCACCAGGGTGGTCGGCAACTGGCGCAGCACGGCGGCGACGCCGGGGGCCTGCGCGTCGACCATTCGGGCCGCGATCGCCTCGAATGCCCGAAACGAGCGATCTGTCTGGGCCAATCCGGTCCGCACCTGATCGCCGAGCCAGATATCGAGTTCCTCCAGACCCTCCGTCACCCGCAGCCGCCGCTGTTCGGCGGTCGCCGGATTGGCAGTGCGGGCCTGCGGGTCGGCGGCGGGCTCGGCCGCGCGGACCGCGCGTGCGTTGATCCACTCCGCCGCGAAGTCCGCGATAGCGGCTTCGGCGACCGCACCGCCCGACCAGCCGAGTAAGAGCGACAAAGCGTGCTTGCACGGGAACTTGCGGCTGGGACACGAGCACTTGTATGCCGGACCCGCCAGATCCACGATCGTCTGATACGGCTTGGAGCCGCTGCCCTGGCACAGGCCCCACAATGCGGTGTCCGACTGCCCGGTGCCGTGCCACCGCCCGGCGAGCTTGCGCGCGGCCGATAGCGAGCTCGCATCCGGTGCGAGCGCGCTGACCTGTTCCTCGGTCCACAGCGCGGTCATGTGTTGGCTCCCGCCTGGTTCATCCGGCGGCCCCGGATCGACTGTATGTCATGTCTTCCCCCGTTACTAGGTTGTCGAATTTCTACCGCACCCCACCGACAAGTTGGGTGGTGAGCGGGTGTTTTTCCTGGAATACGCTGCGCGGACGGCAGATTCGGCAGCAAATGCGCCTTGCGCTGGTTGTCTGATTCTGGCATTCTGTCCTGTTCGGCTCCGACCGAGCCACCCGAATCGGGTGACACACCATCGAGCTGCCCGCCGGGGTTGGCGAGGGGTGGACATCGAGCGGGGCCCAGCCTGTTCGATGGCCATACCATCCCCGCGGGCAGATTCGCATTTCCGCTTCCCACCAGGCGAAACGGTGCCGCTGTGGGCGAATTCCACGCCATCGGGTAGCGTTTCGCTCAGCTTTCAACAGTGATACCCGTGCGGGGTTGGAGGACATGCCGCGGTTCGGTGGTGTAGGGGGTTACGCATGCGTACAGATCCCGGAACTGATACTGCGACGGTGCCGCGCCTGACCGAAGTGGTATCCAGGCGGCTCGCCGCGGATCCCGCGGTCACCCCCGATGTCGCGCATACCGTGCTCCGCGCCCTCGGTGGCGGCGAGTCCGATGATCTGACAACCGAATTCGACGGTTCCGGCATATTCCTGCGTGCGATCCGGGTGCGCGGCTTCCGCGGCATCGGACCCGAGGCAACACTGGAGCTGCCGCCCGGTCCCGGTCTCACATTGGTGGTGGGCCGCAACGGAAGTGGAAAGTCGAGCTTCGCCGAGGCCGCTGAACTGGTGCTCACCGGTAGTAATCGCCGCTGGGACGGCCGGTCCGCGGCGTGGCGCGAGGGTTGGCGGAATCTGCACGATGGTGGGTCGGCGCGCATCGAACTCGAATTGCTCACCGCCGGTGCCGATCCCGAACTCACCATCGCCAAAGAGTGGTCACCACAGGCAGATCTCGGCCAGGCGCATTGGACCGAGCAGCGATCCCGCACCGCGCCAACGGATTTCGACGGCCACCGCTGGGCTGGTCTACTGGAGTTGTATCGCCCATTCCTGTCCTACAGCGAACTCGGCGCACTCGTCGACGGCAAACCGAGCGATCTGTTCGACGCGCTGCATCGGCTGCTCGGCCTCGACGAATTGACCGTGGCGCAGGAGCGGATTCGCACTCGCCGACTGGAACTCGAACGCGCCGTACGGGATTCGCGTCAGGAACGCATCGAACTGGTGACCGCGCTCGGTGCGGTGGCCGATGACCGTGCGGTGCGGATGGCGGCACTACTGCGCCCGGACCGTCCCGATCTCACGGCCATTGGTCGCGAAATACTCGGTACGGCAGAGAATCCGGTCGGGCCGGATGGGTTGCGGGCAATCGTGCGACTTGTTTTGCCGTCGGGTGCCGAGGTCGAGGCCATAGCCGCGCGCCTCGAAGGATGCCGCGCGGTGCTCGCTCGCGATTCGACCGCTGATGCCGAGGCCGATCTGCGGGTATTGGAGTTGCTGCGGCGGGCACGCGATCATGTCGGTGCCAGCGGACAATGCCCATGCCCGGTCTGTGGACGCGGGGAATTGGATGCGACGTGGCTGCGCGGTGCGCAAGCCTCGATCGCCGAGCTGACCTCCCGGGTCGACGCGCTCGCGACCGCGCGCGCCGCGCTGCGGCAGGCCGTCCGTGACGCCCGCGCGCTACCGGAACATATCCCGCCGGAACTGGATTTCGATCCACGCAATCCGCCCACCGTCGACACCACCGCGGTGCGTCGGGCCTGGACGGACTGGGCGGCGCTGACCGGCGCCGATTACTCGCCTGACCTGCCCGATCGCCTGCGTGGTGCGCATACGCGTCTGGTCGACGAACTCGAACTGCTGCAGCAGGGCACCCGCAAGGAACTGAACCGCCTCGACGAGGTGTGGTCGCCGCTGGTGCCACGCATCAGTGGCTGGCTGGCGGGGGCACGCGCTGTCGTCGCGAACGGCAGCGAACTGCGCACGCTCAAGCGCGCCGAGGATTGGCTCAAATCCGCGACGGCCGGATTGCGCGGGGAGCGGATGGCGCCGCTGGAGACCACGGCGCGCTGGGTGTGGCGCACGCTGCGTCAGCAGAGCAATGTCGAACTCGGTGCGATTCGATTGCAGGGCAATGCCGGAACCGCGCGTCGGGTGCTGCTCGATGTCACCGTCGACGAGGTGGATGGCGCCGCGCTCGGCGTGATGAGTCAGGGTGAGCTGCACGCCCTCGGACTTTCGCTGTTTCTGCCGCGAGCGACGGTGGAGGACAGTCCTTTTCGCTTCGTCATGATCGATGACCCGGTGCAGGCCATGGATCCGGCGAAGGTGGATGGACTGGCCAGGGTGTTAGAGGTCATGGCGTGGACGCGCCAGGTGATCGTCTTCACCCATGACGAGCGGCTGGCCGAGGCGGTGCGGCGCATGCAACTGGATGCCAGCGTGCTGGAAGTGCAGCGCCGCGAGCGCTCGGTGGTGGAAGTACGGGTCTCCAGCGACCCCATCCGCCGCTACCTCGACGACGCCCGCTCCCTCGTCCGCACCCCCCAACTTCCTCCGGCGATCGCCGACGAACTGGTGGCCACCTGCTGCCGCTCGGCCGTCGAAGCGGCCAGTCTGGCCCGAGCTCGACGCAATCTGCTTGCCGACGGCATGGACCATCGTGACGTCGAACGCCACATCGAAGGCGCGCAAACCACCCGCGCAATGGTCGCGCTCGCGGTAATGGGTATCGACGGCCGAGTAGACGACCTCAACAAACACCTTGCCCGGGAAGGCAAATGGGTCGTCGACGCCTTACGGGACGCCACCGCAGGAGCCCACGTACCCATCGGCCGCAGCATGCGCGACCTGATCGCGGACACCGAAAAGTTCGTCGGCTGGCTACGACGATGAACGAGGGCTGCGCATCGATAGCTAAGGGGTGGCGTTGAGCGTGGCGCATGATGACGTGGGCGCTGCGGGCGACGGTCGGCCTCGGCGGCCGAAGGTGGACGGGGCGCGGCGGCGAGGTGGCGCGCGCAAGCAAGGGGCGGCGCGCAAGCAAGGGGCGGCGCGGAAACCACATCCGCCGCGGCCGACAGTGGCCGAGCGGTTCGATGCGGTGGATCGGCTGCTCGACGGGTCGGTGACCGATGCCGACGGGCTGTGGTCGCGGGCGACGGTGTGGATTCTGCGGCTCGCGCTCGAACAGTCCGTCGACGAGCTGTGGTTGAAGGTGGCACCGGAATTGGCGCGCTGCCCGATGCGCGCACAACTGCTCGCCCTGCGCGTATTCGCGGGCGACGCCACCGCCGCGCAGGTCGCAACGGTATGGGCCGCCCTATCCCGCGCCGCCCACCACCACGATTACGAACTCGCCCCGAGCGTCACCGAATTACGCCGCTGGCGCGAACAGACCGTCGCGATCGCCACCGCACTAGCCAAAGCCGCCACCCGATGACCACACGCTGCGCGAGGGTGACCGCCCCGACCATCGATGGCGTCAATCCGCTCGACGATCGTTGCTAGACGATATGTCGGCGCTTCGGTATGGCCGCGCATGAGTCGCGCGGCGGCGCAAGGCATGTGGATCGAGATCAGGTGGAATCTGTGCAGGCGCCAAGCGAGTAGCCCCTCCACCAGTGCCACCTGATCTTGATAAGGCCCGGCCCCGGTGCACGCAGTGATCCGCGCGACGAGCAAGATTCGGAGTCATGGACCAGTCGCAGCCATGCCCGTGTAAGCGTGGGGAGCCGTTCGGCGCCTGTTGTGGACCGGTGCTGGCAGGGGAGCGGTCCGCGGCGACTGCCGAGGCGCTGATGCGCTCGCGCTACACCGCATTCGCGGTCGGCGATACCGAATATCTGCTGCGGTCCTGGCATCCGCGCACCCGACCGAAGACGCTCGACCTGGATCCGGACCAGCGCTGGCTGTTCCTGGAGATCGTGCGTACCGAGCGCGGCGGACCATTCGACGACACCGGCATCGTGGAATTCATCGCCCACTACAAGGCCGATCGACGCGGATCCCTGCACGAGGTCAGCACATTCACACGTGTGGAGGGCGTCTGGGTCTACCTCGACGGCGTCCTCGAACCATGACGGGTAGCGTGCCAACCATGCCACGTGTCGCGATCGAATACTGCACGCAATGTCGCTGGTTGCTGCGCGCGAGCTGGATGGCACAGGAATTGTTGAGCACCTTCGCCACCGAACTCGGTGAGGTGGCACTGATCCCCGGGTCGGGCGGTGTATTCCGCATCACCATCGACGGCGACCAGATCTGGGAGCGCAAGGCGGACGGCGGGTTCCCGGATATCGCGGTACTCAAACAGCGTGTGCGCGATCGCGTCGCGCCCGACCGTGACCTCGGCCACGTCGACAAGCGGCACTGACCCAACCGAGCGTGATATCGACCACGCCGGATTCAGGAACAGCAGCCGCCACCGCAGCATCCACCACCGGCGGGCCGCGGCGCGGGTGCAGGTGACGCGGCACCGCCGCCACCCCTGCTGACCGTGCCAAATGTGGTCAGCAGCTTGACCGTGTCATCGTGACCGTTCGGGCAGGCCGCCGGATTCGACGCCTCCGCCATCGGACGGTTTACCTCGAAAGTGTCGCCACAGCTGCGGCACCGGAAGCTATAGCTCGGCATCGGCCCAGCGTAGCGCCAAGGGTGAGTGGTGCGTCCCACCTATCCCACTGTCCAACTGGACGTACTCTCGATAAGAGATCGCTAGGTGCTTGGACCCGGCCGGAGCAAACTCGCAGCGCACTGCCCGGGTTGTAGGCAGGAGGTGCGGAAGATGACCACGCAGTTCGATATCGAACCTGGCTCCGAGGTCGGCGACACCGAGCCGGTCGCGCAAACGACCTGGGGCCGCGTGAGTGGACGCTGGGACGGACCGGTCGCGGTGTGGCGCAGCATTCCGTACGCATCCGCGCCGTCCGGTCCGAACCGGTTCCGGCCGCCACTGCCGCCGCAGCCATGGGACGGCATCCGCGAGTGCACCACTTTCGGCGAGATCGCCCCGCAGACAATGGGCAATATGGTCCCGGTCGACTCCGACCTGCGGATGGGCGAGGACTGCCTGTGGCTCAATGTGTGGTCGCCGCGCAGTTCTGCCGATACCGGTGCGCCGCGCCCGGTGCTGGTGTGGTTGCACGGCGGCGCCTACTGCCTCGGCACGGCGGCCCAGGCGATCTACGACGGTCGCAAGCTGGCCGAAGCCGGTGACGTGGTCGTGGTGACGGTCAATTATCGCCTCGGCGCGCTCGGCTTCCTCGACTTGTCCTCGCTCTCCGACGATTTCACGCCGAATCTCGGTCTGCACGACCAGATCGCCGCGCTCGAGTGGGTCCGGGACAATATCGCCGCATTCGGCGGCGATCCAGGCAATGTGACGCTGTTCGGTGAATCGTCCGGCGCCGGATGCGTGACCGCACTGCTGACCTCACCGCGCGCCGCTGGTCTGTTCCACCAGGCAATCGCGCAAAGCCCGCCCGCGACAACGGTTTTCGGCCAGGCGCGCGCTGCCGGTGTGGCTCAACGCTTTCTGGAACTGATCGAACTCCCGTATTCGCGCGCAAGCGAATTGCTGGAGTGCCCGATCGAACGGATCGTGACCGCTGCGGGCGTACTGCTGGACGAGATTCCGTTGAAGGAGCCGGGCCGACTGGCAGCCGCGCCGGTGGTCGACGGCGATCTGGTGCCGACCTATCCGATCGACCGCTTCCAACAAGGCCGTTCACATCGTGTGCCGCTGATCATCGGCACCAATAAGGACGAGGCCTCGCTGTTCCGCGTCTTCCGCTCGCCGATCATGCCGGTGACCCCGGATGCGGTGAACGTCATGCTGCGCGATGTGGCCGCAAGCCATCCGGATATGTCGCCCGAGCGTATCGCCGAAATCACCTCGGCCTATCCGGATCTCGCGAAAACACGTGGCGCACTTGCCATGTCCACCGACGCGGCCTTCCGCATGCCCGCCCACTGGGTTGCCGACGGCCACGCTCAACACTCACCGACTTGGATCTACCGCTTCGACCATGCCACCCCCATGTTGAAGGCGGCCCGCGTCGGTGCCGGTCACGCCACCGAATTACCTTATGTATTCGGCAATTTCGGCACTCTGAACCATGACCCCACCTTCTGGCTCGGCGGCCGCAAGGTTGCCTTGGAAGTCTCCGGTCGCATGCAGCGCCGCTGGCTTGCCTTCGCCACCCACGGCGTACCGGCTGCCATCGACGGCTCCAAACACTGGCCCCCCTACCGCCCCGACACCCGCACCACCCTCCTCATCGACAACATCGACCGCGTAATCGACGACCCGGACCGCGACCTGCACACCGCCTGGGGCGAACAAGCCGTCGGCTTCAGCTGAGTCGCCGCACCTTCCGACGGGCAGCCAGGGTGTGGGGTGGCGGCCGTTGCTGCGGGAAACCTAGTGCCATGGTTGCCCCAGAGGCATCCGGTGCGGCAACCGTGCCCACGCCCCATGCGAGCTTGCGGGTGGTTCACCATGTGCTGCGTCGAGCTCGCGCACGGCTCACCGTGCGCCACCTCGCGAACGTCGAATGCCTTGTGCGCCTTACTATTACACGTCCGTGGAGAAGCGGATGCCGCCGTCCGGGATGTCGACGCCGGGCCAGATGCGGGCGCCGCGCAGTAGCTCGCAGCGGGCGCCGATGTTCGCGCCGTCGCCGATGACGGCGTCGCGGACGAGGGCGCGGGGACCGATGCGCGCGCCGAAGCCGATGATGGAGCGCTCCACGGTGGCGCCTGCTTCGATGCGGGCGCCGTCGAAGAGCACCGCGCCGTCGAGGCGAGCGCCTGCGCCTACTTCAGCGCCGCGACCGACGACGGTACCGCCGATGAGCAGCGCGCCGGGAGCGACGCCCGCACCCTCGTGGACCAGGGATTCACCACGCTGACCGGGCAGGGCCGGGGAAGGGGCGATGCCCCGGACCAGGTCGGCCGAGCCGCGGACGAAGTCCTCGGGAGTACCCATATCGCGCCAGTAGGACGAGTCGACATGGCCTTGGACGCGGGCGCCTTCGGCGAGCAGCGCCGGGAACACCTCACGTTCCACCGACACCGGCCGCCCGGCCGGAATCTTCTCGATGTATTCGCGCCGGAAGACATAGCAACCGGCATTGATCTGATCGGTGGGCGGATCCTGCGTCTTCTCCAGGAACGCGGTGACCCGCCCATCCTCGTCGGTCGGCACACAGCCGAATGCGCGCGGGTCGCTCACCCGAACCAGATGCAGGGTCACATCCGCGTTCGTGGACTCGTGGGTGTCCAGGATCGCGCCGAGATCGGTGCCGCCGAGGACGTCGCCGTTGAACACCATGATGTTGTCGGCGCGCAGCTTGGGCAGCACATTGCGGATGCCGCCACCGGTGCCGAGCGGTTCGGTCTCGGTGACGTACTCGAGCTCCAGGCCCAGGTCTGTGCCGTCACCGAAGTGTTCCTCGAAGACCTCCGCCTTGAACGAGGTGCCGAGCACGACGTGGGTGATTCCGGCGTCCGCGATGCGGGCGAGCAGGTGGGTCAGGAACGGCAGTCCGGCGGTAGGCAGCATCGGCTTGGGCGCCGACAGGGTGAGCGGACGTAACCGCGTGCCCTGGCCGCCGACCAGAATCACGGCGTCGGTGCCTACATTTCCTGCCATCATGCTCCCTGTTCACAGTGGATCGTGTGCTCGGTAGGTGCGCGCCTACAGACAGACACCAGTTTCGGTACCCAGCGACACGGGTTCGGCACCGTTGTGTGCCGAACTTGTGACGTTAGCTCTGGGCTTCCCGCGCCTGTTGGCGCAGCGCAGATCGAACCGCAATTCGGGAACGGATCGCAAGTCCGGCCCGCAACGCCAACCGCAACGGCGCCTGCCACCAGTGCGGATGCCGATCGGCCTGGAATCGGTACGCGCTCGCGTGGTGCGCGGGGAGCATCACCTCGGGATGGCGTCCGGCCGCATGCCCCTTGGCGTGGGTGACCTCGGCGTCGGGCACGAAGACGTTGTGCCAACCGGCCTTGCCCATCCGGTCGCCGAAGTCCACGTCCTCCATGTACATGAAGTAGCGCGAGTCGAAGCCGTCGATCGAATCGAAGGCCGCGCGCCGGACCAGCAGGCAGGAACCGGACAACCAGCCGACGGCCCGCTCGGAGATCTGCTCGTTGTCCTGGCGGTAGCGCAGGGTCCATGGATTCGACGGCCATACCGTGCCGAGGATGGCGTGTCCGGCGCCATCGAGCAGGCCCGGCACTGAGCGCGCGGACGGGTAGACGCTGCCGTCGGGCTCGCGCACCATCGGTCCGAGCGCGCCCGCCCGCGGCCAGCGCTTGGCGGCGGCGAGCAGTTTGTCGATGGAATCGGTGCCCCAGCGAATATCCGGATTGGCGATGACGATGAATTCGACACTCGGATCGATCTCCGCGACCGCCCGGTTGATCGCGCCGCCGTAACCGATATTTCCGCCGGTCCGCAGCAGTCGCACGTGTGCGTTCGCCTCCGCCGCGAGCTCCGGCGCACCGTCCACCGAGCCATTGTCGGCCAGGATCACCTGCGGTTTTTCGCTGGTGGCAGCGGACAGGGTGGTGATGAAGTGCTCGAGGTGCTCGCCGGGTGAATAAGTCACCGTGACGACGACAAGGCCGCCGGGGGCCAAGGAT
Organism: Nocardia sp. NPDC049737; assembly: GCF_040674755.1. NCBI lineage: Bacteria > Bacillati > Actinomycetota > Actinomycetes > Mycobacteriales > Nocardiaceae > Nocardia > Nocardia sp. NPDC049737. Next base: position 76,711 of record NZ_JBFANH010000007.1, on the reverse strand, counting down.
CCGGAATCGCTCACGACTGCGCCTCGCTGACGCTCGGCTCCGTTGTGCGCGATTGCGCGCTGTGTTGATGGTTCACTCGCTGTGGCTCCCTCACGGGCAAGCAGCCTACTGTGACAACCTCGCCAGCGCGTCCCCGAGTGCGACCTTCCACGGCCGCAATGGCGTCAGCCCGGCATCGGCCCAGGAACGGTTGGCCAACACCGAATACGCCGGGCGCCGTGCGGGTCTCGGAAATGCGGTCGAGTCACACGGGCGCACCCGAGTCGGATCCGCGCCGATTCCGGCGAATATCGCCCGCGCGAATTCGAACCAGCTGACTTGGCCGGAATTAGTGGCGTGCAGCACTCGCGGCGCATCCGGTCGACCCGCCAATTCAAGGAGTCCGGCGGCCAGGTCGGCGGCGTAGGTCGGGGAGCCGAGCTGGTCCTCGACCACGTCGAGGGTGTCGCGTTCGCGTTCCAGCCGCAGCATGGTCGCGACGAAATCGCTTCCGCGCCCGGTGTATACCCATGCCGTGCGCACCACATGAGCGTGCGGCGCGGTTTCCAGCACGGCCTGTTCACCTGCCAATTTCGAGCGGCCGTAGACCGTGGCGGGTTCGGTCGGGTCGTCGGTGTCGTACGGCTTGTCGTGTGTTCCCGCGAACACGTAGTCGGTCGAAATATGGATCAATCGAGCGTCCACCTCCGCACATGCGGCAGCGAGTACGGCCGGTCCGGTCGCATTGACCGTGAAGGCGGCCTCGGGATCGGATTCGGCCTGGTCGACGGCGGTGTAGGCGGCACAGTTCAGCACGACATCGCCCGGTTCGATTGCGGCGCGCACGGCGGCCGCGTCCGTGATGTCCAATTCGTCGCGGGCGAAGGCGTGGGCGTCGGGTGCGCGGCGCAGGAGTTCGCGTCCCAACTGCCCGCCGGCTCCGGTCACGACGAGGCGCGCGGCTACGGTCGACAAGGGCGATATCGCGGTCACGGGCACGAGTCTGGCACGCCGTGGCACCTGCGGTTGAGGTCTGCCGCGGTAGCCGTCGGTTAGCCTCGGGGCGACGGTGACGGGGGCTACCGGAGGCGGGGCGGTCGAGTCAGCGACGCGTCGGCTTCGACGAAACCGGCGCTGCGCAGTCGGAATCAGCTGGGAGCGCGCGGGGCAAGCGCAGCATGGTGCTTGGGCAGGATGCTCGGTTTTTGGCGAGAGGATGCAGTGGTGCCGCAGAAGGTGAGGGCGACAGCGTCGTCGCGACTGTCCGATGCTGCGAGCGGCTTGGGGCCGCTGCGCACGTTCATCGCGGTCGGGGCGGTGCTGGTCCTGCTCATCACCGGATTCGCCTGGCACAGCGTGGACTCGCTGATCTCGAATATCGAACGCATCGGCGGCCTCGGCCTCGGCGGTGGGCACGACGGCGCCGTCGACATCCTGCTGGTCGGTGTGGACAGCCGCACCGACGCGCACGGCAATCCGCTCAGCGGCAATGAGCGCGCCATGCTGCACGCGGGCGATGAGGTCGGCACCAATACCGACACCATCGTGCTGGTTCGTGTACCGAACGACGGTCGCTCCGCCACCGCCCTCTCGATTCCGCGCGACTCCTATGTCGACATTCCGGGTATGGGCAAGGGCAAGATCAACTCGGCTTATGGCGCAACCAAGGAGGCCCAGCGGCTAAAGCTGACCAACCAGGGCGTTTCGGAAGCCGACGCGGACAAGCAGTCCACCCAGGCGGGACGGCAGGCGCTGATCAAGACCGTGGCCAATCTCACCGGCATCACGGTCGACCACTATGCCGAGGTCAGTTTGCTCGGGTTCGTGCTGCTGACCGATGCGGTCGGCGGGGTCGATGTGTGCCTGAACAGTCCGGTGGACGAATGGATGTCCGGCGCCGACTTCCGGGCGGGGCGCCAGAAGCTCGACGGCCCACAGGCTTTGAGTTTCGTGCGCCAGCGCCATGATCTGCCGCGCGGCGACCTGGACCGGATCGTGCGCCAGCAGGTCTTCATGGCGCGGCTGGTCGGCCAGGTGCTCAGCGCCAAGACGCTGAGCAATCCGGGCAAGTTGCATAATCTCAGCGATGCCGTCGGTCGCACCGTGGTGCTGGACGACGATTGGGACGTGCTGGCGTTTCTGCAACAGTTGAAGGACCTTTCGGGCGGTCAGGTCAGTTTCGCGACGATTCCGGTCGCCGATCTCAACGACACGACCAGCGACGGTGAATCGGTCGTGCGGGTGGATTCGAAGACGGTCAAGTCTTATGTGGCATCGCTGGTCGACGGCAAGTCGCAGGATCATGCCGAGCCGACAATCGATCCGGCATCGGTGAGCGTCAGCGTGTTCAATGCGAGCGGGATCGGCGGGCTCGCGGGACAGGTGGCACAGGCGTTGACGGCTAAGGGATTCCAGGAGGGATTGGTCGGCAATTACACCGGACCCAGCGTCACCGGCAGTCGAGTCCTCGCGATGGATGCCTCCAATCCGAAGGCCAAGGCGGTCGCGCAGGCGCTCGGCGGGTTGACGGTCATCGCGGACAGCACGTTGTCCCCGGATTCGGTCAGCGTCGTGTTGGCAAGCGACTATTCTGGTCCGGGCTCGACCGCGGGCAGCATGTTCGACTTCTCCGGAACGTCGAGCACCGCGACGCCCGTACCACCGGCTCCACCGATCGACGCAGGCCAGAATGGACCGAAATGCGTGAATTGACCATGCGTGAATTGACCTATGCGTGACCACGACCAGGTACTGACTCTCACCGAGGCGGTGCTGGATCCAATCCTCGAGCGCGATCCGGCAGGTCCGCGTGTCACCTACTACGACGATGCCACCGGCGCCCGGATCGAACTATCCGGGCTGACCCTGGCGAACTGGGCGGCCAAGACCGCCAATCTGATCCGCGACGAATTCGGGCTGAGCCCGGGTGCGCGCGTCGCGGTGCTGCTGCCCGCGCACTGGCAGACCGCCGCGGTGCTGCTCGGCTGCTGGTGGGCCGGGACCGAGGTGGTGCTCGGGCCCGATGCGGATGCCGATCTGGCGCTCGCGACCGCCGAACGGTTGGACGAGACCGACAGTATTGCGGAGGTCGCGGCGCTTTCGCTGGATGCCTTCGGCATGCCGGTGCGCGATCTGCCGATCGGCATCACCGATTTCGCCACCTCCGTGCGGGTGCACGGGGACCAGTTCATGCCGCGCGGCGCCGGGGTGGCGCTGGACGGGATGCCGGTCTCCGAGGTTCTCGCCGAGGCGAGGAAATCCGCTGTGCTACAAGGGTTTTCCGAGGGTGACCGGGTGCTGTCGAGCGCGTCGTGGGATACCCCGGCCGAGCTGATCGACGGGTTCGTCTCGGTGCTCGTCGCGGGGGCCTCACTGGTGCAGGTGGTCAATCCGGATCCGGCGCTGCGCGAGCGACGCATCGAATCCGAGCGGGTCACCGCGCAGCGCGGCTGAGCTCCTACCCTGGTATAGGTCGGCGTCCGACCATGGGACGTTCCACCCTGGCCGGGGAGTCCGTACGGTGGAATTGTCGCGCAACGATGGGGTTGGTGAAGTGATGAAGCCGCAGTATTGGTTCCGGTGGTTATCGGTGCAGGGTGCGCCGCGGTTTGCCCTGCGCACCCAGGCGCGACGCGGCGATCCGTTCGCCCAACTCATGGGCGGACCGGACGGTCTCGCCGACCCCTATCCACTGATCGAGCGGCTACGCGGGCAGGGCCGGGTGCAGCGCACCTCGATCGCGTGGGCGAGCTTCGACCACGACCTGTGCCGAGCCGTGCTGCGGGACAACCGATTCGGTGTGCGTACCACCGACTCCTTCAATATTCCGAAGCCGCTGCAGTTGCTCGCCAAGCGACTTCCCTTGCCGCCCAATCCGGTTGAGCCGCCATCCATGCTGGTCATCGACCCGCCCGAGCATACGCAGATGCGCAAGCCGGTCGCCGCGGCCTTCACTCCACGCGCAATCGGACGATTGCGCGAACGGGTCGAGACGGTCACCGAGGAACTGCTCGGTGCGCTGCCCTCGGGCGGTTCGGCCGATCTGATCGAGTCATACGCCGCGCAGGTGCCGATTGCCATCATCTCCGAAATGCTCGGCTTCCCGGAAAGGGACCGAAAGTTATTCCTGGACTGGGGCGATCGGATGACGCCCCTGCTCGACGTCGGGATTTCCTGGCGGGCATTCCGGCGGGCGCTCGGCTCGATGGAGGTGATGAACGATTACCTCGACGGACATATCGCGCGACTGCGCCGCGAACCGGGCGATGACATCCTCAGCAGTCTGGTCACCGCGGGTGAACTCGACGATTACGCCTTGAAGGCGACCGCGAGCCTGTTGATGGGCGCGGGTTTCGAGACCACGGTCAACCTGATCGGCAACGGCGTCGCACAATTGGTCACCCACCCCGAACAATTGGATCGATTGCGGGCCCAACCCGATCTCTGGCCGAATGCGGTCGAAGAGGTGCTGCGCATCGATGCGCCGGTACAGACGACGGCACGAATCGCATTGACCGACTTGGAGCTCGAGGGTGTGCGGTTGCACAAGGGCAATACCCTGGTGCTGTCGCTGGCAGGTGCGAACCGCGACCCCGCCGTCTTCGCCGATCCGGCTGTCTTCGATGTCGGACGCTCGAATGCCAAGGAGCACTTGACATTCAGCAGTGGCCTCCACGCCTGCCTCGGTGCGAGCCTGGCCCGCATGGAAGCCACCTACGCGCTGCAATCGTTGTTCGAGCGGTTCCCGGACCTGCGACTCGATGGGACACCGCAACGGCGAGAACTGTTCACGCTGCACGGATATGAACGGATGCCGGTTCGGCTCGGTCGCCGGGCCAGCGCCCCGGCTCCCGAACCGACGACGGTCTGAGGGCTACATGCCGTGCCGATGGTCGCCCGTAACGGCTTCGCACAGCTGCGCTTCGGTTTCGGGTGAGAACGGTTCGCGGTAGGCGGCAACGGCTCGGCGGGTCTCCTCGTCCACCAAATCGGCGTTGATCTGGGCTGCGGCGGCTGCGCCCGCTGCCGCGGCCGCACCGACCTGGGACGTCAGGTCGGTGACATTGCCTGCGGCCCAGACACCGGGCACGTCGGTCCGGCCGGTGGCGTCGGTGGGGATGTATTCGCCGACGCCAGCCGGGTGCTCAGTTGGTTGCAGTCCGAGTTTTTCGAGAAAGTTCGCTCGGGCCACCATCCGTGAGCCGACCACCACGACCTCGCGGGGGACTACGGTGCCGTCGCTCAACCGGACTCCCGCGAGGCGGTCGTCGGTAATCTCCAGCGCGGTCACTTCACCGCGCACCATGCGAATACCGCGGGCATTCAACTCTTCGGCCTGTTCGGCGGTGAGTGGGATGGTGTGCGAGAAGTACGTGACATCGGCGGTGAGCTGACGGAACAGCAGTGCTTGGTGCACCCCCATAGGGCCGGTGCCCAGGACACCGATGGCCTGGTCGCGGACCTCCCAGCCGTGGCAGTACGGGCAGTGGATCACATCGCGACCCCAATGCTCCCGCAGTCCCGCGATCTCGGGTAGCTCATCGACCAGCCCGGTTGTCACCAAAAGCCGACGCGCCCGCACGGATCTGTCACCGAGGCATACCGCGAATCCCTCGGCATCCCTCGCGACCGTGACGACCTCGCCGTTCACCACATGCCCGCCATAGCCGCGAACCTCGGCCCGACCGCGTTCCAGCAACTCGCCGGGCGGTGTTCCGTCCCTGGCGAGCAGTCCGTGCACACCCTCGGCCGGGGCATTACGCGGCTGCCCCGCATCAATGACAACCACCGACCGGCGCATCCTGGCCAGTATCAGCGCACCGCTCAATCCGGCCGCGCCACCGCCGATCACCACCACGTCATAGCCGTCTTTCAGCTGATCGCTTCGCTCGGTCACAGGTGCGCCTCGCTGGCGCTCGGCTCCGCTGCGACCGTTGGTGCTGTGCTGATCGGTTCCCTCGCTTCGCTCGGTCACAGCTGCGCCTCGCTGGCGCTCGGCTCCGCTGCGACCGTTGGTGCTGTGCTGATCGGTTCCCTCGCTTCGCTCGGTCACATGACCACCTCCTCCAGGCAACCATGCAGGCTGGGCGGCGATAATGGCAAACAAACTTGCCGTTATGGCAAACTGGTGGGCATGGACAATGACCTCGGCCGAGCCCTCGACGCGGTCGGACCTCGGTTACGCGCGCTGCGTCGCCAGCGCGAAACCACACTGGCCGACCTGTCGACGGAAACCGGCATCTCGGTTAGCACGCTGTCGCGCCTGGAATCCGGTGACCGCCGCCCAACCCTCGAACTGCTGCTGCCGCTGGCCAAGGCGCACGGCGTCACTCTCGACGAACTCGTCGACGCCCCACCCACCGGCGACCCGCGCATCCACCTGCGCCCCATCACCCGCCACGGCATGACCATGCTGCCCCTGACCCGCCGAGCAGGCGGGATCCAGGCATACAAGCTCGTCATCCCGGCCTACAGCCCCCGTCAGGAGCCCGACCCGCGAACCCACGAGGGCTATGAATGGCTCTACGTCCTCAACGGACGCCTACGCCTCGTCCTCGGCGAACATGACGTGATTCTCGTGCCCAGCGAAGCCGCCGAATTCGACACCCGCGTCCCGCACTGGTTCGGCGCGGCGGACAACGAGCCGGTCGAATTCCTCAGCCTTTTCGGGAAACAGGGCGAACGCGCCCATGTTCGCGCCGCGCCGAAATCCGCCCGTCGGTAGGGCGTGCCGAGCAGTCGCCGTGCCGCCTGCCGCGCAGCTGAATGGTTGCCAGAACTCGCTCGACGGCTCGGGTCTTCGTTGCGAAGATCGAACAAGTGCCGCGATCTACGAAAGTTGTGACATGACTCATTCTGCCGGAACCGATTCCAGGCGGCGCGCGCTGCTCGGTATTGCTCTGCTGTCCACGCTGGCCGCCTGCGCGAAGGCACCCGCGCGCGAGATCGCCCCTGCACCAGTATCGGATTCAGTGGCGCGCCCGGACTCGACGGCGCACTTCGCCGAACTGGAGCGACGATTCGACGCTCGACTGGGGATCTTCGCTGTCGCGACCGGATCCGGATCCACGCTCGCGTATCGGGCGGATGAGCGCTTCGCGTTCTGCTCGACATTCAAGGCGCTTGCCGCGGCCGCGGTGCTGTCGCGAAATCCGCTGTCGCATTTGGATACTCGGATACGGTTCACTCGCGGGGACATCCGATCCATCTCACCGATCACCCAGCACCGGGTAGATTCCGGCATGACAATCGGCGAGCTGTGTGACGCGGCGGTCCGCTACAGCGACGGCACCGCAGGCAATCTGCTACTCGATGATATCGGCGGAACGGCTGGATTCACCGACTACCTACGCGGCCTCGGCGACCAGGTCAGCCAGCTGGACAACTACGAACCCGAGCTCAATAGCGTTGTCCCGGGCGATGATTCCGACACCACCACCCCGCGCGCGATCGCCGCCGATTTCCGGACGCTGATCCTGGGCTCGGCGCTACCGGATGACAAGCGCGCACTCCTGACGGATTGGCTCAGGCGCAATGTCACCGGTGCGAAACGCATCAAAGCCGCCACCCCCGACGGCTGGACTATCGCCAACAAGACCGGCACCGGCAACTATGGCCGTGCCAACGACATTGCCATCGTGACCCCACCCTCGCGCCCGCCGCTGCTGCTGGCGATCATGTCGGACCGCCCCAGCGGCTATGACGCACAACCCAGCGAAGACCTGATAGCCGAGGCCGCCCGACATATCTTCACCATCCTGAACTGATTTCCGGGTTCCGGTCCGAGGTCCGCACGCGGCATCGGTGCGGCAGCGAACGAAGAGTGTGCACATCCCATTCTCTCGCCGTGTCCGAGTCACTCTGGGCGCGGTTTCCAGGTGTAGCGGGTTTTGGGGCGGCCTGCGTGGCCGTAGTCGGACTTACGGTCGACCAGGCCGTCGTCGGCCAGCTTTTCCAAGTAGCGCCATGCCGTAATCCGCGAAACCCCGACGGTGCTGGCCGTATCGGCGGCAGTGAGTCCGCCTGGGGCGTCGCGGACCGTGCGGGAGATTTCGTCCAATGTTTGCGGGGCAACGCCTTTGGGTGCGGTGGCGCGTTGGTCGGAGGTGCGTAGGGCGCTGAGGGCGCGGTCGATATCCTGTTGGGAGATGGCGGTTTCGCCCGCGGGTAGGGCGGTGCGGAATTCGCGGTAGCGTTCGAGTTTGTCGCGGAAGGCGGCGAAGGTGAACGGTTTCAGCAGGTAGAGGACCACCCCGTAGGAGACCGCGGTGCGCACCATGGCCAGGTCGCGGGCCGAGGTGATGGCGATGACGTCGGGGCGGGGTGCGAGGCCGGTCAGGGCGGCGGCCACATCCAGGCCGCTGGCATCGGGAAGTCCGATATCCATGAGCACCAGGTCGATCGGTGCATTCTCGGCAGCCGCATCGGCCGCGGCGCGCATGGCCTCGCGACCGGTGTGTGCGACGGCGACCGCGCTGAAGCCCGGAATCCGTTCGACGTAGGCGCGGTGCGCCTCGGCGATCAATGGCTCGTCCTCGACGATCAACACTCGGATCATCGCGCATCCTTTCGTGGGATCGTCACGGTCACGGCACTTTCCGGATCGCGTTCGGTGTCGATTACGCCGCTGTGCCGGTCGATAAGGCGATGGACCAGTGCCAGCCCGAGGCCCTGATGGTCGGCCTTGGTGGAGTAGCCGCGTTCGGCGGCGCGGGCGAAGGCTTCGGCCGACATGCCGGGTCCGCTATCCGCGACGCGCAAATACAGTGCCGAATCGTTCGCCGGTCGCACCGAATCGAACGCCGCCGCCATCTCGATGGCCAGTGCTGGCTCCGGTGCCAGCGCCGGATCGGCAGCAGCCGACGCATCCTGCTGGCGCACAGTAACTTCCACCCATCCAGCGTCACCTTCGGCAGCCGCGTCGATGGCATTATCGATCAGATTGCCGACCAGTGTCACTGTCTCCTGCGCGGACAGCGGCGCGGTCGAGTCGAGCGCCGTATCCTCGGTGATCGTCAACTCGATGCCGCGCTCGGCCGCCTGGTTCACCTTGCCGAGCAACAGTGCCGCAAGCGCCGGATCGCCGACCGAGGCGAGTAGCCGATCGATAAGAGCTTGGGACAGTTGAAGTTCCGCGGTCGCGAACTCCACCGCCTCCCGATAGCGTCCCAACTCCACCATGGTGATCACGGTGTGCAGCCGGTTGGCCGATTCGTGCGCCTGTGCGCGCAGCGATTCCGCGAATCCGCGCACCGAATCGAGTTCGCCCATCACGGTACGCAATTCGGTGTGGTCGCGGATGGTGATCACGGTGCCGATCGGCCGCCGCTCCCAGGTGACGACATCCTGATTGACCAGCAGAATCCGGTCCGTGGTCACATGCATCTCGTCGCGAACCACCCCCCAACTCATCCGCTGCATCGAAATCGGCAGATCCGCACGCGCGACGGGTCCATCGGGCAGATCCAGCAACCTGCGCGCCTCGTCGTTGACGACCTCCGCGCCATCGGCGTTCGGACCGAACACCACCAGCCCCTCGTGGATCGAATGCAGCACCGCATCGTGCTGTTCGTACAGCGTGCGCAGCTCATCCGGCGCGAGACCGTGCGTCTGTCGACGAATCCGGCGACTCAACAGAAACGAACCCGCCGCCGCTACCACTAGACCCGCTGCGGCCACGCCGAGAATCAACGGCAATTGCGTACCGACCTGAGCGCCGATCCGTGCCCGGGTGACACCCGCCGAGACCAATGCGACGATGCGCCCGTCGTCATAGACCGGCGTGACCGCCCGAATGGAGGGCCCGAGCGTTCCGGTGTACGTCTCGGTGAACGTCTCCCCGGCCAGCGCCCGATCGATATTGCCGCTGAATGGTTGCCCGATGAGTGCGGGCGTGGTGTGGGTGTAGCGGGTCCGATCACGTGCCATCACCACGATGAAGTCCATCCCGGTCGCCATGCGGGTCCGTTCGGTCACCGGTTGCAGTAACTCGGTGGGGTCGGGGGTGCGCAGGGCCTCGATGGTGGACGGCGCGTCCGCCACGGCCAAAGCGACATCGGTGACCTCGCGCGAGGTGGTGACATCGCTGTCGTGCCTGGCGTCGAGTACGGCTAGCACCGCCCCGATGCCGATGACCAGCCCGAGCACCACCAGTTGCAGCACGAAGGCCTGTCCGGCCAGCGATAGCCGACCGCGTCCCCCGTGTTTCTCACCGCGCAACACTTGCTTTTCCCTCGTGCCCATTGAACGTAATGCACCAAAGCGTGACCGCCGTCACCCCTAGCAGCCAACATTGTGCACGTGAGGGCGTGAGCCACCTCACGCCGGTACCACTGAAGAGGACTTTCCCGATATGAGCGATGTAGCAAAACGACAGCCGCGCGACCGTACGCACTGGCTGTATCTGGGCGTGATTGTCGCCGTAATCGCGGGAATTCTGGTGGGCTGGTTGGCGCCTGAATTCGGTCAGGACCTCGCACCGCTCGGCACCATGTTCGTCAATCTGATCAAGATGATGATCGCGCCGGTCATCTTCTGCACGATCGTGCTCGGCATCGGATCGGTGCGCTCCGCGGCCAGCGTCGGCAAGGTGGGCGGACTCGCGATCGGTTACTTCCTGGTGATGTCGACGATCGCACTCGGCATCGGGCTGGTCGTCGGCAATCTGCTCGAACCGGGCTCCGGCATGAATGTCGCCACTACCGCCAAGCAGGGCGCGAAGCTCGCCGATCAGGCGCACGCCGCCGGCGGCACCTGGGATTTCATCCAGAGCATTATCCCGACCACACTGGTCTCCTCGCTGACCACCGGCAGCGTGCTGCAGGCGCTGTTCATCGCGCTGCTGGTCGGATTCGCGCTGCAGGCGATGGGTACGACGGGGGAGCCGATCCTGCGCGGTGTCGCATCGCTGCAGAAGTTGGTGTTCCGGATCCTGTCGATGATCCTGTGGCTGGCCCCGATCGGCGCGTTCGGCGCCATCGCGAATGTGGTCGGTAAGACCGGCCTGGACGCGGTGAAGCAGTTGGCGTTGTTGATGTTCGCGTTCTACCTGACCTGTCTGGTGTTCGTCTTCGGTGTGCTCGGCGTGCTGCTGTGGTCGGTATCGCGGGTGTCGATCTTCAAGCTGGTCCGGTACCTGGCCCGGGAATACCTGCTGATCCTCGGTACCTCGTCCTCCGAGTCCGCGCTGCCGCGGCTGATCGCCAAGATGGAGCACCTGGGCGTCGAGCGGACCACCGTCGGTGTCGTCGTACCGACCGGATATTCGTTCAACCTGGACGGCACTGCCATCTACCTGACCATGGCGTCGCTATTCATCGCCGATGCGATGGGCAAACCGCTCAACATTGGTGAGCAGGTCGGCCTGCTGCTGTTCATGATCGTCGCATCCAAGGGCGCGGCCGGGGTGACCGGCGCGGGTCTGGCCACGCTGGCGGGCGGGCTACAGAGCCATCGCCCCGAACTGCTCGACGGCGTCGGACTGATCGTCGGCATCGACCGGTTCATGTCCGAAGCCCGTGCGTTGACCAACTTCTCGGGCAATGCGGTCGCCACCGTGCTGGTCGGCACCTGGACCAAGACCATCGACATGGATTGGGTCCACTCGGTCCTCGACCGCAAACTGCCCTTCGACGAGCGGACCATGATCGACGACGACCACGAGCCGCGGACACCGCAGCAGCCAGACGCCGTAGACATGGTCAAGGCCTAGTGCCTCGCGCGGACGATGAGATAAGCCATGACCGCCGAACGATGGTTCCCGCCCGAAGATGATCTGCACCTGCGGATCTGGATGGCCGGTGTGGTCTTCGACTACGCCGCCACCGCGGCGGCGGTACACAATCTGATCCACGATTGGCGGCGAAAGCACTGGTGCACAATCGAATTGATTCGTGACACCGTCGAGAACTGCCGGCTGCTACCGCGCCTGCCGTGCGAACGCTTGTTCCTCGGACCGTGACCGGGCCGAGGCACCAGCGCTTCCCGAATACGAAGGGGCCCGCAGGATCTGCGGGCCCCTTCGTGGCGTGCGGCTCAACTGGCCCACTTCTCGGGGTTCAGGTAGTGCTGGGTAATCGCGGTCGCGTGCCCGTGCCCGAAGCCGTGCTCGGACTTCAGTCACTCGACGAGTTCCTTGTGCGACTTCTGGTTCGAGGCGACCATTGCGGCCTTCCACTCGTCGATCGTTCTGCCGTATTTGGCTTCGATCGACGGGAAGTAGGATGCGGGGCCTTTGGGTTCGGTCGCCATGCTCGTCTCCTGTATTCGCTGGACGTTCCGCAATATCGACGGGGCCGATTGCCGAAACTTATCGGTGCGCGCGGGAATGTGTGCCTGATCACGAACACCGGCGCCGACCTCGCGGGGTACGAGGTCGGCAAACGGGGATCCGGTTGCGGCGAAACCTGGTGTCGACCAGCGTGCTCCGGACAATCAGGCGTTGACGGCGACGCGCTGGGAGTCCTGCCGGTGCGCGACGGTACGCTCGCGGATCAGCAGGACGCCCGTGACGGCGACCAGCGCTGCGGTGAGGCCGTGGATGCCGAACGCGGCCGCGGCCGAGCCGCCCCAGCTGAGCACGGTGAGCATGTCGCCGATCGGAATCAGTGCGATCACCAAGGTGACGATGCCGAGGGCGTAGCGCTGCTTGATGGCGAGCAGCACCAGGATGATCAGCCCGGAGACGGTATCGCGGACGCCCTTGAGATTCATGAATGCGACCGCATCACCCGTGGGCCATTGCGGCAGGCCGAACCCGTTGGCGATGGTCTCCGGGGTGACCAGGTAGCTGATGCCGATGTAGAGGATGAAGGCGGCGCCGATCAGGGAAAGGGCGGTGGCGATGCGCGATATGGTCATGACGTGCTCCTCGAAATCGTGCTCTAGTTTCTAGCGTCGCTAGGTGTGATAGCAACGATAGCGAAGGCCCCGTTAGTTTGTCTAGCGATGCTAGAATTTCGAATATGACCACGCAGAACCGCAAAGAACGCGAACGCGCCGAACGCCACCAGCGCATCATCGACGCGGCCCGCGAACTCGCCGAAACATCGGGCTGGGAGGCGGTGACCGTGCGCCGCCTCGCGGAGAAGATCGAATACAGCCAGCCGGTGCTATACAGCCACTTCGCGGGTAAGGCTGCGATCGTCTCGGCCGTCGCCGAAGAAGGCATCGCCGAACTCACCGCACAGCTGCGCGAGCGGCGGGCCCGCGCGAAAACCCCGGTCGAGGCACTCGAGGCCATGGTGCGCGGCTATCTGGACTTCGCGACCGAGAATCCGGCGCGCTACGACGCGATGTTCGTCCTCAACACCGAACTCACCTTCGGCAATGACGCGCCACAGGTGCTGCGCGACGCATTCGGCGAGATCCAGAGCGCGTATGCGCCGTTCGCCGGCGATTTCAACCTACAGGCGGGCACCGAGGTGGCCTGGAGCACCCTGCACGGCATCGCCACCCTGGATCGCAGCGGTCGCCTGGTCGATGACCTGCGCGAGGACCGCATCCGGGTGCTGCTCGGCCAATGGGCACATCAGGGAGCGAATGGGTGACCGATACCTCGCAGGGGTGACGGCACAGCCCGGGTCGGCCCGGCAGAATCGAGGTATGCCCGATGTCGTGGTGGTCGGTTCCGGTCCCAACGGTCTCGCCGCGGCGGTGATCCTGGCCCGTGCCGGTCTCACCGTCGAGGTGTACGAGGCGCAGGGCACCGCAGGCGGCGGCAGCCGCACCGCCGAGCTGACGCTGCCCGGATACCGACACGATGTCTGCGCTGGTGCGCATCCGATGGCCTTGGCATCGCCATTCTTCCGCGCCTTCGATCTGGCCGCGCACGGTGTCGAACTGCTCGCGCCCGAGGTGTCATACGCGCATCCGCTCGACGGCGGCACGGCCGGTCTGGCTTGGCGCGATCTGGACCGCACCGCCGCCGGCCTCGGCCGGGACGGCACCGCATGGCGTGCGCTCTTCGAACCGATGGTCCGGCATTGGCGGCAGGTCGTGGATTTCGCGATGTCGGATCTGCGCCGCCCGCCTGCAGACCTGCTGACCGGACTGCGCTTCGGACTGCGCGTGCTCGAGCAGGGATCGCCCCTGTGGAACCTGCGATTTCGTGAACAGACGGCACCCGCGCTGCTGACCGGCGTCGCCACGCATGCGATCACGCCGCCGCGCGCCATTCCGGCGGCCGGAGCGGGCATGCTGCTCGCGACCCTCGCCCACGCCGGAGGCTGGGTGCTGCCACGCGGCGGGAGTCAGGCCATTCCAGATGCGCTGAGCGCCGAACTCGAACGGCTCGGCGGCAAGCTCGTCACCGGACACCGCGTCGATTCGCTCGACGAATTCGGCGGCGCGCGGGCGGTTGTGCTGGATACCGCGCCCACCGAACTGCTGCGCATGGCGGGAGATCGGCTACCGAATCATTACGCAAACGGGTTGCGCCGCTTCCGTTATGGCGGCGCGGCCTGCAAGGTCGACTTCGCTTTGTCCGGTCCGGTGCCGTGGCAGGCCCCGGGCTGCGAACTCGCCGGGACGCTGCATCTGGTCGGCACCCGCGCCGAGGCAATGGCCGTCGAAAAGACCATCGCCGCAGGACAACACGCGGATCGTCCGTATGTCCTTGCCATCCAGCCGGGCGTGGTCGACTCGACGCGGGCGCCGGCGGGCGGCCACACGCTCTACACCTACGCCCACGTTCCGAACGGGTCCACCCGCGATATCAGCGCCTCCGTCATCGCCCAATTGGAACGCTTCGCCCCGGGCTTCACCGACCTGATCCTGGCCAGGAACGTCGTCACCGGCGCCGAAATGCCGACGCACAATGCCAACTACATCGGCGGCGATATCTCCGCGGGCGCGATGACCCTGCGCCAGTTCGTCTTCCGTCCGGTCCCGCGCTGGAATCCCTACGCCACACCACTACCCGGCGTCTACCTCTGCTCCGCCTCGACCCCGCCCGGCCCCGGTGTCCATGGCATATCCGGTTCGAATGCCGCGCGGCACGTGCTGCGCACGGAGTTCGGCATCCACATCAACCCATTGGATCTGCTGCGCACACCGAATCCGGCCTGAGCATGTACTTTTCGCCGGATCTGACAAAGCCGCCGGATTTGGCGGAAAGTGCGCCCAGGCCGGATTACGCGGGCGATCCGGCTCAGGCCCGCGGCGTCCGGTACAGGTCGGGTTCCAGATACATCACCCGCGCGGCGGGCACGGCCGCCCGCACCCTGGCCTCCGCGTCATCGATGGCCGCGGCGATATCGTCGATATCCAGATCCGGCACGATCGAGATCTTGGCTGCGACCAGGATCTCCTCCGGCCCGAGATACTGAGTCTTGAGGTGGATCACCCGGTCGATGCGGTTGCCGTCGACCAAGTTGGCGCGAATCGCCTTATCCTCTTCCGGCGTCGCGCCCTCACCGATCAGCAGGCTCTGCATCTCCACGATCAGGATCACCGCGATAATGCCGAGCAGCGCACCGATGGCCAGCGTGCCGATGCCGTCCCAGACCGGATCATCGGTGAGCATGGTCAGCCCGACCGCCGCGAATGCGAAGACCAAACCGACCAGCGCGCCGGTGTCCTCCAACAGCACCACCGGCAGTTCCGGACTGCGCGAATTGCGGATGAACCGCCACCAACTCGAATTGCCTTTGAGCGGGATGGATTCCCGCATCGCGGTCGTAAAGCTGTAGCCCTCGAGACAGATCGCGAGGAACAGGATGACAATCGCGACTATCGGGTTGGTCAGCTCCTCCGGATGCTGAATCTTGTGGATGCCCTCGTAGATGGCATAGATCGAGCCGAGCGTGAACAGCACCAGCGCCACGATGAACGAGTAGAAGTAGCGATTGCGCCCGTAACCGAATGGGTGCAGTTCATCGGCATCCTGCGCGGCCCGGCGCTGCCCGAGCAGCAGCAGCCCCTGGTTCGCGGTGTCCGCGACCGAGTGCACCGCCTCGGCCAGCATCGATCCCGAACCGGTGATGAACGCGCCGACGAACTTCGCCACCGCGATCCCCGCATTCGCCGACAATGCGGCGAGAATCGCCTTTTTGCCACCACCAGCCGACATCTAGGTAGTTCCTCCTGTGTCCGATTTGCCGCGCCTTCGGCGCTGCTCTGTCTAATTGCTGCGCCTGCGGCGCGTCGTGTTCGCGGCCCCCCGGTGTCTCGCGTCCGACCCTTACGAGCGACCTGCAAGTCGCTGGCGGGTGTCGTCGAGACTCGCGCCTGCGGCGCGTGCGCTTCGACAACTCGGACGCGAGACGGGCCGCGAACGTCGCTCGTAAGACTCGCTCCGGTGTGGTCCGGTTAGGAGGCCGTCGAACGAACAGCCTAGGGCAGCACACGGGCAAACTGGGCGACAGGTCAGTTCGAGCCACCGACGCATGCGCAGAACAACTGGGCGTCAGCGTCTAGGGCCTGGGCGTGAATCTCGGTGTCGGCCGCCGATATCCACGCCGCCGCACCCCGCGCCAGCACCAGCTCACTCACCCCTTGCAACAGTCGCACCCTACCCGCGGTGCACAGCATGATTCCTGGCCCCGCGGATGTCAGCGGCACCTGCCCGGATTCGGTGGTCAGGTCGAACCGCCGCAGCGCGAACTCGGGGGCGGGCGTCCGATAACGCAGTGACCCATCGTCGACCGCTTCCGGCAGCACCACCGGCAGATCGATCGGCTCGAAATCCAGTACCCGCAGCAATTCCGGCACATCGACATGCTTGGGCGTGAGACCGCCGCGCAGCACATTGTCGGAGTTGGCCATGATCTCCACACCGAGTCCGCGCAGATACGCATGCAGATTGCCCGCCGCGAGGAACAGCCCCTGTCCCGGTTCCAGCGTCAACCGATTGAGCAGCAGCGCGGCCAGCACACCGGCGTCGCCCGGATATGCCTCGGCGAGTTCGAGCGCGGTGCGCGCCTCGGCGGTGAACTCACGAGTGCCCTTCTCCGAGAGATAGCGCACGCACCCGTCGAGCACCTGGGGCAGCAGGGTGCCGAGGACATTCTGCGGCAGCGTGATCCAGGTCGTGAACAGCGTGCGCAGTCCGGCCGAATCGGGTTGGGCGGCAAGCAGATCCGCATACGAACGCAGCCCGGGCACATCCAGTGCGCGCAGCAACTCGACCGTGCGCCGCGGATCCCGGAATCCGGCCAGCGCCTCGAATCGGTCCAGCGCCACAACCAATTCCGGCTTGTGGTTCTCGTCGCGATAGTTGCGCATCGGCGAATCCAGCGGCACCCGCGCGAGATTCTCTCGTTCGAACCCGGTCCGCGCCTGGGCCGAACTCGGATGCGCCTGCAGCGATAGCGGTTCCTCGGCGGCGAGGACCTTTAACAGGAACGGCAGCCGCCCGCCGAATTCCGGTGCGGCGGGACCGAGTTCGCGCTCCGGATCCTCGGCGACCAACTCCAGCAGCGAGCGGGTGCTGTTCTCCAAGCGGACATGCGCCGGATCGGCGGGATGCGCGCCGAACCACAGCTCCGCCTCCGGATGCGCGGAAGGAACCGGTCGACCGCACAACCTAGCGAGTGCGGTGCGTGAACCCCAGGCATAGGAACGCAGCGCACCAACGAGTTCGTGCACTAGTAGTGTCCCCCGTCGAGCTGTTCGGTGGACGGTGCCGCACCGCCACGCGAGCCGATCAAGCGTAGATACGCAGCGGCCATTTCCAAGCGCACCGCGAGCACCGCGAGTTGTTCGAGTTCGCTGGCGTGGGCGATGGTGCCGGGCAGGGGTGCACCCGAATCATCCACTCGGGCAGGCATGGGCGCGGCCGGATCGTTGAGCGAGGTGTGCAGCAGTTCGACATCCGCACTCACCAGATCGGCGTCGACCAGACCCGATCCGGTGCCGCCGAAAACGGCGAGCCGGCGATGCGCCGCGGCCTGATCCAGATCCGCGCTGAGCACGAACACCCCGATGCGCTCCACCGGCGCGGGACCGTCGAGTTCCTCGTCGTGGAACAGCGGGTCGAAGTTCGGCGCGGATTCGCCTGCGGCCTCGACCATTCGGGGATTGGCGGCAACGGCCTCGGCCAGATGCACCGCGGTGGCCACCTTGCCCGCCGACTGCAACAGCACCTCGGCGCCGTGCTCGGCGAGCTCACTGGCGGCAGGGGAGTCCCCGGCCAGCACGATGGCGCGCTGCTGCATGCGGGCGGCCAGCGTCTTGGCCGGATTGCGGAAGACCTCATTGTGCGGGCCGTCGCGCAATGCCTCGGCATCGAGCACGTCGGCCAGCTCGGTCAGATCGGGTACGAGCGCACCTGCGCGGGTCGGATCGACGATGCGCAGCACCGCTATACAGGCGGAGAGGAAGCGCAGCAGCCGATTGTGGTCCAGAACCGGAATCCGGGGTTCCAGTAGGGACGTACGCCCGGCCGCGGCGGCCCGCAGCGGCCCCTCGTGCGGAGCCACGACCACGACCTCCGCGCCCCGGCGCCGTGCCCGGTCGACCGCATCGATCAGCCGGGGATCGCCGGCGTCGTCACCAGCGACGAGCACCACGTCCAGCGGACCGACCCATGGCGGAAGGGCGGCGACCGGGACCACGGGTAGGCCAGCGCGGTCGCCGAGTGCGGCGACGATCAGACTCGCGGCGCGTGCGGCTCGGCCCGCGCCGGAGACCAACACCACGCTGCGTGGTCGCAGATCCGCGAGGCGCGCGAGCGCGTCCTCACCGACCGCGGCCGCGGTCGCACGTACCTGCGCGCCGCCGGATGCCGCGGAGCGCAGGGCGCCGCCGACATCGGCAGCCTCGAGCGAAGCGGCATCATCGAGGTCGAGCACCGGTGTTCCAGCGATCATCGGGCATCCCACCTCCCCTCATCGCGCTGTGTGCGGTCCCGCCCTGCTCCCACCCGGGCTGTCGATTCGGAGGGATCGACAGGGGCACCCAGGTCGGGCGAATCCAACGTCTGTAATTCCACTATTCCAGTCAGGAGCAAACGATGCTCAGAATCTCGGTATCGGGCTGAGTCGTCTACTTCCTCGGGCGTCGAATCCTGAGCCTGCGTGTCCATTCCGGGCTGTGATTCCACTATCCCAGTCAGGACCGGACGATGCTCAGGATCTCGGTCACGAGTGCGGTTACTTCCTCCGTCGACCTGGCCTCGACGTTCAGCCGCAGCAACGGTTCGGTATTCGACGCGCGCAGATTGAACCAGGCGTCATCGGCGAGCTGAACGGTGACCCCGTCCAACCGGTCCACCGATTTGGCCCGATCACCGAATGCGTCCACTACAGCCATCGTCCGCTCCTTCGCGTCCGCCACTGTCGAGTTGATCTCTCCGGAGGCCGCATATGTTTCGTACGACGACATGAGCTCCGAGATCGGCCGGTTCTTTTCGCCGAGCGCCGCGAGCACGTGCAGGGCCGCGAGCATGCCGGAATCGGCGCCCCAGAAATCGCGGAAGTAGTAGTGCGCGGAATGCTCGCCGCCGAATACCGCGCCGGTGGCCGCCATCTCCTGCTTGATGAACGAGTGCCCGACCCGGGTGCGCACCGGGGTGCCGCCGAGTTCGTGCACGAGTTCGGGCACCGCATGCGAGGTGATCAGATTGTGGATGATGACCGCGCCCGGCTCCTTGGCCAGCTCACGCTCGGCGACCAGTGCGGTGATGGCCGACGGCGAAATCGGATCGCCGTTCTCGTCGACCACGAAGCAGCGGTCGGCGTCGCCGTCGAAGGCGAGACCGATATCGGCACCGGACTTGCGGACCAGAGCTTGCAGATCGACCAGATTCTTCGGATCGAGCGGATTGGCCTCGTGGTTGGGGAACGAGCCGTCCAGCTCGAAGTAGAGCGGCACCAGGTTCAGCTGCGCCACGGTGCCCAGCACCTCGGGCACGGTGTGTCCGCCCATGCCGTTGCCCGCGTCCACCGCGATGGTGAGCGGGCGGACCTTGTCGAGATCGACAAGCCCGCGCAGGAACTTCGCATAATCGGCCAGCAGATCGATCTTCGTGGCGCTGCCCGGTGTTCCGTCGTAGCCGGGTACCCCGTTGATCACCTCGTCCTTGATCGTCGCCAGACCGGTGTCCTGGCCCACCGGAAGCGCCTTCGCACGGCACAGCTTGATGCCGTTGTAGCGGGCCGGATTGTGGCTGGCGGTGAACATCGCGCCGGGACAGTCGAGGTCACCGGAGGCGAAGTAGAGCTGATCTGTCGAGGCGAGTCCGATGTGCACCACGTCGAGGCCCTGGCCGAGCACGCCGTCGGCGAAGGCGCTGGCCAGTTCCGGGGAGGACTCGCGCATATCGTGTCCGATGGCTACGCGGGTCGCGCCCTCGGCGCGCATCAACCGCGCGAACGCGGCCCCCACATCCTTGACGAATTCTCCGTCGATCTGTTCACCGACGACCCCGCGAACGTCATAAGCCTTGATCACCGCGTTCACGAATTCGGCAGAGCGGGCCACTGTCATGATGACCACCCTAGTGGCTCGCGCCGACACCCCTGACACGGTCCCATCCGAGTGCTAGCTGGGCGGGTCCGGGAGTACTCGAAGGTGGCCGCGCCGGCCGGTGCGCGTGGCGCGCGGTGCGGGCGGGGCGTAATCGGAATAGCCACGCTGATCGTGCTCCGGGGGACGGCGGCGCAGGCCCGCCTCGCGGACCGCTTCGGCCAATGCCGTCAGATCATCGTCATCCGGTGTGCTGGAAGAGAATCCGCCTTCGTGGCGAACCATTTCCCAACCCTTCGGTGCGGTGATGCGGGAAGCGTGTGTTTCACACAGATCCCAGGAATGTGGTTCGGCCACCGTTGCCAGTGGCCCGACCACCGCGGTCGAGTCGGAGTACACGTAGGTGAGCGTCGCAACAGCGGGATTCTTGCAACCTGGTCGGCAGCAACGACGCATGGGGATCACGCCGATGAGAGTAACGCGCTCGGCGTTGCGATGTGCTCAGACACGCTAAGGATTCGGCGATTTCGGGCGAGTTCACCCGCCCTCGGCGGTGTGTTCGTCACGCGCCTTCGGGATCGATGAGGTCCGGATCGACGCCGAGATAGGTGGCGATCTGTTGCACGAGCACCTCGCGCAGAAGATCGACCAGATCGTCGGGATCGCCCGCGCGCAGTTCGAGTGGCTTGCGGAACAACACAACTCGGGCGCGGGTGGCCACTCCGTGCCGGTCTACGCCCGCCGGAATGAGTCGGGAAAGCGGCACCGGTCCGTCGGCCACCACCTCATCCGGCCAGGTGACCGAATCCGGGTGCAGCGGACGGATTTTCGGCACATCGTCGACCGCGATATCGAGCTTGGTGAGTCGATCGTGCCACCGGGTGTCCAAGGGCGCGAAGGCCTCCAGGACCAGCCGGTCGAACTGCTGGCCCCTGGTGCGCCATGCCGGCACCGTCGGTGGGAGCATCGGCCCGCGCACCCCGCGCCCACGACGGATCACCGATCGTGCGGTCGGTGGACGACGATTACGTGAACGGGCCATGACTAAAACTTAGGCTAATCCGCCTCCCCCGACCTTCGGCGCCCCATTGGGTGCCGCGTTCGCCGCGTCGGCGGCCGAGGGTCGGGTGCGGTCGACTTCTGGGCTTGCCCCCCGGAGTTGCCCGAGGCAACTCCGGGGCTTGCCCCAAGTCTCTAGCCGATGCCGCGCTTCAGGCGGCGCCGCTCTCGTTCGGAGAGCCCGCCCCAGATACCGAAGCGTTCATCGTGTGCGAGTGCGTACTCGAGGCACTCGTCGCGTACCTCGCAGCCCATGCAGATCCGTTTGGCCTCACGGGTCGAGCCGCCCTTCTCGGGGAAGAACGCCTCCGGATCGGTCTGTGCGCACAGGGCACGTTCCTGCCACTGCTCTTCGATCGATTCGAACATCTCGTCGAAGCCCGTCACGACCAAGCTGAGCCGGGGTGCTGTCACTCCGTCGGTCATCTCAGGCCCGATCCGGTCCGGTTCGATCCGACCGATGTCTGCGCAGACGCCACGTGCTGCGCCTGCTGTGGAATCGGTTTGCGATACGCCGCCCGGCATGCCCGAAGGGGCCAGCTCATTGGCCATCGCTCCGCCTCCTCACTGTGTGTTAGCGCAGATTGATTCTTTCCGTCGGACCAACACGCACACCGACGGCCGTACCCCGCGACGTTGTCCCGCGGACATCCCCGAGCTTGCCACTCCGATGCGAACACTTGTTCGAAAAACTGTCCGCGCCTTGAACTCTCGCGCGAACCCGAAATGACATGTCTGTGATTAGACACGCCGGACGTGTCGATGGTCAAGCCGCCGTCGCAATTCCGTTACTATCCGCTACCGCTTTCCAGAGCTGATCTTGAACGCGGAATAGCAAATGAGCAGCAAATACGGCGTGAACCGAGGCCGCTCCGACAGCGCATAGGCTGTGTCGATGTGACTCCACAACAAGCGGACACCGCACCCGCAAGTGGGCCCAAGATCGCCGTCCTGGTGGGCGGGGTCGGCGGCGCGCGCTTCCTTCAGGGCGTCCGGGAACTACTGCCCGATGCGGACGTTTCCGCCATCGTCAATGTCGGTGACGACGTCTGGATGCACGGCCTCCGGATCTGCCCCGACCTCGACACCTGCATGTACACCCTCGGCGGTGGGATCGATACCGAACGCGGCTGGGGCCGGGTCGCCGAGACCTGGCACGCCAAGGAAGAACTCGCCAAATACCATGCCCAACCGGATTGGTTCGGTCTGGGGGATCGCGATATCGCCACGCACTTGGTTCGGACCGAAATGTTGCGCGCCGGGTATCCGCTCTCCGCGGTCACCGAGGCATTGTGCAATCGGTGGCAGCCGGGCGTAAAACTCATCCCGGCTACCGATGATCGTTGCGAAACACATGTCGTTGTCAGTGACCCCGACAACCCTGGCGAACGTCGCGCGATCCATTTCCAAGAGTGGTGGGTTCGCTACCGCGCGGACATCCAGACGCACGGATTCGCCACAATTGGGGCCGATGAAGCCAAACCGGCGCCAAATGTGACGCAGATCATAGCCGAGGCCGATGTCGTGCTATTGGCCCCCTCCAACCCCGTGGTGAGCATCGGTGCGATCCTCGCGGTGCCCGGCATTCGCGGCGCACTGCGCACCACCGCGGCCAAGGTGATCGGCATCTCCGGCGTGATCGACGGAAGACCGTTACGCGGCATGGCCGATGAATGCCTCTCGGTGATCGGCGTGGAAACCACCGCCGAGGCGATCGGACGGCACTATGGCGCTCGCTCGGCCACCGGCATCCTGGACGGGTGGCTGATCCACAGCACCGATACCGCGGATGTGCCCGGTGTCGACGTGCGAAGCGTGCCGCTATTGATGACCGATCCGCCGACCACCGCCGAAATGGTGCGGGAGGCGCTCGACCTGGCTGGGGTGAAACCATGACTACACAAGAGCCATTGACGGGTCGGGCCGACCACGCGGCGGGGGAGTTGCGGATCCTGCCGATTACCGGGCTGCCGGAGTTTCGGCCCGGCGACGATCTCGCCGAACACATCGCTGCCGCCGCGCCCTGGTTGGTCGAGGGCGACATCCTGGTCGTCACAAGCAAGATCGTCGCCAAGGTCGAGGGTCGGATTGTCGAGGCGCCGCTGGATCCGGAGGAGCGCGATACCGCGCGCCGCGCGCTGGTGGAACAGGAGGCGGTGCGCGTGCTCGCGCGCAGGGGCCGCACGCTGATCACCGAGAACAAGCTCGGCATCGTGCAGGCCGCTTCCGGGGTGGATGGATCCAATGTCGAGCAGGGTGAACTCGTTCTGCTGCCAGCGGATCCGGACGGGAGCGCGAAGGCGTTGCGCGCCGCGCTGTCCGAGCGGCTCGGGGTGGATGTCGCGGTGGTCATCACCGACACCATGGGCCGCGCTTGGCGCAACGGGCAGACCGATACCGCCATCGGCGCCGCCGGACTGCGGGTGCTGCACGACTATGCGGGCGCCGTCGACGGACAGGGCAATGAACTGCAGGTCACCCAGGTGGCGGTGGCCGACGAATTGGCCGCCGCCGCGGATCTGGTGAAGGGCAAGCTCGGCGGCGTGCCGGTCGCGGTGGTGCGCGGGCTGCCGATCACCGACGACGGCTCCTGCGCCGCGGACCTGCTGCGCGGCGGCACCGATGACCTGTTCTGGCTCGGCACAGCCGAGGCGATCGAGCGGGGCCGCTCCGAGGCACTGCTGCTGCGCCGCTCGATTCGTCAATTCGCCGATACCCCAGTCGATCCCGAACGCATCCGCGCCGCCGTGGCGAAGGCGCTCACCGCGCCCGCGCCGCATCACACTCGCCCGGTGCGCTTCGTCTGGGTGCGTAAACCCGGCATGCGCGCCGAACTGTTGGAAGCCATGGCCGAGAAGTGGCGGGCCGATCTCACCGCGGACGGTCTCGATCCGGAGCGAGTGGAACGCCGAATCGCCCGCGGCCGCATCTTGCACGACGCACCCGAGGTGATCATCCCGTTCTGTGTGCCCGACGGTGCACACGACTATCCGGATGAGCGGCGGCGCGGCAACGAAC
Organism: Nocardia sp. NPDC049737; assembly: GCF_040674755.1. Taxonomy (NCBI): domain Bacteria; kingdom Bacillati; phylum Actinomycetota; class Actinomycetes; order Mycobacteriales; family Nocardiaceae; genus Nocardia; species Nocardia sp. NPDC049737. The sequence goes on along the minus strand of NZ_JBFANH010000007.1, from coordinate 52,249 downwards.
GCACTATGTTCACCGTCGCGGTGGGCGCGGCGGTACAGGGCCTGCTCGTCGCGCTGGCCACCGAGGGCATCGGCAGCTGTTGGATCGGGTCGACCATCTTCGCCCCGGAGATCACCCGCGACGTCCTCGGCCTCGCCGACGACTGGAACCCCTTGGGCGCCATCGCGATCGGCTACCCCCTCGAAGAACTCACCCCCCGTCCCGTCTTCGGGCCGGGCCCCGGCCTGGTCGAGCTGTGAGCGAGTGCCGGCCAGTGAACCGTGAACACAGTGCGCCCGCGCGTACGACGGGGCGCAGCGCCGGCGAGGTGCGGTCATGAGCGCCAGTTCGCTGCACCTCTCGGCAACGCGGTTGCTCGAGGCGTGGAAGCCGACGGGTGTCGATGCCTCGCTGCGCGAGGCCATGCTGGCCTTCCTCGGATCCGCACCGCGCGGGTGTCTGCGCGAGCACGCACCCGGTCACATCACGGCCTCGGCCGTCGTCTTCTCGCATGACGAGCGCGAGGTGCTGCTGACGCTGCATCCGCGGGTCGGCCGTTGGATCCAACTCGGCGGGCACTGCGAGGAGGGTGACCAGACGGTGGCCGACGCCGCGCTGCGCGAGGCGACCGAGGAGTCCGGCATGAACGGCCTGCGCATGGCTACCGAACTCTATGGCGCGCAGGCTCATCCGATCACCTGTTCGCTCGGCGTCCCGACCCGTCACCTCGACCTGCTGTTCCGCATTGTCGCACCGCCGGGTGCGGTCCCGGTCCGCAGTCATGAATCCACCGATCTGCGCTGGTGGCCGATCGACGCACTGCCCGACGACGCCGACGTCCTGCTTCGTTGAATCCGCACAGTTCGATCGCACGTCGTCCGCAATCGACGGGATGGCGCGGCGATCGTCGTATCGGGCGTTCCGCGGCGTCCGATTCGCCGTTTCCGCCAGAGTTTACAAATTCATAAATTTGTCTAGACAGAAGACAAGTTGATCTCTAATGTCCAAGTAAGTGGTACTGCACATCACATGTGATGTGCCGCTTGAATGAGGAGACAACGATGTCCACGGAAACCCATGCGCCAGGCCCCCCGGCCGCGGCGACCGATTGGCGCGACCGCAAGCGATACCTGTGGCTATGGGGGCTGTTCGCGCCGACCGGCCTTTTCACCATCGGCCTTCCATTGGTCTGGGCATTCAACGAATTCGGCTGGCACCGGCTGGCCCAGGTGCCGTTCTGGCTGGGCCCGGTGCTGGTCTACGTGGTGATCCCGCTGGCCGATATCTTCTTCGGCCCGGACGGCGACAATCCGCCCGACGAGGTGATGGAGTACCTGGAGAACGACCGGTACTACCGCTATCTCACCTACCTCTACCTGCCGTTCCAGTATGCGACGCTGGCCATGGGGTGTTATCTGATCACGGCGGACAACCTGAGCTGGCTCGGCATCGACGGTGGGCTGCACATCGTCGACAAGATCGGCCTGGCCATCACCGTCGGCATGATCGGCGGCATCGGCATCAATACCGCGCACGAACTCGGCCACAAGAAGATCGATCTGGAGCGCTGGCTCTCGCGCATCGCCCTGGCCCAGTCCTTCTACGGCCACTTCTACATCGAGCACAACCGCGGCCATCACGTGCGCGTCGCGACACCCGAGGATCCCGCGAGTTCCCGTGTCGGCGAGTCGTTCTGGGCCTTCTGGCCGCGCACGGTATGGGGCAGCTTCGTCTCTTCGTGGCGGCTGGAGAAGACCCGGCTGGATCGGCTCGGCAAGAAGTCGTGGAGTCTGCGCAACGAGGTGCTCAGTGCCTGGCTGATGTCGGTGGCGCTATATGCGGTCTTGCTCGCGGTATTCGGAATCGGCCTGCTGCCGTATCTGATCCTGCAGGCGATCGTCGGCTTCAGCTTGCTGGAGGCGGTCAACTACCTCGAGCACTACGGGCTGGTCCGCCAGCGCACCGCGTCCGGGCGGTACGAGCGGCCCGCGCCCGTGCACAGCTGGAACAGCGACCACATCGTCACCAATATCTTCCTGTACCACCTGCAGCGGCACAGTGATCACCACGCCTACCCGACCCGCCGCTATCAGACGCTGCGCAGTTGGGACGGTGCGCCCAATCTGCCGAGCGGCTACGCGAGCATGATTCTGCTCGCCTACTTCCCGCCGCTGTGGCGGCGCGTGATGGACAAGCGGGTGCTCGCACACTACGGCGGCGATATCACCCGCGCGAATATCCATCCGGCCAAGCGGGACAAGGTGATCGCGCGCTACGGTACGGCTGCGTCGGAGGCTTGACCATGAGCAGATTTCGTTGCCCTGTCTGCGATTACGTCTACGACGAGCTGAAAGGCGCACCGCACGAAGGGTTTCCGGCCGGCACGGCGTGGGAAAAGATACCCGACGATTGGTGCTGTCCGGACTGCGGCGTGCGCGAGAAGATCGACTTCGAACCGATGGGGGTTCCCAAATGAGTGAATACAAACTGTTCCAATGCATCCAATGCGGCTTCGAATACGACGAGGCCAAGGGGTGGCCGGAGGACGGAATCGAGCCGGGCACCCGCTGGGATGACATCCCGGACGACTGGACCTGCCCAGACTGCGGGGCCGCCAAGGCCGACTTCTATATGGTCGAGATCCAACGGTCGTGAATTTTGACTGCGGCAACCACCCGTGACAACCTCGCGGGTATGCCGCGCAACGGACCCAGAGTTTCCTATCAGGAGGCGGCGCGGGAACTCCTGCGCACCTCCGTCCTGGATTCGATGCGCGAACTGCTCACCGAGCGGGACTGGTCCAAGATCACCCTCGGTGATGTGGCCACCCGCGCCGGTGTCAGCAGGCAGACCCTCTACAACGAATTCGGTTCGCGCGCCGGACTTGCGCAGTCCTATGCGCTGCGCCTGGCCGACGATCTGGTCGATCATGTCGGCTCCGCGATCGATGGCAATATCGGCGACGCGCGCGCCGCATTCGAAGAGGGGTTGCGCGACTTCTTCCAGGCGGCCGCAGCCGACCCGCTGGTCCAGTCACTGGTCGCAGGTGAGGTGAAGCTGGATCTATTGCGGCTCATCACCCTTGATGCCGAGCCGTTGGTCGAACATGCGACCGCACGGCTGTCCATCGCGTTCCAGCACAGCTGGGTACAGGCGACGGTCATCGAATCCGATGTGCTGGCACAGGCTCTGGTGCGTATCGCGCTGAGTTACATCCCGACGCCGCCCGCGGAAGGCCGCAATGCGCCCGCCGAATTGAGTGCCGTCTTCAGCCCGTATGTCGAGGCGATTCTGGCCGCGCGAACGGCACTGATTCCACCACTGGGAAATTGACTGTTTGCGGTGAGTGTGCCCTGATCATGGCGACATGTGAAGGTACTTGAAAACCGACCGCCACGCATGTAACGGTTGACAACTTTCGGTGCCAAGCTGCTGTGTAACGGACGTAAGGTCTGTATGTATTCTCATGCGTCGGAGTTAGGGAACTTATTTAGCGGGGCAAACGTGCAAACGGCTGGCAAACCGGCGGGGTCGCCCGACCCTAAACGCCATCTGTGGGTTCTCGGCCTGATCGCTCCTGCGATCGCGCTGTTGCCATCGCAGCTGGTCTTGCATACCGGCGCCCCGGTCTTCTGGTGGATCGGGCCGATCATCGTGTTGATCGTCATCCCGGTGCTGGACTGGGTCGTCGGTGTGGACGGCACCAATCCGCGCGACGAGGATTACGAGTTGCTGTCCAACGACCGGTATTACCGGTGGTGCACCTATCTCTTCCTGCCGGTTCAGTTGGTCGGCCTGGTCATCGCCGCCATCATGTGGGCCGGCGACGAGCTTGCCGTGGTCGACAAGCTCGGGCTGGCAATGACTCTCGGGTTCGTCAGCGGTATCGGCATCAACGCGGCGCATGAGCTCGGGCATCGGGTCGAACATCTGGAGCGCTGGTTGGCCAAGATTTCGCTGGCGCAATCCGGATACGGACACTTCTTCGTCGAGCACAACCGGGGCCATCACGCGCGCGTGGCGACACCGGACGATCCCGCCAGTGCCAGGTTGGGCGAGTCACTTTGGGAGTTCTTGCCGCGCAGTATTTCCGGCGGATACCGCTCCGCCATCCGGCTCGAACGCGAGCGCCTTACCCGCAAGGGCAAAGGCTGGTTCACCTTGGGCAACCACATCTTGCAGGCGTGGGCAATGAGCGTGGTGCTGTTCGGCACGCTGATCGCGATCTTCGGCTGGCGCGTGCTGCCGTATCTGGCGCTGCAGGCGGTGATCGGCGTCATGCTGCTGGAGACGGTGAACTACATCGAGCACTACGGACTGCTGCGGGCCCGCCGACCCAATGGCCTGTATGTGCGCTGCTCGCCGCGCGATAGCTGGAACAGCGACCACCTGGTCACCAACATCTTCCTGTTCCATCTACAGCGGCACAGCGATCACCACGCGAATCCGGGGCGGCGGTACCAGACCCTGCGCAGTTCGATGCAGGCGCCACAACTGCCCGCCGGATACCTGTCCATGATCGTGTTCGCGGCCATCCCACCGCTGTGGCGACACATCATGGATCACCGCGTACTGGCCCATTACGGCGGCGACATCACTCTCGCGAATATCCAGCCGCGTAAGCGCCGCCGGATCCTGATGTCCTATGGCGTGACCGCGTAGTCCGTCGGGTGCACTCAGCGGTTAGCCTTGACCCGGTACTGACGAACCAGGAGAGGCTGATAGAGGCAGATGACGACCTCAGAACTTCCCGCACGCACGTCCCTGACCGCCGATGTCCGCAACGGCATCGATTACAAGGTGGCGGACCTGTCGCTGGCCGAATTCGGTCGCAAGGAGATCCGCCTCGCCGAGCACGAGATGCCCGGCCTGATGGCGCTGCGCCGCGAGTACGCGGAGGTGCTGCCGCTGAAGGGTGCGCGCATCTCCGGTTCGCTGCACATGACCATCCAGACCGCGGTGCTGATCGAGACGCTGACCGCGCTGGGCGCCGAGGTCCGCTGGGCCTCCTGCAACATCTTCTCCACCCAGGACCATGCCGCGGCGGCGGTCGTCGTCGGACCGCACGGCACCGTGGACGAGCCCAAGGGCACCCCGGTCTTCGCCTGGAAGGGCGAGACCCTGGAGGAGTACTGGTGGGCCGCCGAACAGATGCTGACCTGGCCGGGCGAGCCGGCCAATATGATCCTCGACGACGGCGGTGACGCCACCATGCTCGTGCTGCGCGGCGCGCAGTTCGAAAAGGCCGGCCTGGTGCCGCCGGAGGACGAGGACCACTCGACCGAATACAAGGTCTTCCTGAACCTGCTGCGCGAGCGCTTCGAAACCGATAAGACCAAGTGGGGCAAGATCGCCGCATCGGTGCAGGGCGTCACCGAGGAGACCACCACCGGCGTGCTGCGGCTCTACCAGTTCGCGGCAGCGGGTGAGCTGGTATTCCCGGCGATCAATGTCAACGACTCGGTCACCAAGTCCAAGTTCGACAACAAGTACGGCACTCGCCACTCGCTCATCGACGGAATCAACCGGGGCACCGACGTTTTGATCGGTGGCAAGAAGATACTGATCTGCGGCTACGGAGACGTCGGCAAGGGCTGCGCGGAATCGCTTGCGGGACAGGGCGCCCGGGTGCAGGTCACCGAGATCGATCCGATCAACGCACTGCAGGCGCTGATGGACGGCTACGACGTCGTCACCGTGGAGCAGGCGATCGGTCAGGCCGATATCGTCATCACCTCGACCGGCAACAAGGACATCATCACCCTCGACCACATGAAGGCGATGAAGGACCAGGCCATCCTCGGCAATATCGGTCACTTCGACAACGAGATCGATATGGCGGCGCTGGAGCGTTCCGGCGCAACGAAATTGAATATCAAGCCGCAGGTCGACCTGTGGACGTTCAAGGAGTCCGGCAAGTCCATCATCGTGCTGTCCGAGGGCCGACTGCTGAATCTCGGCAATGCGACCGGACATCCGTCGTTCGTGATGTCGAACAGCTTCTCCAATCAGGTGATCGCGCAGATCGAACTGTGGACCAAGCCCGAGGAGTACGACAACGAGGTCTACCGCCTGCCCAAGCATCTGGACGAGAAGGTCGCGCGCATCCACGTCGAGGCGCTCGGCGGCACGCTGACCAAGCTCACCAAGGATCAGGCCGAGTACATCGGCGTCGACGTCGAGGGCCCGTACAAGCCCGACCACTACCGCTACTGAGCCGCCGCGGATAGCGCTGAAAAGGCCTGTGCCCCGCCGACCGAGCCCGGTCGGCGGGGCGCTGTCGCTCTATGTCGTAGCCTGGCGGTAGCCTGCTCGCCATGGGCGTGTTGATTGCGGTCGAGGGCCTCGACGGAGCAGGGAAGCGGACGCTGATCGACAGCGTTGTCGCAAACCTGCGCGCGCGGGGTCTGCGCGCGCAAACACTCGCGTTTCCACGCTATGACCGGTCCATCCACGCCGATCTCGCGGCCGAGGCATTACGTGGCGCCCACGGCGATCTCGCCGATTCGGTACACGGCATGGCGCTGATGTTCGCGCTCGATCGGGCGGCGGCCCGCGATGACCTGTCGAAGTTGTTGGCCGACAACGACATCGTGATCCTGGACCGCTACGTGGCCTCCAATGCCGCGTATTCGGCTGCGCGCCTACATCAGTCGGCCGACGGCGAAATCGTGCGCTGGGTGGGCGAATTGGAGTTCGATCGGTTCGAGTTGCCGGTGCCGACGCTACAGCTGTTGCTGGATGTGCCTACCGAGGTCGCGGCCGAGCGTGCCCGGCTGCGTGGCGAACTCGACGACAGTCGCGCCCTCGATGCCTACGAGCGCGACGGCGGACTACAGTGGCGCACCGGCGAGGTGTACCGTGAGCTGGCCGAACGGGACTGGTACGGGCCGTGGTCGAGATACCGATCCGGTGACGATCCCGCGACGCTCACTACTCGTTTGGTCGAAATTGTTGCCGGATAAGGTTGGATGTGCGGCGGGATTGCACCAGTGTTGGCGTGGCGGCCCGTTCCGAGCGCGAGAGATGACAACATAGTACTTATGAAGCCGAAGATTCTGGTCGTCGACGACGATATGGCACTCGCTGAGATGCTGACGATCGTCTTGCGCGGGGAAGGGTTCGACCCGCATGTGGTCGGCGACGGCACGCAGGCGCTGGCGGCGGTTCGGGAGATTCGTCCCGATCTGGTGCTGCTCGACCTGATGCTGCCGGGCATGAACGGTATCGACGTATGCCGGGTGCTGCGGGCCGATTCCGGAGTTCCGATCGTGATGCTCACGGCGAAGACCGATACGGTCGACGTCGTGCTCGGTCTGGAGTCCGGTGCCGACGATTACATCGTCAAGCCCTTCAAGCCGAAGGAACTCGTCGCCCGCGTGCGTGCCCGCCTGCGGCGCACCGAGGAAGAGCCCGCCGAGCTGCTCTCCATCGCCGATATCGTCATCGATGTGCCCGCGCACAAGGTGACCCGCGGCGGTGCGCAGATCTCGCTGACACCGCTGGAGTTCGATCTGCTCGTCGCGCTGGCCCGCAAACCGCGCCAGGTCTTCACCCGTGAAGTACTGCTCGAGCAGGTCTGGGGCTACCGGCACGCGGCTGACACTCGTCTGGTGAACGTGCACGTGCAGCGGTTGCGCGCGAAGGTCGAGAAGGATCCCGAGAATCCGGAGATCGTGCTGACCGTCCGCGGTGTGGGGTACAAGGCCGGACCACCGTGAGCGAGCGTAGCGAGCGAACCATAGGCACGGCCGAGTCGCTCGGTCATGTCGGAGCCGAGCGCCAGCGAGGCGTAGGCATGAGCGAGCGCAGCGAGCGAACCATAGGCACAGCGTTCGCGAGAACGGCGCAGCCGAGCGCCAGCGAGGCGAAGCCGTGATCGGTGGCGATGCGGATCGTTCGACCGCCTCGCCCGGACTGGTGCAGCGTCTCGAACAATCCCTCGCGCCGGTGGTCGCTTGGCTCAAGGAGGTCGGCAGCGCCCTCGGTCATGTTTGGCGGCGTTCGCTGCAGTTGCGCGTCATCGTGTCCACGCTCACCCTGTCGCTGATCGTCATCACGATCCTCGGTGTGGTGCTGACCAGTCAGATCACCGATCGATTGATCGACGCGAAGATCAACGGCGCGGTCGAGGAGATGGATCGCGCCCGCAATACGGTGGAGAGCCAGCTGGCCGGTGTGCACGATATCGGCACCCAGCAGCAGCGCCTGATCGATGCCCGCAATGCGCTGTCCAACCGCGGCGGTACCGGTCAATCCACTGGTGTCGCAGGCAGTTTCGATTCCGCGTTGAGCATTGTCGGCAGTACCCCACAGCAGCCGATCTCGACCGGGCCGATCCAGGAGGTGCCCGAGGAACTGCGCCGCTTCGTCGCGCGCAACCAGGTCAGCTACCAGTTCGCCACGGTCGCGGATCCGGACGGCTACCACGGCAGGGCGCTGATCATCGGCAGCCCGAGCGCGGAGATCCCGACACTGCAGATCTACCTGATCTTCCCGCTGACCAATGAGGAGCGCAGCCTGTCGCTGATGCGCGGCACCATGTTGATCGGCGGCGTCGTGCTGCTGGTGCTATTGGCCGCGATCACCGCACTGGTCACCCGGCAGGTGGTGCTGCCGATTCGGTCGGCCGCGCGGATCGCGGGACGCTTCGCCGACGGCAGGCTCAAGGAACGCATGCTGGTGCGCGGTGAGGACGATATGGCGCGGCTGGCCCAGGCCTTCAACGAAATGGCCGAAAGTCTGTCCAACCAGATCAACGAGCTTGCGGAGTTCGGAAATCTGCAGCGCCGCTTCACCTCCGATGTCAGCCACGAGCTGCGCACCCCGCTAACCACCGTCCGCATGGCCGCGGATCTCATCCACGGCAGCAGCGACGATCTCGATCCTGCGCTGGCCCGCAGCTCGGAATTGTTGGTGACCGAACTCGACCGCTTCGAGGGTCTGCTCAACGATCTGCTCGAGATCAGCCGCCACGACGCCGGTGTGGCCGAACTGCAGGTCGAATCGCTAGACGTGCGGATGTGCGCGCGGGCGGCGATCTCCACCGTGCGGCATCTTGCCAAGGAATCCGGTGTCGAGGTGGTCATCGATATGCCGGATGAGCCGCTGGTCGCCGAGGTCGATCCGCGACGGGTGGAGCGGGTGCTGCGCAATCTGCTGGCCAATGCGATCGACCACAGCGAGGGCAAGCCGGTGCTGATCCGGATGCGCGGCGATGTCGAGGCCAATGCGGTCGCGGTAATCGTGCGCGACCAGGGTGTCGGCCTGCGGCCCGGTGAGGAGAAGTTGGTCTTCAACCGGTTCTGGCGCTCGGATCCGTCGCGGATGCGGCGTTCCGGCGGCACCGGACTCGGTCTGTCGATCAGTGTCGAGGACGCCAATCTGCATGAGGGCAAACTCGAGGCCTGGGGCGAGATCGGTATCGGCGCGAGCTTCCGGCTCACCCTGCCGCTGGTGCGCGGCAAGAAGATGGGCGCGAGCCCGATGCCGCTGGAACCGGTGTTGCGCAAGGCATTGCCGGCGCCGCGGGTCGATCCGCAACCGCCCGAGGATCCGAGCACCGATGAGGCGACCGAAGCGACAGTCACGGACCTGTCGATGATCCGCGTCGAGACCAACGGTGGCGAATCGGCCCCGAGTGAAACCGATGCGGTCGCGGAGGATTCGACGGACACCGACGCGGCGGATGCGAACGACTCGAACGGCGTCGGTCCGATCGGATCCGTGCCGACCAATGGCACCGGAGCGGAGGCCGAGCAAACCGAATCCACCGAGCCGAAGCAGACCGGGCACAGCGTGCCGGGTGACGGCGGGGACGTACAGTCATGAGGATGCGTAGCTCGTATCCGAGGCGCAAAACGCTACGGCTGTCCGCACTGGGCGCAGCCGCCGTGGCCGCGCTGTTGGTACTCACCGGATGCGCGAGCCTGCCGGAATCTTCCGCACCGCAGGCGCTCGGCACCATCAACCGCCAGCCCACCTCCGAGGGCCCGCCGGCGCCCATCGGCGGTCGCGATCCGGACCTGCTACTGCGCGATTTCCTGCAGGCCACCGCCGATCCGACCAACCGACATCTGGCCGCACGCCAGTACATGACGCCGTCGGCGTCGTCGCAGTGGGACGACGCGGCGGGCACCCTGATCGTCGACAAGGCCGATACCCTGCGCGAATCGCGCTCGGGCGATAAGGCGACCTATGTGATCCGGGCGCACAAGGTCGGCGAACTGGCCGCCGACGGCGCCTATCGGGCCATTGACGCGCCCCTGGAAAACAAGATCGAAATGAGCAAGGTCGACGGCGAATGGCGCATCGACGAGCTGCCCGACGGCGTGGTGATGGAGCAGACCGCCTTCGCCAAGTCCTACCGCCGCTACATCCTGTACTTCGTCGACCCGACCGGTACCAGCGTCGTCCCGGATCTGCGCTGGATTTCGGTGGCCAAGAACCAGCTGGCCCAGCGCCTGCTCGGCCTGCTTGCCGAGGGCACCCAGCCCGCACTCGCCCCGGTCGTGCGCAATGAATTCGCACCACCGGTGACTCTGCGCGGCCCGATAACCAAACCGAACAACGATGACAACGATGTCGGCGTCGGGCTCGGCGGGGTGCGCATCGACTTCGCAGGTGCTTCGGGATTGTCTCCGCGCGATAAGGAGTTGCTGGCCGGACAGGTGGTGCTCACGCTCGCGAGCGCGGAAATCCTCGGCCCGTACATGCTGCTCGCCGACGGCAAACCGTTCGACGATCGCTTCGCCGCCAACGGCTGGTCGGTCGCCGATGTCGAACAGCTGAGCCCAGCTGTCTACGCGCGCAACCAGATCGGGCTACACGCGCTGCGCAACGGCTCGCTGGTGCAGGTCACCGACAGCGGAATGATCACCCCGCCCGGCTACTTCGGCGCGGTGAACAATCTGCAGTCGGTCGCGCTCTCCCCCGACGGCCAGTTGGTCGCCGCGGTCGCCGATGCCGGACGGCCGCCACCGGAGCCGCCGCGCACTCTGATGGTCGGCAGCTACGGCGGCAACGCCTTCCCGGTCGCCGCGGGTTCCACCATCAGCCGGCCGTCCTGGAATGCCGACGGAACCGCCGCCTGGGCTGTGATCGATGGTGAGCGGGTCATCCGCGCGGTCAACGATCGCGCCACCGGAAATGTCTCGGTGCAGGATGTGGACATCTCGGCACTGATGGCCTCGGCGCAGGGATCGGCGCTGCGGCTGCCGATTACCGAGTTGCGGGTATCGCGCACAGGCGTGCGTGCGGCGCTCATCGCCGACGGCAAGGTCTATGTGGCGGTGGTCGAACGACGCCCGGACGGCAAGTACGCCCTCACCTCGCCGCTGCAACTAGCGCTCACCCTCAGCACGCGAGCGGTGTCTTTGAGTTGGCTCACCGCGGATGCGATCGTCATCGCGAGGGAGGGCAATGTCGATCCGCTGACGACTGTTGCGATCGACGGATCGCAGCCGACCCCGCAGATCAGCCAGAATCTGACCGCGCCGGTTCGGGTGGTCAGTGCCTCTCCGGAAGCCGAGTACGTGGGAGATTCGCGCGCGGTGCTCCAACTCCAGTACAGCGATCAGACCTCCGACCGCTTCTGGCGGGAGGTGCCCGGCCTCAACGGCGACAACTCGGTCCCGGTGCTCCCTGGCTGATCGTCGGGCGCCGAAACGAGTACCGCGACACCGTTATTCGCGAATCTGTCGGTGGGCGGGCGCAGACTCGGGCGATGCGAACCCTGTTGGATCTGATTCTGGCCGCCGCCTGTGCCGGATGCGGTGTGATGGGGGTGGGCTGGTGTGCGGACTGTGCGGCCACTCTGGCCGGGCCGCCGACGCGGGTGCGGCCGCGCACCGATCCGGGTGTGCCGTGCTGGGCGCTCGGGACGTACGCGGGTCCGGCGCGGCGGGCGGTGCTCGCGGCGAAGGAGCACGGGCGTCGCGATCTGGCAGAGCCGCTGGGGCTGGCGCTTGCCGACGGTCTGGCACGGTTGCGCGATGACCAGCGGCCGCTGATATTGATCCCGGCACCGAGTCGACGGGCGGCCGCACGTCGCCGCGGCGGGGATCCGGTGGTGCGCACGAGCCGGGCGGCGGTGCGGTGGCTGCCCGATAGCCGGGTGATACCGATGTTGCGTGTGTGGTGGGGTGTGCGCGATTCGGTGGGCTTGACAGTCGGTGAGCGGCAACACAATCTGCGCGGTCGGATCGTGGCTCGACCCGGTGCCGGAGCCGGCTCGGAGATCGCGGCGAATGCCGAGTTCGTACTGGTCGACGATGTGCTCACGACCGGCGCTACCGCTCGCGAATCAGTACGCGTTCTCGACCTGATCGGGGTGCCGGTACGTGCCGTGTTGGTGACGTGTTCGGCTTGACTCCGGGAAATTTGCGTGAACAGTGGCGGACCGCCCGTTGACGTACTAGCGTCGCGATCACACACCCGAACCGGGAGTTTGGAGGTGGCGCCTCGGACATCATGTGCCGAGAGATTGTCTATCGGCACGGCTCATCCCGCCGCACGCACGCTGGTTTGTGCGGCCATATCCGGGAGGTACGCGTGACGACTTCTTCACGACCTTCAGTGAAAGACGCCCTCACTGTGAAAGAAACACAGGCCCCGGTGCTCGATGACAGCACCCTGGATGCGACAGAGCAACCCACAGCGGACCGACCTCGCGCGCCGCGCGGCGATGTCGTGGTGAAAGGCCGCAATGTGGAGGTTCCCGATCATTTCCGAATTTACGTCGCGGAGAAACTCTCCCGTGTCGAACGCTTCGATCCGTCGATATTCATCTTCGATGTGGAGTTGTTCCACGAACGCAATCGTCGTCAGCGCAAGGCCTGCCAACGCGTCGAGATCACCGCACGCGGCAAGGGCCCGGTCGTCCGGGCGGAAGCATGTGCGGACAGCTTCTACGCTGCCCTCGAATCGGTGACCGCGAAGCTGGAGAGCCGACTGCGTCGAACCAAGGATCGCCGCCGCGTCCACTATGGGGACAAGACCCCGGTCTCGGTGGCCGAGGCGACCGCCGATCTGATCGATGAATCACTGTTCGCGCAGGCGGAGGGCGCCACCGCACACGAGCATCCCGAGGCCGAACGGACCCGGCCCGAGACGGAGTCACCGGATTACGCGGCCGGCCCTGGCCATATCGTCCGAACCAAAGTCCATTCCGCGACCCCTATGTCGGTCGACGACGCCCTCTACCAGATGGAGCTCGTCGGGCACGACTTCTTCCTCTTCCAAGACAAAGAGACCGACCGACCGTCTGTTGTCTACCGTCGCCACGCATTCGACTATGGACTGATCAGGCTCGCATAGTCATTCGCCACACTTGTTCTCCGGGTATTCAGCCCATGAGTTGGGTGCCCGGAGAGTCGCGCTGTCTGCCTGCTCGGCATCACGACAGATTTCGCAAGCACATGGGTAACTGATCGGGTACGTCCAAACCTCGGCCAAGCTTCGATCGCCGGTCCGCGACGTTCGTGTCGTGGCACTCAATCTCCGGCGTGAGGTCCGGGGAGGCGGGGGAGCCGTTCGCGGAAAAAGGTTCTGTGCAGCAAGGAATCTCGGCGTCGCGGGCGCATGGCCTGCAGCATGACCAGGTCGGCGAAGGTTTCGGCATCGCGTTCGCGGGCGGTTGTGTAATCGCTGCGCCCGAGCACATAGGCGATTGACTCCGGGGAGATCGAGGGGAGCAGTTCCGCGAGGGCCGACATCGGTTGTGGCGCGGGCGGTTCGGTCGCCGATTCCGGTCCGTGGCCGAGCAGCATATGACCCAGCTCATGGACGATGATGTGCTCGGCATGCCATTCGGTGGTATCGGCGCCGTAGACGATGATGTCGCTGTCGCGCTTGGCAATCCACAGACCGCTGCCGGTACCGCAGCCGGTGCCCGCGAGTAGTGCGGTATCGACCGGTTGCAGGGTGATGGTGCGACCGCGATGATCGGCAATGGCATCGAGGTATGCCGTCAGATTCCACGGGGACGGTATCGGTACGTCCCGGGAAACTTCCCGGAACCGGTTCTCCATACCGGGCATTCGTCGGCAATCTCCTACAGCGCTGCGGTCCCGCCCCATGCAACCGACGATGCTACCGAGTCTTCGGAAACTGCCCGGTCTATGGTCGCTCGACCGGTTGATCCGAGCGATGGATGAGCGCGGTCAGCGTGGCGAGATCGACATCGGATCCGCGCAGCGCGATGCTGGCGACATTCGCATCGCGCATGGTGGCCAGCAATTCGAGTTCCCGATCGATCGCGGCCGCGGCCGCGCCCGTTGTGGTCAGGTAGTCGGCGCTCACGCCGAAGCACTGCGCGATGGCGGTGAGTAGTTCGGATCCGACCGGCGCGGAATCGAATTCGCCGCGCCGCAGCCGGTCGAGTTGGTCCTGCGGGATGGTGCGGCCCAATTGCGCGCCGATCTGTTCGGCCACCGCGGCCGTCGTACGCTCGGGCTGCGACCGTGGGTGCACGGTCGCGAATAGTCGATTCACCTTGTGGCTGAGCGTCAGTCGCGCTCGGCTCGTCGCATCGTCGGTCATCTGTACTGCCCTCTACTGCTTGCCGTTTCGAATCGATGCCGCACCGGGATTGGCCGCCAGCCAGCGTGCGCGGAAGCGGCCCTCGGTGCCGGCGTCCACATCCTCCGCGCGTCCGGCCAGCCAGCGACGATAGCGGCGTTCCTCCAGGTCGGCGGGATCGCTGGACTCGGCGGGCACATCGAGTAGATGGGAGAACGCCATCGCGACCAACGGGTGCAGGGTTTTGCCGGGTCCGCCGTTGCGTTCCAACATCGCGGTGGCATAGCGGGCGGACAGCCGCGAGACGACCCCGTTGAGATCCGAAATGGCCGACACCAGATGGGGTTCGGTGGTCCGACCGCGCTCGACCGCATCGTTGAGCCGACCGGCGGCGGCGAGCAGTCCGGTCAGGTCGGACAGTTCGAAGCGGATCGAATCGGGTCCGGAGACGATCGACTCGTCGGTGTTCGGGGTGTGCGTGGCGACCTCATGCGGGGTCGGATCGCCGCCCGCATAGGTGCGTGCCGCACTCCCGGGCAGCCAGCGCAATGGGGCGTCGAGCTTGTTCAGGGTGTGCGTGCTGATGGTCGCATCGCCGTCTTCGATCTTGCGGATCGTCGGCGCGGAGGGCCCTCCCAGATCGCCGATCTGCATCTGGGTGAGGCCGAGTTCGTCCCGGCGTTCCTTGATGATTCGGCCGAAGCGCTTATGTCGCGACAGCTCCGAAGGGCTTTGCATAGTGAGCCTCATGGTAGAGCTCTTTTGGGAGAAAAGACAACTTCATAGAAAAAGTTTGAAAAACTGATGGAAAGATTGCTACTGTTCCTACGCGCCGAGTGGTGTCGACGTCGACCTTGCGGGTTCCGAGACGAGCAGGGGCGTTCGCCGGGACGGGCGCCGCTCATCCGCCTCCGCGGGCCTTTGTCGGCCGTGGGTGCCCCGACAGTGTCGTCGCGGGCTGGCGGTTGAGTGCCGGGCTGCTTTTGGGCCCGATGGAGTTACCCATGTGCTTGCGAAAGTGGGCGCAGCGGGTCTGTGGAGAATGCCCGGCTCAGCGGCGATGGAGGGGATCGCTGAGCCGGGTACTCTCGGGTCTGGACCTGGAACTTACTTCCAAGTAAGTTTGTGGGGTAGATCTCTCGAGGAGGAGACCCCGTGGCTACCAGTGCTGCTCGCCGTGCCGTCATCGTTTCCGGAGCGCGGACGCCGTTCGTCAAGGCGTTCGGCGATTACACGCGAATGGATTCGATCGCGCTGGCCGATGCCGCGGTGCGTGGATTGTTGGAGCGGACCGGGCTGCCCGGTGCCCAGGTGCAGGCGATCGTGTGGGGTGGCGTAATTCTGCCGAGTGCCGCGCCGAATATCGCGCGTGAAATCGCCTTGGATCTCGGTCTCGACCCTGGGTGTGAGGGCTACACAGTGACGCGGGCCTGTGCCTCCGGACTCCAGGCGATCACATCGGCGGTGGCGGCCATCGAGCGCGGCGAATACGACATCATGATCGCCGGTGGCAGCGATTCGACCAGCAATGCCGAGGTGAAGTTGCCGCAGAAGCTGGTGCATGCCGGTGCGCCGCTGGCACTGGGCAAACCGAAGCCGAAGGACTATCTCGCGGCGGCACGTCAGCTCGCGCCGTTCACCGATCTGCTGCCGAGCCGACCGAAAATCGCCGAACGCACCACGGGAGAGGTGATGGGGGAGTCGGCCGAGAAAATGGCCCGCATCCACGGCATCAGCCGCGCGGATCAGGACGAATTCGCGGCGCGCTCACACCACCGGGCCGCCGCGGCCATCGATTCGGGCCGCTTCGACGACGAGGTGCTGCGGGTGCGCACCCCCGAATGTGCGGATGTCACGCGCGACGGACTGGTGCGCGCGAATACCAGCGTCGAGAAGTTGGCGAAGTTGAAGCCGGTCTTCGCCCGCGACGGCAGCGTGACCGCGGGCAATGCCAGCCCGCTCACCGACGGTGCGTCCGCGGTATTGCTGATGAGCGAGGAGCGGGCGCACGCCCTCGGCTACCGTCCGCTGGCCGCCTTCCGCTCCTGGAGCTACGTCAGCGTCGACCCCACCGATCAGGTGCTGATCGGCCCGGCCATCTCTATGCCGCGCGCCCTCGACAAGGCCGGAATGTCGCTCGGCGATATCGATTTGGTCGATATCCACGAGGCATTCGCGGCCCAGACGCTGTCCGTACTCGCCGCGCTGAACAGCGACGAATGGGCCAAGACCCGCCTCGATCGCGATACTGCGGTCGGCGAGGTCGATGTCGACAAGCTCAATGTGCACGGCGGTTCGGTTTCGCTCGGGCATCCATTCGGCGCGACCGGCGCACGCATGGTCACCACAATGGCCAACGAGTTGGCCCGCACCGGAAAGAACGCCGCCCTGCTCGGCATCTGCGCCGCTGGCGGAATCGGCGCCTCGGCAGTACTGGAACGCGTCTGACAGCCCCGAGCATCCTTCCCATAGATTCGACCGTGCAAGGGCCAAGACTATTGCGGCAGTGGGCTTCTCTGAGCGTGCTGCGGTGGGTCCTGTTGTCTTGCCCTCGGGTCTGCCGCCCCTGGGGTGTTAGCTGTCCCGCGGTTTTGTAGTCGCAGTGCTGGGCGCGTCGGTGTCGTACCCGGCTCATCTCCCGCGGACCGGCGGGCAGGCCCGCAGCTCTCAGCTCGGTCGACCGGCCGGGGTTGCATTCTCGAGCATTTGTCGAGGGGAGTCGGATGTTGCTGGCGCAGCCATTTGACTACGCTCGGTGAGCATTCGACTCAGCTCGGTGGCCTGCGGAACGTTTCCTGGTGGACGGCGTCGGTGAGGGCGCGGCCGGTGCGCCAGCCGAGGCGTTCCAGGTCGGGTACCTGTTGGAATTCGTGCACTGGGCCGACGCACAGCCAGGCGACGGGGCGGATGCTGTCGGGTAGGCCGACCAGATCGGTCAGGAATTCGGCGTCGTAGAACGAGACCCAGCCGACGCCGACCTGCTCTGCCGTGGCGGCCAGCCAGAGGTTCTGGATCGCGAGAACCGCTGAGTAGATGCCGGTTTCGGGGACGGTGGCGCGGCCGAGGACCTGCGGGCCGCCGCGGTCGTGGTCATAGGTGACGACAATGCCGGTGCCGCTCTCGGTAATGCCCTCGATCTTGATCGGTTCGAAGGTTGCCGCCCGCTCCGGCGGCAGTGCATCCCGGAATTCGATCCGCTTCTGTGCGACGTGATCGGCGAACTTGCGCAGCGTCGCGGTCTCGCGCACCACCACGAAGTCCCACGGCTGTGAATTGCCGACACTGGGCGCGCGATGCGCGGCATCGAGGATCCGCCACAGCGTCGCATCCTCGACGAGGTCACCGGTGAACTCGGCCCGCACATCCCGCCGCATCCGGATGGCCTCGTAAACGCTCAGATCTTCAGCACACACGGCCCCAGTCAACCAGCCGCAACCTTTCGCTCTCGCCGACACCCGAGAGGATGCGCTTGCGCGCCAACCTGCACCCCGGCTGACTCGGGCCGCACGACTCGTCAACGGCTGCCCGCGCTCACCGGCTGTGGCCGTCGTGACAGCATCCGGCTACAAGCAGCCGGATGCTGTCGGTACTCGCTTCCGGATACTCGAAAGACTGAGGCGCCCACGGACTTCCGTGGGCACCTTCGCCTACGAACTGTGCGTCAGCCAGCGGCGACGGCCCGCCGGGCGAACCGGCGGCGGCCATCCTTCAGCGCCGTGCGCAGGCCGCGCCGCTTACCGGTGACCGGATCGAAGCTCGGCATGATGGCGCCGTCGAATTTACGCTCCGAGGCGGTCTCGGGGGCGTCGTCGGCGGTCGCGCGCAGGTACTTGTTCGGCAGTGCCAGCTTCAGGATGGTGCGCCAGGCCTTGAAGTACTGCACCGGAAGCGAACCGGTGGTGTAGGGCAGGTCGTACTTCTCGGCCAGGGCGCGCACCCGCACCGCGATATCGGCGTAGCGGTTGCTCGGCAGATCCGGGAACAGGTGGTGTTCGATCTGGTGGCTCAGATTGCCGGTCATGAAGTGCATGACCGGACCACCCGAGATATTGGCGCTGCCCAGCATCTGGCGCAGGTACCACTGGCCCTTGGATTCGCCGTCGATATCGGCCTTGGTGAATTTCTCCGCGCCGTCGGGGAAGTGGCCGCAGAAGATCACCGCATTGGTCCAGACATTGCGGATGATATTGGCGGTCAGGTTCGCGGTGAGCGTCGAGAAGAAGGCGGGCCCGGTCAGCAGCGGGAACAGCAGGTAATCCTTGCCGACCTGCTTGCCTATCTTGACCAGCACCTCGCGGCGCTTGACCTCGAATTCGGCCCGCTGCGGCGAACCCTCCTTCAGCCGGTGCACCTTGCCCAGCTCCAGATGCTGGATCGCCACGCCGTATTCGAAGAACAGCTGCAGCAGCAGGTTGTAGGCCGGATTGCCGATATTGAACGGCTTCCACCGCTGATCCCGGGTGACGCGCAGCAGGCCGTAGCCGATGTCGTCATCCATGCCGAGCACATTGGTGTACTTGTGGTGCAGATAGTTGTGCGTCTGCTTCCAGTGCTTGGACGGGCCGGTGTTATCCCATTCCCAGGTGCTGGAGTGGACCTCCGGATCGTTCATCCAGTCCCACTGCCCGTGCATGACGTTGTGCCCGATCTCCATGTTCTCGATGATCTTGGCCGTGCTGAGCAGGGCCACACCGGCGAACCAGGCGGGCGGCAGGAAACTGGCGAACAGCACCGCGCGGCCGCTGATCTCGAGCGCACGCTGCAGTCGGATGACATTGCGGATATACCGCGCGTCCCGAGCACCGCGCGTGGACTCGATATCGCGCCGGATCGCGTCGAACTCCGCACCGAGCGCCTCCACATCGGCTTCGGTGAGGTGCGCGTATTCCTTGACATCCGAAATCGCCATGGTGGTTACAGTACCGTAAGTTACGAGACCGTAGGTTGCGAGGTGTGTCTCCGGAGTGTGGCAAATCCCCCATTGCGAATGCGGCTGGGGGATGCTAGGTCACTTACGGCGGCGGATGCGGCGGATCGCCCGCTCGCGCATGGCCTTACGCTGCAATGTCGCCTTCTCCTGACGGGCCTTTTCCTGCAGCGCCAGCTTGGCCTCGCGCAGCACTTCCTTCTCGTGCCGCGCCGTCTCCCGCAGCACCACCTTGGCCTCGTTGAGCGCCGAACGCAGGCCGCGCCGCTTACCGGTCTCGGGGTCGACGGGCAGCCAGTGCGTCTCGTTCCACTTGTCGGCCCAGCGCTCGGCATTGGGCATCGACGGCATGGCGGGCAGTGAGATACCTGCGAACTTGTGCTCCGAGGAGGTCTCCGGTGCGTCATCGGCGGTGCGCTTGAGGAAACGGTCCGGCAGTGCGAGCTTGTGGATGGTCCGGAAGGCCAGCAGATACTGCTTGCCGAGGGAGCCGGTGGTGTAGGGCAGGTCGTACTTGTCGCACAATTCGCGGACCCGCTCGGCGATTTCCGGATACCGGTTGCTCGGCAGGTCGGGGAACAGGTGATGTTCGATCTGGTAGCAGAGGTTGCCGCTCATGAAGGCCATCGCGGGTCCGGCCTTGAAGTTGGCGCTGCCGAGCATCTGGCGCAGATACCACTCGCCGCTGGTCTCGCCCTCGAGCTGCTCGATGGTGAATTTCTCGGCGCCATCGGGGAAGTGGCCGCAGAAGATCACCGCATATGCCCACAGGTTGCGCACCAGGTTGGCGGTCGCGTTCGCCTTGAGCGTCGACATGAAGGCCGGTCCGGTGAGCGCGGGGTAGAACAGGAAGTCCTTGGCCACCTGGCGGGCTATCTTGCGGGCGAACTCCTTGTTCGGCTCCGACATCCGCTCCTTGGGCGGCGTGCCGGAGAGCTCCTTCTCGATGCTCAAGTCGTGCAGCGCGATACCCCATTCGAAGGTGGCCGCGAGCAGGATATTGGCCAGCGGCTGGATCAGATGGATCGGCCGCCACTGCTCGTCGCGGGTCATCCGCAGGATGCCGAAGCCGAGATCCTCATCCTTGCCGAGCACATTGGTGTAGGTGTGGTGCGAATAGTTGTGCGCCCGCCGCCACTGCGCCGAGGGCCCGGTCATATCCCATTCCCAGGTGCCGGAGTGGATTTCCGGATCGTTCATCCAGTCCCATTGCCCGTGGCTGACGTTGTGCCCGAGCTCCATATTCTCGATGATCTTGGCGACCGACAGGAGCGCCGTCCCGGTCAGCCAAGCCCACCGATTGCGGCTGCCGAACAGCACCGCGCGCGCTAGCACTTCCAGGCCACGCTGTGCCGCGATGGTGCGCCGGATGTACTTTGCGTCACGCTCGCCGCGGGACAGTTCGACGGACCGCCGAATGGAATCGAGTTCCTGCCCCAGTGTTTCGATGTCAGCCGCCGTGAGATGGGCGAACGCTTTGATATCGGCGATGGCCACCGGGGTCCTTTCCCTGACTGAATTTATCTCGAGGGTACCTGGCGGATCCCCCGGGGACGGTGCGTCTGCGAGTGTCGGTGTCTCAGATGTCGAGTGTGCAGTCGCCCGCTGCGGCCGAGATGCAGGTCTGCACCTTGTCACCCTCGCGGCGCTCGTCACCATTGCGCAGATCGCGGGTATGTCCGGAAGTCAGTGTGATGACACAGGTTTGGCAGATGCCCATCCGGCAGCCGAACGGCATCTGCACACCGGCGGATTCGCCAGCCTCCAGCAGACTGGTCGCGCCGTCGACCTCGACAGTGCGCCCGGTATTGCCGAATGTCACGGTGCCGCCCTCACCCACGGCGGAGCGCTCGATCTCGAAGCGCTCGACATGCAACCGGTCGCTGATGCCCGCCTCGCGCCAGTGCTGTTCGATCTCGTCGAGCATGGCGGCCGGACCGCAGGCCCAGGTCTGGCGCTCGCGCCAATCCGGGAATTGTTCGTCCAATGTGGTCAGGGAGAACCGGCCCTGCTCATCGGTGAGGTGCAGATGCGAGGAGAAACTGGGGTGGCGATCGTGCAGATCGCGCAGTTCGGCGCCGAACATCACATCGTCACGGGTGCGCGCGGAGTGCACGTGCACCACATCGGTGACCACATCGCGGCGATCCAGCGCGCGCAGCATGGCCATGACCGGGGTGATGCCGCTGCCCGCGGTGAGGAACAGCACCTTCTCCGGCGGCGGCGACGGCAGCACGAAACCGCCCTGCGGTGCGGCCAACCGGACGATGGTGCCCGCGGCGACCCCGCTGACAAGGTGGCTGGACAGGAACCCCTCGGGCATCGCCTTGACCGCGATGGAGATCAGGCGCTTGCCGCGATGTTCCGGATCGGTCCAGTTCGGCGGGCAGGTCAGCGAGTAGGAGCGCCAGTGCCAGCGGCCGTCGACCAGCATGCCGATACCGATGTACTGACCCGGCTCGTATTTCCAGTCGAAGCCCCACCCCGGCTTGATGACCAGGGTGGCCGAATCGGCGGTTTCCTTGCGCACCTCGACAATTCGGCCGCGCAGCTCACGCGCCGACCACAGCGGATTCGCCAGATGCAGATAGTCGTCGGGCAGCAGTGGCGTGGTGACGCGCGCGACGGCGCCGCGCAGCACGTTCAGCCGTCCACCGCGTTCGGCGACGTCCGCCGCCGGAGCCTCCAGCCACTCCCGGACTGTGCGCACCGAGAGTGCCGCTTTTTTCAAGACCATTGCCGCCGTTCGTCTCCCTGTCGTAGCGACCGGTGAGGCCGCCTCGCAGCCAGGTTACGGCATCGTAGGTTACTACGTGACGTGTAGGTTGCCCGTCACAGTAATTCGAGCAGGAACGGCAATTCCTGGGCCGCGTACCAGGCCAGCTGATGGTCCTCGGCATCACCGAGCACGAATTCGGCATCGGCATCGCCGAGGTCGGCGGCATCGATGACATCTACCGCCTTGGCTACCTCGGGTTCGGCCTCGGCCAGGTCGACGTGCACCGACGCGATCCGGTCGTAACTGATCGATCCGGCCAGTCGGACCACTGCGTCGTCGAGATCGGGGCGCAGCTTCGCGCCGGTCACATCGGCGGCGATTACCGCGCGTCGATAGACCGGGCTGTGATAGGTCGTGGCGGTGTCGTCGGCGTCGGTGTCCTCGTCGTCGGACGCCTCGGTGGCCTCCTCGCGCTCGGCGGCCAGTAGGCGCAGCGAGGCCCGCGCAGCCTCGGCCATCGCCACCTCGGCCAATTCATCGTCGTCACCGGAGGCGTAGGCCTCGCGCAGCGTCGGCGTGACCGCGAAAGCGGTTCCGCCGGTCGGTCGCAGTTCCCGGTTCGCGACGAGCTCCCGCAGCATCGGCACGGTGGCGGGGATATAGACCCGCATGATGTTCTCAGACGCAGGCACCGAGCATCTCCTCCATGGACTCGTGCACCGACGCGGCCAGCACGCCGATATCGGCCATCGCGTCGCGGTCGGCATTGAGTCCGTAGAAGACGCGTCCGTCATAGGACGTGATCCCGATGCTCGAGGCCTGGTTGCGCAGCAGCGGCGACACCGGATACATCTCCAGCATCCGCGCGCCGCCGATATACATCGGGGTCTGCGGACCCGGTGCGTTGGTGATCACCAGATTGAACGTGTGCTCTGCGAACGTACTCGCCGCCCGCACACTCATCGCATGCAGGCTCGCCGGAGCGAAGCCGGCAAGGTGCACCAGGGTGCGCGCCCGCACCCCGCGCCGATGCTTGATATCGGCCTCGGTGGCATGGGAGATGTGCGATAGGCGCATCACGGGATTCGGTTCGCCCACCGGCAGATCGATCAGGAACGAGGAGACCTCGCTGGCGGGTTTCAGCTGGTCGTCGATGCCTTCGACATAGACCGACATGGGCACCACCGCGCGCAGCACGGTCGATTCGGTGAGTGCCTCACCGCGCGAGAGCAGCCAATTGCGCAGCGCCCCTGTGACGACGGCCAGGATCGCATCGTTGATCGAGCATTCGAAGCGCTTGCGGATCTTGCGGTAGTCCTCGAGATCGGTGCGCACCACATCGAAGCGGCGGTTGCGTGAGGTCTTGGCGTTCAATGGGCTGTCCGGTGCGCCGATGGTGGCCGCACGCACGGCCGAAACCATCGAATCCACCGCCTTTCCCGCGGCCTCGACCACCGAGAACGCCTGCGCGCTCGCATCGCGCGCGACCTCGAGCGCCTCGCGCGGCTGCGCGGCCAGGTGGGTGAGCGCGCCGATCATCAGTTCCATCTCGTTGGGTTCGCGTGGGGCCACCCAGGCGTCATCGGCGATACCGCGCGGTGATGCGCTGGTATCGAGGATGACGTGCCCGATCTCGAGTGCGGTATCCCCGTCGACGAGCGCCGAATGGGTTTTGGTGAAGATCGCGGACCGGCCCTGCGCCAGGCCCTCGATCAAATACATCTCCCACAGCGGGCGGCTCTGATCGAGCGGTCGCGACGCCAGCCGCGCCACCAGATCGTGCAGCTGGCCGTCGTTGCCCGGAGCGGGCAGTGCGGAGCGGCGGATGTGATAGGTGATATCGAAATGGCTGTCCTCCACCCAGACCGGGCGGCCGAGCGCGAACGGGATTTCGCGCACCTTCCTGCGATAGCGGGGGACCAGCGAAAGCCTGCTCTCCACCAGATCGACCAGTCTGTCGTAGTCGAGTGCCGTTTCCTCCTGTGCGGAGTCGCTACCTCGGACGATCGCGAGAGAGCCGATATGGATCGGATTGCTGCTCGACTCGAGCCGATAGAACGACGCGTCCTGCGGCGTCAATCTCGTGATCACGCTGCCCGGTGCTCCTTCCGATGTGGCTCCCACCCGAGCCGTCTCACCGCCTATTGTGGTCGCCCACAACGGTTCGTCCTGCCCCCTGTGGCATATCCAGCGATATTCGCGCATCCCTTTACCCACGCTTGGTTCCGTGGAAGGCTGCCTTGGATCGAGACCGGAGGAACTCGATCCGCTCACATTAATCGGGTGCCGTATAACGGATGCCTTTGAGCCGCGCTGCCCTTTGGTGTCGTCACGTGCCGTCGGATAACGGGTTGCCCCTGGTAGATCAGGTTCACGGCGTCCGGCACGACGGACGACTCATATCGTATGACACCCGCGCTGAAACAGGTTCCGGTCCAGCGGATTCCCACCCGCTCCGACGGCCGACACACGGGTACGGTGAGAAGAAACGGCTATCGCCTCGGCGGTAGCGGCGGATGCGGCGCGATGTCGCTGGTCATCGGCACCTACCATGGATGCCGCATTACCATGAAGCGTGCTGCGGATTCCGCCGTGCTCGGCGGGGGCCATGTGCACACTGCCCGCCCAGGGTGACGGCCGAACATTTGACACACCGACCAGAGGACTGACGAGACCCGTGCCTGCGCTGACACTGACGAGGTTGCTACGGATTGGTGAGGGACGCACGGTCAAGCGGCTCGCCCATCTCGCGGAAGAGGTCCTCGCGCTCGGGCCCGAGGTCGAGGAGCTCACCGACCACGAGCTGCGTGCCAAGACCGACGAGTTCAAGGACCGCTACGCGGACGGCGAATCGCTGGACGATCTGCTCCTGGAGGCGTTCGCGGTGGCCCGTGAGGCGTCCTGGCGGGTGCTGAACCAGAAGCACTACAAGGTGCAGATCATGGGTGGCGCGGCGCTGCACCTCGGCAATATCGCCGAGATGAAGACCGGTGAGGGCAAGACCCTGACCTGTGTGCTGCCCGCCTACCTGAATGCGATCTCCGGCGACGGCGTGCACGTGGTCACGGTCAATGACTACCTGGCCAAGCGTGATGCCGAGTGGATGGGCCGCGTGCACCGCTTCCTCGGGCTGAGTGTCGGGGTGATCCTGTCCGGTATGACCCCGGCCGAGCGTCGCGAGTCCTACAACTCCGACATCACCTACGGCACCAACAACGAATTCGGCTTCGATTACCTGCGCGACAATATGACTCACTCCCTGGACGATCTGGTCCAGCGTGGGCACAACTTCGCCGTGGTCGACGAGGTCGACTCCATCCTCATCGACGAGGCCCGCACGCCGCTTATCATCTCGGGTCCGGCCGACGCCTCCTCGAAGTGGTACGCCGAATTCGCCCGCATCGCACCGCTGTTGAAGAAGGACCTGCACTACGAGGTCGACATCAAGAAGCGCACCATCGGTGTGCACGAGGCGGGCGTGGAGTTCGTCGAGGATCAGCTCGGCATCGATAACCTCTACGAGGCGGCCAATTCGCCGCTGGTGAGCTACCTGAACAACGCCATCAAGGCCAAGGAGCTCTACCACCGGGACAAGGACTACATCGTCCGCGACGGCGAGGTCATCATCGTCGACGAATTCACCGGCCGCATCTTGGTCGGGCGCCGCTACAACGAGGGTATGCACCAGGCGATCGAGGCCAAGGAAGGCGTCGAGATCCAGCCGGAGAACCAGACCCTGGCCACGATCACGCTGCAGAACTACTTCCGCCTCTACGACAAGCTTTCCGGAATGACCGGTACCGCCGAGACCGAGGCCGCCGAGCTGCATCAGATCTACAGCCTCGGCGTGGTCCCGATCCCGACGAACAGGCCGATGGTCCGCGCGGACCAGTCCGATCTGATCTACAAGACCGAAGAGGCCAAATTCGCGGCCGTGGTCGACGATGTCACCGAACGGCACGAGAAGGGCCAGCCGGTGCTGATCGGTACCACCAGCGTCGAGCGCTCGGAGTACCTGTCGAAGCAGTTCACCAAGCGCGGCATCGCACACAACGTGCTGAACGCGAAGTTCCACGAGAAGGAAGCCGAGATCATCGCCGAGGCCGGTCGCCCGGGCGCGGTCACGGTCGCGACGAATATGGCCGGTCGTGGTACCGACGTCGTGCTCGGCGGTAACCCGGACATCATCACCGACATCATCCTGCGCAAGGAGGGTCTGGATCCGGTTGAGACGCCGGAGGAGTACCAGGCCGCCTGGTTGCCGACGCTGGAGCGGGTCAAGGAGCAGACCGCCGAGGACGCCGACGCGGTGCGCGATGCCGGTGGTCTGTACGTGCTCGGCACCGAGCGGCACGAATCGCGGCGTATCGATAACCAGTTGCGCGGTCGTTCCGGTCGTCAGGGTGACCCGGGCGAGTCCCGGTTCTACCTTTCGCTGGGTGACGAGTTGATGCGGCGCTTCAACGGCGCCGCCCTCGAGGCCATCATGACCAGGCTCAACCTGCCGGATGATGTGCCGATCGAGGCGAAGATGGTCTCCAAGGCAATCAAGAGCGCGCAAACCCAGGTCGAGCAGCAGAACTTCGAGATCCGGAAGAACGTGCTCAAGTACGACGAGGTGATGAACCAGCAGCGCACCATCATCTACGGCGAGCGCAACCGGATCCTGCGCGGTGAGGATATGGAGGGCCAGGTCCAGGAGATGATCACCGACGTGGTCACCGCCTATGTCGACGGCGCCACTGCCGACGGCTACGTCGAGGACTGGGATCTGGACAAGCTGTGGAGCGCGCTGAAGACACTGTATCCGGTGAGCCTGGATTACAAGGAGCTGACCGGTGAGACCGGTGTCGGCGAGGCGGGCGACCTGACCAAGGACGAACTGGTCGAAGCGCTGCTCGATGACGCGCACAACGCCTACGAGAAGCGTGAACAGCAGATCGACGGTCTGGCCGGCGAGGGTTCGATGCGCAATCTCGAACGCCAAGTGCTGCTTTCGGTGTTGGACCGCAAGTGGCGCGAGCACCTCTACGAGATGGATTACCTCAAGGAGGGCATCGGCCTGCGTGCCATGGCGCAGCGCGATCCGCTGGTGGAATACCAGCGCGAGGGCTTCGATATGTTCGCCGCGATGCTGGACGGCCTGAAGGAGGAGTCGGTCGGCTTCCTGTTCAACCTGCAGGTCGAGGTGCAGCAGCCGCAGCCCGAGGGCGTCGGGATCGATCCGGGCCTGCGCTCGCCGGTCGGCGCCGCCGCGCCGCGTCCACTGCCCACCCAGGAGGCGCCGGTAGCCAATGGCGCGCCGGCGGCGTTGCGCGCCAAGGGGATCGGTGATTCCCGGGCCAACAACGGCTTCCACTACTCGGGGCCGGACGAGGGCGGCCACGCCGCGGTGCACAGCGACGTCGAGGAGTACGGCGACGGCGCCACCCGCCGTGAGCGTCGCGAGGCGGCCCGCTCGCAGGCCAAGCCGAAGCGCGCACCGAAGTCGCGTCGTCGGCACTGACCATCAATTCCGAAGGCGCGCTCATCGACTCGAGGTCGATGAGCGCGCCTTCGCCGTGTCCGGTCCCGTATCTAGCGCTCGTAGATGTCGCGACGGTGTCCGGCGGTGATGACGAGAATGATCAGTTTGCCGTCATCGACCTCGTATACCAGTCGGTAATTGCCGACTCGTAGCCGGAATCCTGGGCGACCGGTGAGACCTCTGACATCTACCCCATCACGTCGGTATGGGTCATCGCCCAGCAGCGTGAGCGCGATCAACAGGCGCATGGCATCGGGATGCGGGATATTTCGTAGTGCACGACGCGCTGCTGGGGTCCAGCGGAATTCGTATTTCACGCCGTGCCTTTATGTCCAGCATCGAGGATCTCATCCATCATTTGGCCTAGCGTGATGTGTTCTGGTTCACCACCTTCAGCGAGCGCCTCGTCGGCCATGCGTCCGAGTTGCTCGTCTTCCCACTCTTCGAGCTTGGCGAGCATGTACAGCGGAATCACTGCGGCTGCGGGTTCTCCGGCACGCGTGATGACGGTCACGTGCCCATCCTGTACTGCGGCGTTGATGACGGCAGGGAGCTGGGCTCGAGCCTCACGGATGCTGAGCTGATCTTCCACAACTGGAGTGTACACCGAACTGTGTACACGAGAAATTACCAGGATTCGTTGGTGTTCAGCGCGGTCAGTAGCAGGCGGATGGCGGCAACACGGCGATCCTTGCCGGGCAAGGTATCCAGGGCGCATTCGGGATCTGCAGGGGGACCGAGATGGGTGCAGCCGCGTGGACAGTCCTCGATGGCGGCGGCCAGATCGGTGAAGGCGGCGATGACATCGTCGGGCGTGATGTGGGCCAGCCCGAAGGAGCGGACACCAGGTGTGTCGATGACCCAGCCGCTCTGCGGGAGCGGTAGGGCGACGGATTGGGTGGAGGTGTGTTTGCCCTTGCCCACGCCCGAGACCTCGCCGACCGCCCGATCCGCATCGGGCACAAGGCGATTCACCAGCGTGGATTTGCCGACGCCGGAGTGGCCGATGAAGGCGGTGAGGCGGTCGGTGAGCAGATCCAGGACCGGTGCTATGGGGTCGTCGACGCCGCCATAGATGATGGTGAGGTCGAGATCGTCGAAGGCGGCGGCGAATTCGGATTCGGCGGCCAGATCGTGTTTGGTCAAACACAGAATCGGTTGCAGTCCACCGGCATACGCGGCGACCATGGCGCGCTCGACGAAACCGGTGCGCGGCGGCGGATCGGCGAGGGCGACCACGATGAACAGTTGTTCGGCATTGCCGACGACGATCCGTTCGAACGGATCGGTGTCATCGGCAGTGCGGCGCAGGACGGTTCGGCGTTCGCCGACGCGGACGATGCGGGCGAGGGTATCGGGTTTGCCGGACAGATCGCCGACTACGTCGACCTGATCGCCGACGACGATCGGCGTGCGGCCCAGTTCCCTGGCCCGCATGGCGACGATCAGTTTGTCCGGATCGCCGCCGAGCACGCAACCCCAGCGACCACGGTCCACCGAAACGACCATGGCCGATTCCGCATCATTGTGCTGCGGACGGGTTTTGGTGCGTGGACGAGACGACTTGCCCGGGCGCACCCGGACATCCGACTCGTCGTAATCGCGTCGTCTCAGCGGGCCGCTCCCTGATCAGTGAGCGTGGGATCGAGCATCTGCTCCCACAGGCCGACAAATCCGGGCAGCGTCTTCGCGGTGGTGCCGATATCCTCGATCGCCACACCGGGCACCCGGAGTCCGAGAATCGCACCGGCCGTTGCCATTCGGTGGTCGGCATAGGAATGCCAGTTGCCGCCGTGCAGCGGGGCCGGGGTGATTTCGAGTCCGTCCTCGGTCTCGGTGACATTGCCACCGAGCCGGTTGATCTCGGTGGACAGCGCCGCGAGCCGATCGGTCTCGTGCCCGCGCAGATGGGCGATACCGCGCAGCCAGGACGGCGAATCCGCAAGTGCCGCTAGGGCGGCCACCGTCGGGGTCAACTCGCCGACATCGTGCAGATCGATATCGATACCGGCCAGTCGCTCCGGGCCGCGCACAGTCAGGACACCGTCGAACCGGGTGACCTCCGCGCCCATGCGCACCAGGATCTCTCGGATCACGTCACCGGGCTGTGTGGTCAGCCGTGGCCAGTGCGGGATGCGGACCTCGCCGCCGGTGACGGCGGCTGCGGCCAGGAACGGCGTGGCATTGGACAGATCCGGCTCCACATCCCAGTTCACCGCGCGGATAGGGCCGGGTGCGACGGTCCAGGTCTGGGCCTTGCGGCTGTCGGCGGGGGCATCGACCGCGACGTCGGCGCGCCGCAGCATCTCCACCGTCATCTCGATATGCGGCATAGAGGGCAGCGCCTTGCCATCGTGATGCACCACGATGCCCTCGTCGAACCGGGCCGCCGACAGCAGCAGGCCGGAGACGAACTGTGAGGATCCGGAGGCATCGATGGTGACCGCGCCGCCACGCAGCGCGCCCTTGCCGTGCACCGTGAAAGGCAGTGCGTCGCCCTCGATATCCGCGCCGATCCGGCGCAGTGCCTCCAGGATGGTGCCGAGTGGGCGAACCCGGGCCTGCTCGTCACCGTCGAAGGCGACATCACCGGTGGCCAGGGCCGCGACCGGCGGCAGGAACCGCATGACTGTGCCGGCCAGGCCGCAGTCGACGTTGCCGCCCTGCAGCGGCGCGGGCGTCACGGTCAGCGTTTCGGCGTCGCCCTCGATCCGCGCGCCCAATGCGCACAGCGCGCCGATCATGAGTTCGGTATCGCGGCTGCGCAGCGCACCGGAGATGGTCGAGGGACCCTCGGCGAGTGCCGCCAGGATCAAGGCCCGATTCGTGATCGATTTAGATCCGGGCAGGGTCACGGTCGCGTGCACGGGGACATCGACATGGGGCGCTGGCCAGAAACTCACCCGTCCATCTTCGCCCATCGCGTCACCGGACACGCGGGCTGGGCTGTGTTTGATTTGCCGCGGCTGCGCCGCGGCGGGTTCGCGGCCCCCTGGTGTCTCGCGTCCGAGCCGTCGAGACTCGCGACTTCGTCGCATGCGCTTCGACGGCTCGGACGCGAGTCGGGCCGCGAACTCCTCGCTCGTAAGACTCGCTCCGTTGTGGTCGAAGGGCTCGCCTCGAAAGACGAGCCCGGCGGGTGTGGCGGCTACTTGTGGCGGCCGTGCAGGATCGGGACCAGGCGGCGCAGCAGCTTCATGGTGGTCTGGGTCCGTGAGTAGCTGAGCAGTGCCATGCCGGGAATCGCGAAGCGCTGCACCGCGATCGAATGCGGCCGGGAGAATTCGCGCAGGCCGGGCTCGCCGTGGATGCGCCCGATTCCGGAATCGCCGACACCGCCGAAGGGCAGACCCGCGATGGCGGCGAAACCGAGCACCGAGTTCACCGAGGTCGCGCCGACGCGCAGCCGTCGGGCGATCTCCAGGCCGTTCTTCTTCGAGTAGACCGCCGAGGCCAGGCCGTACTTGGACTTGTTCGCCAACTCGACGGCCTCATCGACGCCGTCCACCGTCCGGATGGTGACGGTCGGGCCGAAGGTCTCCTCGGCCACGGCCTCGGAGTTCTCGTCAACATCGACCAGCACGACCGGCTCGATGAACGGACCCTTGACCGAGTCCGGCCCGCCGAGCACCGCGGTGCCGCCGTTCTTCAGCGCGTCATCGATATGGCGGCGCACGATATCGATCTGGCTGGGCATGGTCATCGGACCGTAGGCCGCATCGGTGCCCGAGCCCGGCTTGACGTCGGTCAGGATGCGTTTGACCTCGGCGACGAAGTCGTCGCGCACCGCGCGGTCCACATAGACCCGCTCCACACCGGCGCAGGTCTGGCCGCTATTCGCGGTGGCGCCCCAGGCGACCGCATCGGCAGCGGCCTTGATATCGGCATCGCCCGCGACGATCACCGCGTCCTTGCCGCCGCATTCCAGCAGTACCGGGGTCAGTGATTCGGCGGCCGCGGCCATGATCTTCTTGCCGGTCGCGGTGGAGCCGGTGAACGCGATCTTGTCCACACCGGCCTGCACCAGTGCGGCGCCGGTCGCGCCGTAGCCATTGACAGTCTCGAAGATGCCTTCGGGCAGCTCCGGATTGGCTTTCTTGAACGCATCGGAGAGGAAATTGCCGATGCCGGTGGAGAATTCGCTCGGCTTGAAGACCACGGTATTGCCCGCGGCCAGGGCGTAGGCGATGGAGCCGTTCGGGGTGTAGACCGGATAGTTCCACGGGCCGATTACGCCGATGACACCGAGCGGACGCTGCTCCACACGCGCGGAGAAGTTCGCCATGAACGCGCCGGGGGCGATCTTCTTCGGCGAGAGCACCTTCCTGGCATTCTTGGCTGCCCAGGCGATGTGCTCGAGCGCGAGCATCAACTCCAGGAACGCATCGTCGAGTGGTTTGCCGTTCTCCTTGTGGATGAGCGCGGTGAACTCCTCGGAGTCCGCGACCAACTGGCTCGACCAGCGCAGCAGATGTTTGCGCCGCTCGTCGAAGCTGAGTCCGCCCCAGGTCGCGGCGGCGGTGCGGGCCTTGGCGACGGCGGCGCGAACCGCGTCGGCATCGGCGATGGTATGGGTGGCAATGACCTCTCCGGTGGCCGGATCGACCGAATTCAACGCCGTCTCCGGTGTCGTTGGGGTGGTCTCGATGGTTGTCACGGTGGGTCTCTCCCTCTTGCCGAGATAAGTTAACGGCCATTCATCTGAGATGATGCTATGTCAGAACTCTCACCAGGTCACCCCTACCGTCAATTCTTCCCGAGTCTGTCGGCGCCGCGTGCAAGTATCGAGATATGTGCGGCAGATATGCGACAACTACCGATCCCGGTCGGCTCGCCGCCGAACTGGACGCCATCGACGAGACGCCGACCGGTAACAACGGCGGTTCCACCAACTACAACGTCGCACCGACCACCCAGGTGCTGACCGTGGTGGAGCGGCATGAGCACGACCACCCCGACGACGACCCGAAGTTGCGCATCCGGCGAATGCGCTGGGGCCTGATCCCGGTCTGGACCAAGGCCGCCGGACCGGGCGTACCGGTCAAGGGCAAACCGTTGTTCAATGCCCGCGCCGATAAGGCGACGACCACGGCATCGTTTCGCGATGCGGTGAAGTATCGCCGCTGCCTGGTACCGATGGACGGCTGGTACGAGTGGTTGGTCGAACCGGATGCCGGGGCCAAGGGCAAGGTCGCCAAACATCCGTACTTCATGTCGAATGCCGATGGCGCGCGCCTGTATATGGCCGGATTGTGGTCGGTATGGCGGGACCGTTCGCAGCGGGAGAGCGAACCGCTGCTGTCATGCACCATCCTGACCACCGACGCCGTCGGCGAGCTGGCCCGCATCCACGACCGGATGCCGCTGCCCATGCCGCGGCAGCATTGGGCGGCCTGGTTGGATCCGGATCATCCGGCACCGGCCACACTGCTCGAGACGCCGAGCGCGGAATCGGTGGCGGACATTGTGGCGCGTCCGGTTTCGTCGCTGGTAAACAGCGTGCGCAATAACGGTCCGGAACTGTTGGCGCCGTTGGACTCTCGCGGTGGTACGGAAAAGGCCGGGCAGATCAGCTTGCTGTGATCGCCCGGCCCGCCGTTCATCCACTCAGAGCTGACACTTCACGCTATCGGTCACGATATTCAGCGCGCACTTGACGATACCGCCGCCCAGGTCGATGACCTTGCGGGCCACGCCGCCGCCCAGGTCGATGACCTTGCCGGCGACGCCGCCGCCCAACTTCTCGGCCTTGTCGGCCTTCTCATTCTTCGTCGGGGGGTTGTTCTTCTTCGGCCCGTCGTCAACGACATGCTCATCGAACGGGAAGTCGTTGACGTCGATCACCAGAGGGCTGCCGGGTGCGGCGGTGGCCGCAGGCGCTAGCAGCGCGACCGGGCCGGTGGTGAGCAGGAGAACTCCGAACAGAGCGACGATCATGGTGCTGCACAATCGCTGGCGCGCGGACATTTCGCATCACATCCTCGAGTCGGACGATCTGGGCCTGTTCAGTAACGCACAAATGTTGCTGACTGGTGCGGATTTATACGGATGTGACTGGTGAGGTTACCGCGCCGGTGAGCCGGATCAAGTCCGCAGGTGCCAGTTCGATCTCCAGACCGCGCCGTCCCGCGCTGCAAAGCATGCGGTCCCAGGCCAATGCCGAGGCATCGACCACGGTGGGCAGCAGCTTGCGCTGGCCGAGCGGGGAGATGCCGCCGAGAACGTAACCGGTGGTTCGCTCGACCTTCGTCTTATCCGCCATGGCGGCCTTGGGCGCACCGAGTGCCGCGGCGGCCGCCTTGAGCGACAAGGTATTCGGCACCGGCAGCACCGCGACCGCGAGCGCACCGGTCGACAATTCGATCACCAGCGTCTTGAAGATCTGCGCCGCCGTCACCCCGACCTCGGCGGCGAGTGCGTCGACCGCCTCGGTGCCATAGGAATCGGCGCGCGGATCGTGCTTGTACGCATGCACGCGATGGACCACACCGGCCTTGGTCAGGGTGCGGATCGCCGGGGTCGAGGCTGCTGCCATGCCGGTCACCCTAATGGCGGTCGGCAAGGGGATTTCGGGTCGGGGAGTTCGCTATGGGAACACAGTTGGGCGCGGACATGTTGCATGCGATACGAAAGCCGTACGGCGGCTGTAGGACGTGAAGGAGAGGTCGGTGCCCGTTCTGCTCGACGAACGCCCCGTGACGTCGCTGGTGCTCGATCTGCGACACTCTCGGCGCCCTCCGTGGTTACGCTCCGCTACCGCCTCCGGGCGTGTCGAGAGCGCCGCGGGGGACGCTCAGTTCTCACTCGATCTGCCCGCGCCTGTAGATTTGGCAGGTACGGCGATCGAAGGGATTGGTGTGACGAGCGACGATGACGTGGTGACCGACGGTGCGGTCGGCGCCGCGGTCGAGGATACCGAGCTGGTGCGGCGGTTCGAGCGCGATGCGCTCCCGTTGCTAGACCAGCTCTACGGTGCCGCGC
The DNA here is from genome assembly GCF_040674755.1 of Nocardia sp. NPDC049737. Classification (NCBI taxonomy): domain Bacteria; kingdom Bacillati; phylum Actinomycetota; class Actinomycetes; order Mycobacteriales; family Nocardiaceae; genus Nocardia; species Nocardia sp. NPDC049737. The sequence continues at coordinate 17,596 of NZ_JBFANH010000007.1, read as the reverse complement.
TGCGCATGACCCGTAATCCGGCCGATGCCGAGGATTTGGTGCAGGAGACCTACGTCAAGGCGTTCCAGGGCTTCAAATCCTTCAAGGAGGGCACCAATCTGCGTGCCTGGCTCTACCGCATCCTGACCAACACCTACATCAACTCCTACCGCAAGAAGCAGCGTCAGCCCGCACAGTATCCGACCGACGAGATCACCGACTGGCAGCTTGCCGCCACCGCCGAGCACACCTCGACCGGACTGCGTTCGGCCGAGGTCGAGGCGCTGGACGCACTGCCCGACGACGACATCAAGGCCGCACTGCAGGAGCTGCCGGAGGAATTCCGGATGGCGGTGTACTACGCGGATGTCGAGGGTTTCCCGTATAAGGAAATCGCCGACATCATGGGCACCCCCATCGGTACGGTGATGTCCCGGCTGCATCGCGGTCGCAAGCAGCTCAAAGGATTGCTCGCCGATGTGGCGCGCGAACGTGGATTCAACCGCAACGGCGCGGAACGCCAGGAGGTCAAGCAGTGAGTACGGAGCGTGACCCCGATATGGAGTTGGACTGCACGGCTGTGCTCGCCGACGTCTGGCTCATGCTCGACGGTGAATGTGACGATGCCACCCGGGCCCGGCTACAGCACCACATGGATCACTGCTCGCCGTGCATCGAGGCCTACGGCATCGAGGAGAAGATCAAGGGCCTGCTGAGCCGCAAATGCGGCGGCGATCGGGCACCGGATTCGCTGCGTGATCGGCTGACCCTGGAGATCCGCCGATCCGTCACGGTCACCCGGGTCGAGACCACCGAGTAGTGCCGAAGACAGAAAAAACACCGAGTGCCTTACGAACGATCTTGGCCCTCGGTGTTTTTCGTCTGTTACGGCTCAGGCGTTAGGACGCTTGCCGTGGTTGGCCGCGCTTCCCTTGCGGCTGCGCTTCTTACGACCACGCTTACCCATAGGTAGTCTCCCTTCTGATCGAAGGTCATTGTTTCATGTGTGGTTGGCTGTAGTTTCAGCGGATACGGGCGAACGAGTGGATGGGGTGTCATGGCGGAGGAAGTGCTCTCGGAGCTGGTGTCGGTCGTGCAGCAAGTTGTCGTTGCCGAGGGTGATGAGGTGCACGAGGGTGACACCCTGGTGATCCTCGAGTCGATGAAGATGGAGATCCCGGTGCTCGCCGAAAGCAGTGGCACAGTGACCTCGATCGGCGTCGAAGAGGGCGATGCGATCAAGGCCGGGCACCTGATCGCCGTCATCTCTTAACTTCTGAAGCGGGTAGATCGAATATGGCGACACTGAGTGAGCTGCTGGCCGAACACACCGACCTACCCGGCGTCGCCGTGGACCATCTGCAGCGGGTGGTCGGCGATTGGCAGTTGCTGGCCGATCTGTCCTTCGCGGATCTGCTGCTGTGGGTCGGTGCGGGACCGATCGTCGACGGCGCCGATATCGTCTGCGTCGCACAGTGTCGCCCGACGACCGCGCCCACCGTCCATCCAGAGGATCGGGTCGGCGGAACCGCCTTGCACGCTGATCATCCGCAGGTCTTCGACGCGCTGATGACCGGCAAGATCGTGCGCGCGGACAGCGATATCGAGGCCGAGGGCGTCTACCATCCGCCTCCGGTGCACGCCATCCGCGAGGCCATTCCGGTGCGCTGCGGCGACGATGTCATCGCGGTGCTCAGCCGCGATACCGATCTGCAGCGTTCCCGGGTGCGCAGCACGCTGGAGATCGCCTATGTCGCCTGCGCCGACGATCTGTGCCAGATGATCGCTGACGGCACCTTTCCGACCACCGAGGACCGCGCCGCGACGCATTCCAGTCCGCGCGCGGGCGACGGCTTCATCCGGCTCGATACCGAGGGCATCGTCGTCTACGCCAGCCCGAACGCACTGTCGGCTTATCACCGGATGGGGCTGCAGTCGGATCTGGCCGGTCAGGATCTGGCCGTCACCACCCGCTCGCTGATCACCGATCCGTTCGACGCCCAGGAGGTCGTCGGCGATATCCAGGCCGCCCTGGCGGGCCGGACCGGGCGCCGCATGGAGGTCGAGGCGCGCGGCGCCACCGTGCTGCTGCGCACCCTGGTGCTTCGCCCGCACGGCGAATTGGCCGGTGCCGCGGTGCTGGTCCGCGATGTCACCGAGGTCAAGCGCCGCGACCGCGCACTGCTCAGCAAGGATGCGACCATCCGGGAGATCCACCACCGGGTGAAGAACAATCTGCAGACCGTGGCCGCGCTGCTGCGACTGCAGGCGCGCCGCACCGAGAACGAGGAGGCGCAGGTCGCGCTCACCGAATCGGTGCGCCGGGTCACCTCGATCGCCTCGGTGCACGAAATGCTGTCCATGTCGGTGGACGAAGAGGTCGATCTCGACGAGGTGGTGGACCGGCTGCTGCCGATCATGGCCGATGTCGCGACCGTGCACACCGCGAGAATCAAAGTGCGCCGGGCGGGTTCGCTGGGCGTGTTCTCCGCCGAACGCGCCACCCCGCTGGTGATGGTGCTCACCGAACTGGTGCAGAACGCCATCGAGCACGCCTTCGATTCAGGCGAAAACGGCACGGTGACAATCCGTTCCGAGCGTTCGGCGCGCTGGCTGGACGTGATCATCAGTGATGACGGCCGCGGGCTGCCGCCGGGTTTCAGCCTGGAATCCTCCGACCGCCTCGGCCTGCAGATCGTGCGCACACTGGTCACCGCCGAACTCGGCGGTTCCATCGGTTTACATCCAGGTGCCGATATCGGCACTGACGCGGTGCTGCGCGTCCCGTTGGGCCGCCGCTCAGGGCGCTGAGTTGAACTCGCCTGGTAGGCAATAAGTCTCAGCTTCCACACACATCTGACCACAACGGAGCAAGTCTTACGAGCGACTGTTCGCGGCCGGTCTTGCGGCCGAGTCGTCGAAGCGCATGCGCCGCAGGCGCGAGACACTAGGGGGCCGCGAACACGCAGCGCCGCAGGCGCTGCAATCAGACACAGGCACAAAATAGCCCGGCACCTGGGTGCCGGGCTTGACTGCGTTACCGGGCCGGGCTGATAGGTCCGGTAACGCTGGTCGTCCTACTAGACGACGGTGCGGGTACGTGTGCGGGCGTTGCGACGTTTGAGCGCCCGACGCTCGTCCTCGCTCATACCGCCCCACACGCCGGCATCCTGCCCGGACTTCAGGGCCCAGGACAGGCAGTCGGCGGTAACGGGGCAGCGAGCGCAGACCAGCTTGGCATCGGCAATCTGCGCGAGCGCCGGACCACTGTTACCCACCGGGAAGAACAGCTCGGGGTCCTCATCGCGACAGATGGCCTTGTGGCGCCAGTCCATTCCTCTGCTCCTTTGCTGGGCGCCGCGAAGGGCGCCTACGGTTTGTGGATCGTTCACTTGTGCGACTCGAATGTTTCCGCACGGTTGCTTGTGAATGCTTTCACGAACACCGTAGATGTCAATAGGTATCTGGTGCACCGTGGGGAAGCTCACGCTCTCAAGGAACCCCTGGGGGAACCTGCCCGGTCCTTTGTACTCGCTCTACCCGGTTTTCGCAGCACAACACCGGGTTTTTTCGCGCGTTTCGTGCTCATTTCGAGCGTGGAGCGACGACCTCGAGCACGTCCGGCACAGCTGTGAAATCCACCATGTTGCGTTTTCCGATGAAGTCGCCATCGATTTGCAGCCCGATGGGCTCGCTCGCCTCGATACGCACGGATGGCACATCGTCCTCGCGAAATAGGTTGCGGGACTTGGGATTTCCATGGGCTGCGAGAAGCTGCCTGGCGAGCAGTAGCGTGGAGACCACCGACATCGACCGCACGGCAAACACGCCGAGACCGGTTTCGAAGGCCGTTCCCGGGTTGGTGTGCACCGGGGTGGCGTTCAGGTAGGTCCACGGGCTGGTGTTCGTTACGAAGGCGTAATGGACCTCACCGATAGGTTCGAAACCAGGGATCACGATCCGGACGCTCGGCTCCTTGCGCTTCGACTTGAAGAACTGTCGGACGGTTGTGCGAACGTAGCGACCGGGGGTGGCGGCATGGCCGTTGGCGCGGCTGTTGTCGATCGCCTCGCAGACATCCGCGTCCAGGCCGACGCCCGCGCTGAAGCCGAACCAGCGATCATCGGCGAGGCCGAGCCCGATCTTGCGGTCATGCTCGAGGGTGAGCAGATCGATGAGCTGGTTGGTCGCGGTCACCGGATCCGGGGAGATGCCGAGGGCGCGTGCGAACACATTCGCCGAGCCGCCCGGAATCACGCCGAGGCGCGGCAACCAGGCATGTCCGTCGTCGACCTGGGGTAGCGGCAGGTAGCCGTTGATGGTCTCGTTGACCGTCCCATCGCCGCCGTGCACCACGATCAGATCCATCTCGTTGGTTGCCGCCCACTGCGCCAATTCCGCCGCGTGGCCGCGGTGCTGGGTATGCGCGACGGTCAGCTGGGTCCGGCTCTCCAACGCGTGCGCCAGCAGGTCCCGCGTCGCCGGCGTAGTCGAGGTGGCATTCGGATTCACGATCAGCAACGTCCGCACCTTCGCCACCCTAATCGGCGCACGGCCCGGTCCGAAAAGCCGCCGAGTGCGTTCTAGGCTTGGCCCCGTGGCGGACAGCGGCAAAGACGAGGTTTCGGCGGGTGTGCCCGCGACGGTGCGCGGTGCGGGCGGATTGGTTGGGTTGGAGGGGGCGGTGGCCGTGGTCGTGGCGATCGTGCTGATCGTGCGCGGCCTGCTCGGACACGATCAGAGCGCCGCGAGCGGGTACGGCACGGCAGCGTGGTTCGGCATTCTCGGCGGGGCGGTGCTCGCGGCCGGGGTCGGACTTTTTCTCGGGCACCGATGGGGGCGGGCCATTGCTGTGATCGCCCAGGTGCTCCTGCTTCCCGTCACCTGGTCGCTGCTGACCGATTCGCATCAGCCGGTGCTCGGGGCGCTGCTCGGCATTGTCGTGGTGGGCGCACTGGTACTCCTGTTCGCGCCCGCGTCGAATCGCTGGATGGCCGAGGTTTACGGGATCGAACCGGAATCGAAGTAGCCGGGGTTCAGGCGGTGGCGGACCGCAGCGTCTGACGGCATAGGTGATCGGCCTGCCGGGTGGTTTCCGGCTGTCGGTAGCGCGGGGTGAGCGTGAGCACCTGGGCGCATGCGGTGTCCAGGTCGATGAGATGGCCGACCGAGACGAAGACGGGTTTGACGTCGCGTCGGGTGCGCAGCGCGCGCCCGACGACCTCGCCGTCCATGGTGATATCGCTGACCGCTCCGCGTTCTGGACCGGGTTCGCGGTAATCGCCCCACGGTGTCTTGGCCACGCCGATTGTCGGTGTCCCCGTGAGGATTCCGATGTGGCAGGCCAAGCCGAAGCGGCGCGGGTGTGCGAGTCCTTGTCCATCACAGATCAGCAGATCCGGTGTGGTAACGAGCTTTTTGAGGGCGGCGAGGGTTATCGGCAGTTCACGGAAGGACAGCAGGCCGGGCAAGTAGGGAAACGTGACCGGCCCATGCGCTACGGCGGTATCGACGGGATCCAGTGTGGCACTGTCCAATACGACGACGGCCGCAGCGGCGATCCCGGCTTCGTCGTCGTAGGCGGAGTCGAGTCCGGCGATGGTGCGGAATCGCGGCGGATGCGGATCGGCCGCAATCACCAATGGCCGCAAGGCATCCTGGATCGCCATGGCCTCCTCTGCGGTGGTCGGCCAATCCGTGGGTGCGGTAACCCTCACTCACTCACCAGGCTTCGGCGGCGAGCTTATCGATGGCCGCGCCGGTGAGCCGGTAGCCGACCCACTGGTCCTGCGGGTTGGCGCCGATGGATTTGTAGAACTCGATGGCTGGCGCATTCCAGGTCAGCACGGCCCAGTCGACCCGGCTGTAGCCATTGGCGACGGCCTCCTCGGCGAGGGCGGCGAGCAGTGCCTTGCCGTAACCCTTGCCGCGGGTTTCCGGTTTCACGTACAGGTCCTCCAGGTAGATGCCGTGTACGCCGGTCCAGGTGGAGTAGTTCAGGAACCAGATCGCACACCCGACCACACCGGTCTCGTCCTCGACGACATGCGCGAAAACCGCGGGCGACGGCCCGAACAGCGCGGTGTCCAGCTGCTCGGCGGTGAGCGTGCACTCCGCGCGGGACTTCTCGTACTCGGCGAGATCCTCGACCAGGCCAACCATGGCGGGTACATCGGCGGAGGTGGCGCGACGGATCTGGCCGGGGCGAGTCATAGTGCTGCTCCATGGTTTGCGGGAACTAGGTTGTGCGCCAGGATGGTTCGGTCATCATGTTCGTAACCGAGCACGGTGATCGCGGCGGTCGACATCGCGAAGCGCCGCCCCTCCCGGATATCGAGCTCGGCCCAGCGGGCGATCAGCGCCCGGGAAAAATGACCGTGACCGACCAGCACGATATCCCGGTCCGGCAGTGCCGGGCCCACCGATACCAGCACCCGATCGGCGCGTGCGCTGACCTGCGCGGCCGTCTCGCCACCGGGCACAACTCCGGTCCAGATGGTCCAGCCGGGATCGTGCTCGCGGATCTCGACGGAGGTTTTGCCCTCGTAATCGCCGTAATCCCATTCGGCCAGATCGGCATCGACAACCGTATCGGTGAGCCCAGCGAGCGCCGCCGTGTGGACAGCGCGTTGACGCGGACTGGTGAGCACCAGCGGGTCACGCAGCTTCAGCTCGTCGAGCAGGCCGCCCGCGGCGCGGGCCTGCTCCTCACCGCGCTCGGTGAGTGGCAGATCGGTGCGGCCGGTATGGCGCCGCTGGCTGGACCATGTGGTTTCGCCGTGCCGGAGCAGAACCAGTCGGGCGTCGTCGCGTGCGGACATGAGTTCCATCATGAAGTACGGGTCCGACACCGCCGGGGACGGGCGGGTGCTAGCCGAGCGCGAAGATCTCGGTGCCGCGCTTTTCCAGCACGGTGGTACCGAGGACGGCGAGCGAGATGGGGGACCCGTCGTAGCCGGGGCGGGCCACCGGAATGCGCGACACTTCGGTGCCCGAAGTTGGGTCGAGGACTGTGATGGCGCCGTCGACCGGCACGAGTAGTCGGCCCGCCATGAAGACGGGACTGCCGAGTGCGCTGGGAGCGGCCCAGATCGGATCGAAAGTGCCCGCGTTCAAGGCGATCAGGCTATTGCCGGTGAATACCAGGAACAGCGAACTGATTCGGGTGGTCGTCGTCTTATCGCTCAGCGGTGCGGAAAGTTGGTGCACCACAAGCGCATTCCCGGTGCCGTCGAAGACCTCCAGCCGCGGCGATATCGCTTCGGCGGTCGCGGTGGCAGGTGTACCGGGCAGGTACAACACGATTCGGTTGTCGGACACCGCGATTACGCGTCCGTCGGGGGAGTCCGAACCGGATCCGTTGAGCACATGCGAGCCGTACTCCTCGGGCACCGTATTGTCCTTCGGCGCCGGATTGAGCACGGTCAGCCGGTTGGTGGGATCTTCGGGGCAGCGTTCGAGCACCGCGAGCCGGGTGGAGCTCGAACTCGACGAGATCAGCTTGCAGCCCTTGCGCGGTTGAGTTTTCACGTTCACCGGTGCGTCGACGTAGCCGTATTCGAGGGTGCGCACCAGATCCGAGCGCCACATCTCCAGCCGCCGCGGCCCCTGGGCCAGTACATAGGTGCCGTCGACCGATAGCTGCACGGCGGGATCCATGTAGCTGCTGCGCGCGGTCCGGCGCGAACCGTCCTCACCGGCCAGCAGCGTGGCCTGGCTGCAGCCGCGCTGGTCCTTGTACACCGCGATCACGGTGCCGAACTGCGACTCGACGCCGCACAGGGGTAGGTCTCGCCGGTAGTGCCACACTTCCGTACCCGTGCGCGGATCGTGCCCGGTGACCGTGCCGTCCGCGCCCGTGACGACGGTGCCCGCAGCCACCAGCGCCCGGTTCGCCGCCGGGTCGGGCGCATGCCACAGCTCATGCAGACTCGTCGGAACCTGATCTGCCGCCGCCGGAGTGGAAACCGGATGTTCCGCCGTCACCGATTCGGTTCCCCTGGCATCGCTGCGCGCCCACACCACCACGGCCGCGATCACCACGACCACGGCGATCGCGACTGCGGAGATGATGTCGGCGCGCGTTCGCCGCTCGGGTGCGAGCACGTTTGCGAGAGTACAACGTATCGCTCGGCCGATGCGATCGGTCTCACCGTGGACACCCGCCGACCGATGACGGCTACCGGTGCGCTCAATGGTGCTTACCTGCCGATATTTCCGCGTTCCGCGCTCGCATGCGACAGTGCATCAGGAGAACGCGCGCGCATCCGCGCTGGGGCCGCTGAGACGCCTGCCCACGACAGACGTGCCTGCTTATCGACGACCCGTCGACGCTTACCTGCGACCGTGTATCGCAAGACGCGGCCGGGGCCTGCCGCTGAGACACCACAGGCGCGCCTGTCCATGACAGACGCGCCTGCGTATCGACTATGCCGAGGCGGTCACCGTTTCGGGAGCGGTGTCCGCCGCTGCTTCGCCAGCCGCTGCTTCGCCAGCGGGCTTGCGGCGACGGCGCCGACGGCGCGCGGGCTGTTCGGTGGTTTCGGCGTCATCGGTATCGCTGTCCGAGTCCGCTTCGGCGCTCACGTCCGCGTTGTCATTCGACTCGGTGCCGTTCTCCGTGCCGTTTTCGGTGGCACCGCTGGACTTGCGCCGACGGCGGCGGCGACGGGCGGGCTTATCCGCCGTCTCGTCGTCGGTCGCATCGTCGAGTGGGGCGGCGGCGTCATCGGTTTCGGTGTCGTCGGTTTCGGTGACGTTGGCTTCGCCGTCGAGCGGCTGTCCCGCGCGGGTACGGCGCCGATTGCGCTTGCGCGGCGTGCGGGCGGGGCGCTCGACTACCTCGGCGTCCTCCTCGCGGACCGGCTTCGGCTTGCGGATCGTGCCGGTGACGCCCTCCGGAATACCGAGGTCGGAGAACAGATGCGGCGAGCGCGAATACGTTTCGACCGGATCCGGGATGCCGAGGCCCAGGGCGGTGTTGATGGCGGCCCAGCGGTTCAGTTCGTCCCAGTCGATCAGCGTGACCGCGACACCGGTGCGTCCGGCCCGGCCGGTGCGCCCGATCCGGTGCACGTAGGTCTTCTCGTCCTCCGGGCACTGGTAGTTGACCACGTGGGTGACATCGTCGATATCGATGCCACGCGCCGCGACATCGGTCGCGACCAGCACATTGATGGCGCCCTTGCGGAACTTATTGAGCGCCTTCTCCCGAGCGATCTGCCCGAGGTCACCGTGCACGGCGCCGACGGCGAAGCCGCGGTCGGCCAGATCGTCGGCGACCTTCTGCGCGGTGCGCTTGGTCCGGGTGAAGATCATGGTCGCGCCGCGGGTCTCGGCCTGCAGCACCTTGGCGACGAGTTCGCTCTTGTCCAGTGCGTGCGCCCGATAGACGAACTGCGCGGTGCGATCGTGCACGGCCGAATCGTGCGGTTCTTCGGCTCGGATATGCGTCGGCCTGGTCAGGAAGGTGCGCGCCAGGGTGATGATCGGGCCCGGCATGGTGGCCGAGAAGAGCATGGTCTGACGCTGCGTCGGAACCATGCCGAGAATGCGTTCGATATCGGGCAGGAAGCCCAGATCCAGCATTTCGTCGGCCTCATCCAGGACGAGCACGCCGATCTTGCCGAGGATCAGATGGCCCTGATCGGCCAGATCCATGAGTCGGCCGGGGGTACCGACGACTACGTCGACGCCGGAGCGCAGCGCGGCGATCTGGGACTCGTACGGGCGGCCACCGTAGATCGAGAGCACGCGCAGCTGGCCCTGGTGGTTCTTCAGGTACTTGCTCGCGTTTTCCAGATCCTGGGTGACCTGAATGCAGAGTTCGCGCGTCGGCACGATGATCAGTGCCCGGGGTGTGCCGTCCAGCGGGGTCGTCCCGGTGTCGGCGGTGGCGATCCGGTGCAGCAGCGGCACACCGAATCCGAAGGTCTTACCCATCCCCGTGCGGGCCTGACCGATCAGATCTTCACCGGCCAGAGCCAGTGGCAGGGTCAGTTCCTGAATTGCGAAGGTACGTTCGATTCCGATCTCGCCGAGCGCTCGCACGATTTCATCGCGAACCCCCAATTCGGCGAATGTCGGAGCGGTGTGCGTTTCGTCCAGTTCGGCGGTCAGTAGCGTATCCGCCAGACCAGGTTCCTGTTCGACAGTGATCTTGCTCAGGTTCGTGCCTTTCCTCGTTATCGCGTCACACGCGCACGAGGTGTGGGGCGGACCGGCCGGCCCGCGACAACCACATATCCGCCTGTGATACTCACCTCGGCCACTGCCCTGATACCTGCGGCAACTCGTCGTTTTCGGCGGCTGACCTCAGCAGATATCGGCGCGGCGCAAGGGTGATGCGGATCTGGTGCGCGCACATATTCCCGGACTTCGAAAACCTCGTCGGCGACACTCGGGCGACCGTACGATCCGGCGACTCGACAGACGAAAATTTCCGTTGTCCGCAAAGATTGTAGCGTGATATTGTGCATGGCTCGAATTGCCGTCACGGTATTTCCGGACGGAATGCGCGGTGTCTATGCGTTGACCATCGACGTACGCTGCGCCACATGGCAATTCATCTAGCGCGTCGAATCTGGCACACTCTCGAACCCATCCACGATGTCGTGTATTTCGGCTCGGATGTCAAGCAGGCCGGAGTCGTGCTCGGACTGCGCGGTTTCTGGCAGACCTACTTCGCGTTCCGGGCCGCGCCGCTCGGAGCGGTGGGCGCTGGCACCGTACTGGCGACCTTCGCCGGATTCCATCCCGACACGGTGGCCAAGGCGGTCCCGGACGCCTGGACCCGGACGACGCCGCAGGCCTGTCTGCAGGCCCGGCTCGCCTTCTCGGTCGGGTTGTTGCGCGGGGCCGGAGCCGGTGACGCCGATTGCGCTCGTGCCGTCGAATTGCTCGAACCGGTGGTGCGCACTGCCGATCCGACCGGCCGCCCGTTGTATGCGGCGAATGCGGAATTGCCGCTGTCCACCGATCCGGTGGCCGCACTGTGGCAGCTCACCACCACACTGCGCGAACATCGCGGCGATGGCCATGTGGCGGCCCTGGTTGCCCGCGGTCTGTCCGGATCGCAGGCGTTGGTGCTGCAGGTCGCGGCCGGTAAAGCGCCCGAATCGGTGATGCGGCCCGCGCGCGGCTGGTCGGAGCGGGAATGGTCCGATATCGCCGATGAGTTGCGTGCTCGGGGTTTGATCGCGGGGGAGCCGATCAGTCCGCAGCTGACCGGCTCCGGTGCCGAATTGCTCGGACGGGTCGAGGCAGATACCGACGAGGCGGCCTGGAACGGCGCATTGGCGGCGCTGTCGCAGGATGCCATCGCGGAGCTGACCTACTTGCTCGACCCGTTGGCGAAGCGCGTTCAGGAGAGCGTGGTGCCGCCGCTCAATCCGATCGGCATGACTCGGGGCTGAGCGATGCACGATCGCTCACAAATCGGAGTTGCCTGTTACCGCCGGTAACGGTATGTGAGACATTTTTGAGGTGAGTTTCACCGACACAGTCACCATCGCGGCGCGCAATGCGTGGGCGCTGACCTTCGGCCATGGCGTCGAGGCGCCGGATCCCGCCCCGTCGACGGTGCTGTGGGACGAACCGCATCGGCAGCTGCGCCGCTTCGAGGCTACCGGATCCGCCGCTGCCGCAACGGATTCGGCGGTGCTGCTGGTGCCGCCGCTGGCCGCGCCCGCCAGCTGCTTCGATCTGCGTCCGGATCAGAGCCTGGCCCGATTCCTGCTGGAGACGGGCCGGGCGCCCTACGTCGTCGACTACGGCGAAATCACCTTCGCCGACCGGCGGATGGGCTTCGAGACCTGGATCGATGACATTCTGCCCGAGGCGATCCTGCGCACCTGCGCCGATCGCGACGGCCGTCCGGTCGATCTTGTCGGCTGGTCCATCGGCGGCACCCTCGCCCTGCTGACCGCGGCCGCGCACCCCGAACTGCCGATCCGCTCTATTACCGCCGTCGGCTCGCCGCTGGACTACGACAAGATGACCGGCATTCCGCAGGTGCGCGCGGTCGCCAAGCTGACCGGCGGCATCGCCACCTCGACGGCGGTGCGCGCGGCGGGTGGCATTCCGGCCACGCTGACCCGGATCGCCTACAAGGTCACCGCATGGGATCGCGAACTCACCCGCCCCTGGTTCGTCGCGAGCAATATCGCGCGCACCGAAGCGCTGGCCAAGATGGAGTCCATCGACCGATTCATGTCCGAGATGCCCGGCTATCCCGGCCGCTTCTACGGCCAGCTGTGGGGCCGACTGATCCTGAACAACGACATCGGGCGAGGTGTCGTGCAGTTCGGCAAGCGTCGCATCGAGTTGGCTGACGTGACCGCGCCGGTGTTGCTGGTCGGCGGACCCGCCGATGTCATCACCCCCGCCGCCGCGGTGGCCGCCGGACAGCGCATCCTCACCGGCGCGCAGTCCGTTCGCTACGAAACCGCACCCGGTAGTCATCTCGGCATCCTCACCGCCGAAACCGCACGCGACACGACCTGGACCTATCTCGACAAGTTCCTGGCCGGGCATCGGTAGAGCGTTGAGCTCGAGTGATTTCGTCCGTACATGGGTAACTCGTCGGGTACGCCCAGAATTCGACACCCCCGAATCCGTCAGTCCGTAACACGACACGTTCGGCAATTACTGGTCGGCTGAATATCCGGGGAGGCGGGGGAGCACTAGGCTGTGCGATATGGCAGCACAGTCACCAGCAGCGGTAGGGGTTTCGTTGTCCGGCTCGTCCATTTCCGCCGACGATACGGGCGTGATCGACCTGTTCGCGGTGCTCGCCTACGGTGAGATCTCGGCGTTCTACCGGCTGGCCGAGGAGGCCAAGCTGTCGCCGACGCTGCGCGGCAAGGTGGCCGTCGCGAAGATGGCCGCCGCCGAGATGCGTCACTTCGAAACCCTGGAGTCCGCGCTGGCCGAACGCGGTGTGGATATCTTCGACGCGATGGCGCCGTTCGTGCGCGCCCTGGACGCCTACCACGACTCCACCGATCCCTCGACCTGGCTCGAATCGATGGTGAAGTTCTATGTAGGTGACGGAATCGCGGCCGACTTCTACACCGAGATCGCCGGTGCCCTGTCTCCCGAGGTCTCCGCCGTGGTCCGGGATGTGCTCGCCGAGACCAGCCACTCGGAATTCGTGGTGGAGGAGGTGCGCCGCGCCGTCGCGACCAGCCGCTCCGAGCGCGACCGGCTGACGCTGTGGGGTCGGCGGCTGCTCGGTGAGGCGATCACCCAGGCGCAGTACGTCATGGCCCAGCGCGACGAACTCACCGAGCTGGTGCTCGCCGCGACCGGTGACCTCAACGGCATCGCCGCGCTGTTCGAGCGCATGCAGGCCAGCCATGCCGAGCGCATGGCCGTCTTGGGAATCTGATTACTCGTTGACCGCGCGGACCAGCCGCAGGCCGGGTGATTGCGCCTGTGCCTGGTCGGTGAGCCAAACGACGACGCACTGATCCTTATCGGCGTTCATGGCTTCGAACGGGATATCGATATGGCCGTACTCCGGGTGGTCGAATCGCATCGTGCCCGAGGTCAAGTCGTCGATATGCTGTGGCTGCCAACGGCTTTCGAATTCCGGATAGGCGAGCAGCGCGTCGATCAGCTCGAGTAGGCGGTCCTCGCCCGGCCAGCGGATCGTCGCGCGCCGCAGTGCGGCCGAGAAAATATCGGCCACCTCGTCCCAGTTCCGGAGCACCTGCTTGGCGCGCGAATGCGCGAAGGTGAACCAGGCCAGATTCACGACCTCCGGATTGTCCAGTAGCCCGACGGGTTTCGCGATGTTCTCCCAGGCCGGATTCCAGCCGAGCACATTGAGCCGCCGCCCGATCACGAAGGCCGGGGTGGGATGCAGTGCGCGCAGGATGGTCTCGATCGCGGGCGTCGGATGCTCCACCACGGATTCGGTGGTGGGACAGCGGGACTCATTACTCGAGGTGACGGCGAGCCAGCCGAAGTGGTGGCGGTCCTTACCCTCGATCAGCAGCGCCTGCGCGAGCGCATCGATGACCGCCCCCGACGGATTGGTATCGCGCCCCTGCTCCAACCGGGCCAGATAGTCGGCGCTCACTCCGGCGCGCACCGCGACCTCTTCGCGGCGCAATCCCGGGGTACGTCGGCGTCCGCCCTCGGGAAGTCCCACATCCGCCGGCCGCAATTGGGCGCGGCGCGCGATGAGGTATTCCGCGAACGGATTGGGTGCCATACGTTTCATCGTGCCCCGTCCTGGGATGGTTATCCGCGCCCTGACGGGTCCAGGATAACGGCGGTCTGGCTAGCGGACCACGGTCCGGTCATGGTCTATAGCATGACATCTTCCGCTGAATCCACTGCCACCACGCTCACCCCGGGTTCCTGGACCCTGGACTCGATGCACTCCCAGGTCGAATTCACCATCCGCCACCTCGGCATCTCCAAGGTCCGCGGCCGCTTCAACAAGTTCGAGACCGAATTCGTCGTCGACGACAAGGGCTTCGCAACGCTCGGCGCCACCATCTACCTCGACTCCTTCGACACCGGCAATGCCGATCGCGACAACCACGTCCGCACCGCCGACTTCCTCGATGTCGCCAACCGCCCCACTTTGAGCTTCCGCGCCGTCGAGCCGGTGCTGATCGCGGAATCGTTCGAGGTCGAGGGCGAGGCCACGCTCGGCGGGATCACCAAGCCGGTCACCCTCGATGTCGAGTGGGGCGGTGTCCAGGAATTCGCCGGGACCGGCGACCGGCACGCCGGTTTCTCCGCGACCGGAACCATCAAGCGCACCGACTTCGGCGTCGGCGGTCCGCTGCCCGGCATGCTCAGCGATGCCGTCAAGGTCGAGCTGGAAATCCAGCTCATCGAGCCCAAGTAGGCATACCCGCGAGCGGGACGGCGTTCGCGACAGGCGAACGCCAGCCGCGCGGTCGCTCGACGGCGCTATCGGATCCCGGACGTGACTACTGATTTCCCAGGTACATGGGCAACTCGTGGGGTACGCCCAGTACTGGCGAGCTATCCGGTCGCCGGTCGCCGACGTGGGTTTCGTGGCTCTTAGTGGGGCGCAGAATACCCGGGGAGGCGGGGGAGCATTAGCCTTGATTCGACAGCACACAGGACTCTAGGTTCGGAGGTTGGCCGTGGAGGTCAAGATCGGTATTTCGGATAGCCCGCGCGAGCTCGTGATCAACAGCGGGCAGACCCCCGACGAGGTCGAGGCGCTGGTGTCCGGTGCGCTGAGCGGTGAGAACGGCGTCGTCGCACTCACCGACGAGAAGGGCCGCAAGTTCCTGATCCAGGCCTCGAAGGTCGCCTATGTCGAGATCGGCGCCGCCACCGGCGGTCGTGTCGGCTTCGCGGCGGTCTGAGCCGAACCGCGACCCAACAAACGAGAGCCCCCGCACTCGGGTGAGTGTGGGGGCTCTGCTGCCCGAATACTCGATCAGTTGATCGGATGCAGCGGCACGTGCGACAGACCGCCCCACGCCAGCGAAACAGTGGTGTCGACCGCCTCTTCCTTCGGAATCGGCCGATCCGCCTCCAGCCAGTACCGTGCGGTGAACTGGCTGGTACCGACCAGTCCGACCGCGAGGATCCTGGCCCGGTACGGGTCCAAACCGGAATCGTGGGCGACCAGATCGAACACCGCGTCCACACAGGCCTCGGTGGCCTGCTCGACCCGGCGCTGCACCTGCGGCTCGCTGATCAGATCGGATTCGAAAACCAGTCGGAAGCCCTGCATTTCGTTGTCGACGAAATCGAAGTAGGCCTGCACCGCGGCACGCACACGCTGCCGGTTGTCGGTGGTCGAGCGCAGCGCCTGGCGCACACTCGACACCAGCATGTCGACGTAGTTCTGCAGCACCGCCAAATAGAGTTCGAGCTTGCTAGCGAAGTGCTGATAGAGCACCGGCTTGCTCACTCCGGCGCACTGCGAGATCTCGTCCATGCCCGCGGCGTGGTAGCCGCGCTGAACGAACACCTCACTGGCGGCCGCGAGTAGCTGTTGACGACGCTCGTCGCGCGGAAGCCGGGTACCGCGCTTGGTTGGCGCGATGGCATCGGACGACATTCTGCGGGACGCCATCCGGTCCACGAGGTCAGTCATTTTTCGGCTCTCCCAGTCGATGCCCCGGCAAATTGGGGTGTACACCGGGTATCCCATGAACGATACCCGGTTGCACCGCGTCTGCCGATCGGGGCCGCAGTTGCGGTCCACTCGGTGAGATATATCGCAGCCAATCGGGAGCGCAGGCATACCCGGGTCGAGGGTATTGCGCCCTGTGAGACTCTGGTTGACGTGACCGACCGAGCGGAAAGACCCTCCGGCGGCGGGCGCAGCGCGCACCGCCGGGCTGGCTCCGCCGCGTCCGGTTCCGTAGTCTCGGGCTCTGTGGAAAGGCCAGGCCCCGAGGTGCGTACGGGGGCAGTCACCGGAAACGGTGCCGCTGCCCGGGATGGCGCCGAGGGTGAGATCGAATGGAGATCCGGTTCGCCACCGAGCACTGCGAACGGTGTCGAGATCTATGACCCCCTCGGCTTGAACGAATCACCCGTCGATCGTGCCTATCAACCGTTGCGGGCCCGCTGGGACCCCACCGCCCCCGACGAGAGTCGTTCCCGCGCATCGAGACCCGAGCGCGATACCAAGAAGCAGAGCGCACTCGGTCGTTTCATCCGCACCTACGGATGGCGTGCCTACGCACTTCCCGTACTTTTCGTGGTGACCGTGCTGGTGATCGTGGACGCGGTGCGCGGGGTCAGCGATCCGGCGAATCTGGCAGGCGGAGCACCGGGATTCGGACGATTGAGCCCACGTGCGGCATCCGCGGGCATCATCGGCGCACCGCCCGGCGACGGCCACTTCCCGACGACCTTGCCGACCGGCGCGCTGCCCGACGGCGGACCGTTCACCGAAACCGGTACAGGCACATGGCATGTGGTGCCCGGGACCACCGGGCAGGTGGGTACCGGATCGGAGTTCCAGTTCAAATACACCGTCGAAATCGAGAACGGCGTAGACACTTCCGGATTCGGCGGGGACGAGTCCGTGGCCAAGATGGTCGAAAGCACCCTTGGCAATCCCAAGAGTTGGGCGCACGACACCAAGTTCGCCTTCCGGCGCATCGACCAGGGGGAGCCGGACTTCCGCATTTCGCTCGCCTCCCGCGAATCCTCGCGCAAGGCATGCGGTTTCGATATTCCGATCGACTCCTCCTGCTTCAATGCCGATCTGCGCCGGGTGGTGCTTTCGGAGGTGCGCTGGGTGCGCGGCGCGCTGGCCTTCGAGGGCGATATCGGTTCCTATCGGCAGTACCTGGTCAACCATGAGGTCGGCCATGCCATCGGCTATCACCAGCATCAGCCGTGCGAGACCGACGGCGGGCTCGCGCCGGTGATGATGCAGCAGACCTTCGGCACCAAGAACAACGACATCGCGGCGCTCGATCCAGACGGTGTAGTCCCGATGGACGGTAAGCACTGCCGCTTCAATCCCTGGCCTTATCCGCGCGGTTGAGCTGTGTCTAATGGCCGCGCCTTCGGCGCGGCGTGTTCGCGGCCCCCTGGTGTCTCGCGTCCGAGCCGTCGAGACTGGCGACTTCGTCGCATGCGCTTCGACGGC
>NZ_JBFANH010000006.1:0-284539 GCF_040674755.1 Nocardia sp. NPDC049737 | reverse complement strand
GGTGGTAAGGCGCAGTTCGGTGGTCAGCGCTTCGGTGAGATGGAGTGCTGGGCCATGCAGGCCTACGGCGCCGCCTACACGCTGCAGGAGCTGCTCACCATCAAATCCGACGATATCGCGGGCCGGGTCAAGGTGTACGAGGCGATCGTCAAGGGCGAGAACATTCCGGAGCCGGGCATTCCGGAGTCGTTCAAGGTGCTCCTCAAGGAGCTCCAGTCGCTGTGCCTCAACGTCGAGGTACTGTCCTCCGACGGCGCCGCCATCGAAATGGGCAGCGCCGACGAGGACGATATCGATCGGGCAGCGGCGAATCTGGGCATCAACCTGTCCCGCAACGAATCCGCCACCGTGGACGATCTACAGCTGTGACATCACCTGGGCCGCAATGAGTTCCAGGTGCGCGAGATCGTCGAGATCGAGGATCTGGAGATAGAGACGGGTAGCGCCGATTTCGGCATAGCGGGCGATCTTGTCGACGACTTCGGCAGGGGAGCCCGCGAGCCCGTTGGTCTTCAGTTCCTCGACCTCACGGCCGATGGCGGCGGCCCGGCGCGCCACCTCGGCATCGGAGGCGCCTACACAGGCCACCAGGGCATTGGAGTAGATCAGATCGTCGGGGCGGCGGCCGCGAGCCTGCGCGGCGGCGCGCACGCGGTCGAATTGACGGGCACTGTCCTCGAGCGAGGCGAAAGGCATATTGAATTCGGTCGCGTATGTGGCGGCTAGGCGCGGGGTGCGCTTCGCACCGTGCCCGCCGATCAGCACCGGCACCGGATTTTGCACCGGCTTCGGCAGGGCGGGGGAGTCCGTGATCGCGTAATGCGCACCGTCGAAGGTGAACTTATCGCCGAGCTTGGTTGCCCACAGGCCGGTGATGATCGCCAGCTGCTCCTCGAACCGGGTGAACTTGTCCTGCGGGAACGGGATTCCGTAGGCGGCATGTTCCTCGGCGAACCAGCCGCTGCCCAGTCCGAACTCGACCCGGCCGCCGGACATCTGGTCCACCTGGGCGACCTGGATGGCCAGCGGTCCGGGCAGTCGGAAGGTGGCGGCCGTCACCAGGGTGCCGAGCCGGATGCGCTTGGTCTCCCTGGCCAGCCCGGCCAGCGTGATCCAGGCATCGGTCGGACCGGGCACGCCATCGATGCCGCCCATGGCCAGATAGTGGTCGGAGCGGAAGAACGCGTCGAAACCCAGATCCTCGGTGGCTTTGGCGACGGTGAGCAGCATGTCGTAGCTCGCACCCTGCTGCGGTTCGGTGAAGATGCGTAGATCCATGCCGACCATGGTGCCCGAAATTGATCTTGGGGGTCGGGTCTGATTCACCGCCGCTTATCATTGGCCGGTGGTTGGCGCGGTCGAATCGGAATCCGATCTACGCAGGGGTGTTTCGCCGAGATCGGTATTCGCCCAACGTCTGATGAGTCTGTTCGAGGCTGCGGGCAATCCGAAACTGCGCCAGGTTGCCGCTGCGGCGGAGGCGCGGATGAAGGCTACCCGCGGACCGGCCAAGGGCGGTACCGCATCGCTGCAGCGGATCAGCGACTGGCGCTCCGGCCGTAATGTCCCGGCGCAATTCGAAACGCTGCTGCCGATTCTGCTGACCTTGACCGATCTGGCCAAGAAGTCGGCCGCGCCCGTGCAGCGCGAACTGGTGGATCTACAGGAATGGCGGCGGCTGTGGCAGGCGGCCGTCACATGGAAACCCGACAACGATCCGGCCACCGCCGTTTGCCCCTATCGGGGATTGACGTCGTATCAATCCGACGATGCCGCATGGTTTTTCGGACGCACCCGCGCCACCACCAACTTCACCGAACTGGTGCTGAGCACGCTCGACGCCGCCGGGGGCGGCATGGTCGCCCTGGTCGGCGCTTCGGGTGCGGGTAAATCCTCGCTGCTGCACGCGGGTTTGATCCCGGCGGTCCGGAAGATCGAAAAAGATTGGCAGATAACGACTGTCACTCCCGGCGCGCAACCACGGACTGCGCTGGCCGAAGCGGTTCCCGCCGACTGGGCGATCGGCAAATACGGATTGTTGATCGTGGACCAGTTCGAGGAATTGTTCACCGCCTGCCAGGACGAGCAAGAGCGCGAGGATTTCCTCACTGCGCTGGCGGATCTGGCTACACCTCACGAAAACCGTTGGGGTACCGTAGTATTGGCTGTCCGCGCCGACTTCTACGCACCCTGCCTCGACTATCCGATTCTCGAAGACGTACTGAACAACCGGGGTTATGTACTCGGCCCGATGCGGCTGAGCGAGCTATCCGAGGCCATCACCGGACCGGCCTCGGCGGCGGGACTCGAACTCGAAGCAGGCTTGGTCGAATTGGTGGTCACCGAACTCTGCGGCCTCGGCGATCACCAGAACCGGCGCAGCTACGATCCCGGCGCATTGCCACTGCTCTCCCATGTCATGGTGGCGACCTGGGAACATCGGGAACGACTACGCCTGACGGTTGCCGGCTATCGCAAGGCGGGCGGGGTCACGGGTTCGGTCGCGGCGACGGCCGAACAGGCCTGGGACGGACTCACCGTCACCCAGCGGATCGAGGCCGAACCGCTGCTGCTGAGCCTGGTCAGCGTCGGTCCGGACGGTCACGACACCAGGCGGCGCGCCGCCCGCGCCGAATTGATCACCCGTGCAGTGGATTCCGAGGCCGCCGATGCGGTGCTGGAAACTCTGCTTCGCGCCAGGCTGGTGACCTCCGATGCCGACAGCGCCTACTTCACCCACGAAATCGTGCTGCGCGCCTGGCCCCGACTGCGGGCCTGGATCGAGGAGGACCGCGTCGGCTATCTGGTGCGCCAACGGTTGGAAGCCGATGCGGCGGACTGGTCCTCCTCGGGCAATGATCCCGCCCTGCTCTACCGCGGCACCCGGCTTGCGACCGCGAAAGAAGCTGCCGACCGGCATCCGGCCACCGAAGCGGTGACCGGATTCCTCACCGCGGCACAGAGTTCTCGAACCAAATCACGACGCTGGGCCGCCGCGACCCGTGCGGTGCTCGCCCTGCTCGGCGTCGGTGTGCTGGTCCTCGGCATCGCCGCCTACGGCCAGGTCCGGTTGAAGGACGAACAGCGCGACAATGCCCTGCTGTCGGCGGTGCTCGCCGAATCCGAGAGCCTGCGCACCACCGATCCCACCCTGTCGGCCCAACTCGCCTTGGTCGCCCATCGCCTCGAACCCGATGACCCGGACGTGAATTCGCGATTGCTGAGCACTCAGAATCTACCGATGGCCACTGCGCTGTCCGGCCATGTCGGC
This sequence comes from Nocardia sp. NPDC049737, assembly GCF_040674755.1. Lineage (NCBI taxonomy): Bacteria > Bacillati > Actinomycetota > Actinomycetes > Mycobacteriales > Nocardiaceae > Nocardia > Nocardia sp. NPDC049737. The sequence continues at coordinate 281,268 of NZ_JBFANH010000006.1, read as the reverse complement.
GCGGTCGACCAGGTCGCATATCAACCGGGCGGTGCGCTGCTCGCCTCGGCGGGTGAGGACCACACGGTCCGGTTGTGGGATCTCGCCGATCGTGCGCGTGCGCAGCCCCTGGGCACGCCGCTGAACTGTGCAGCCGCGGCGACTTCGGTGACGTTCAGCCCCGACGGGAAACTTCTCGCGGCGGCCTGCGGCGGGGCATTACGGCTGTGGAATGTCGAGGATCCACGACATCCGGCCCCGGCAGCGGCCCCGATCGCCGGGGGTGTGTTCCGGGTGTCCTTCGGTCCGAGCGGTCGGGTGCTCGCGGCGGCCGACAACAATCGCACTGTGACGCTGTGGAATCTGCAGAACCCTGCCGCACCGACGAAAATCGGTGCCCCGCTGCCGATTCCGCAACCGATCCGATCAATGTCGTTCCACCCCAAGGGATCATGGCTCGCCATCGGATACGACGATGCGATCCAACTCTGGACCATCGGGGATGCTCCTGCGCCGTTGGGCGCGCCGATTCCGATTCCGGCGCGGCCGGTGCAGGCGGTGGCGATCGCCCCGGACGGTGTGACGCTGGCCGTCGGCAGTGGGGGTGATTCGCCGTGGGCGCAGAATACCGGCGATGCCACCGTCGGACTGTGGGATATCGCCGATCCGGTCCGGCCCGTCTTCCGCAGTTCGCTACTCGCGACTGCCGATTCGGCGGTGCGCTCGCTCGCGTTCGGCCCGGACAGTGACGTCCTCGCCGCAGGCAACCGCAACGGTGTCACGGTGTGGAATATCGCTGACCGCGCCGATCCGAGGCCGCTCGGCGAACCGCTGCTGGCATCGTCGTCACCGTGTCCCGAGGTCGGTACCATCCTGGTCTGTCAGGACGCGCAGAACTCGCTGGCCTTCGCTCCGGACGGGCATACCGTCGCGGCCGGGGGCGCCCTCGGGATGGTTCGGCTCTGGTCGCTGGCGCCCGCTGTGCTCCCCGGGCGACTCGGTTGGTTGCCGGTTTCGCCCGCATTCAGCACCGAGGGCACCATGGTGACCGGTGCGATCAACGGCCGAGCCGCACTGTGGGATGTGCACGATCGCGCCGACTTGCGCAAACTCGCCGACATCGGGCCCGGCCCCACCGTGCAGTACGCGGCGGGAGCAGCGCTGAGCCGAGACGGGCACATGGCCGCCTCGACGGTCGGATCGCCACCACGCGTGCTGCTGCACGATGTGAGCGATCCCGCGCACGCGCACACGGTCGCGGAACTGCCCGGCGTCTTCGCCGCCATGTTCAGTCCGGGCGGTCGTTATCTGTGGACCATTGCCGACGATGCGGCCTGGTCGTTCCAGGTATGGGATTTGGCCGACCGTGCCCATCCGGTGCCGCTCGGTCGCCGGATGCCGCTGGCCACCGGGAGCGGGGGCGCATTCGCCATGTTCAGCTCCGGCGACGAGCTGATGGCCACCATGTCCTCGGATCGGACGGACACCGGTCAGGATCGATACGTCATCCGACTCTGGGACATGTCGAATCCGGCCGAACCCCGTGTGGTGAGCGAGATTCCGAGCGAGCCGACCAAACCGTTCGGCTGGATCGGTATCACGCCGGACAATAAGACTCTGGTCAGTCTCGCGGCCGACACCCTGCAAACTTGGGATATCTCCGATCCCGCCGCGGTGCGCAAACTGGGCGAGCCGATCGCGACACACGGTTTGAATATCCTGTCCGTCGACTTCAGTCCCGACAGCGCGACGATGGCGACCTCGAGCGCGGATTCGACGGTTCGTATCTGGGATTTCACCGACCGTGCGCATCCGAAACCGCTCGGCCATTCGATCACTGTGCCGAGCACCACGAGCTGGCAGCTGGCCTTCGATCCGGCGGGGCGATATCTGGTCGGCACCGGCAATGGCGTGCTGAGCATGTGGGATCTGGATCCGCAACACGCCATAGCGCGCATCTGCGATGTCGGTCGCGCGGTATTGACCCGCGAGGTATGGCAGGCCCATCTGCCGCGGATGGCCTATCGTCCGCCCTGCTGATCAGAGGGGGTGGCAGCCGACGGAGCTTGCGGAGGCGGCGGGGTGGGTGAATACAGCGCGCAAAAGGTTCGCGTCGCGGCATCGTCGAGAAACCTTGCGGCGGAGGCGTTGTCGGCGAGGTAGTGGAATTCGTTGCCGGTGAGCAGCACGATGCGGCCGCCGTCCGGGCTGGCGACGAGCCGATTGTCGTAGCCGAGCGTCCGGCCGAGGTAGGTCCAGACCGGACCGCATGGCGCCTGCGCATGCAGGACACCGAGTCCGTAGCCGCTGCCCGCATCGGGTGTCGGCACGGTGGTGGTGAGCTCGGTCTGTTGCGCGGGTGGCAGCAGTCGGCCGGAGAACAGGGCGCGGGTGAAGGTGGCGAAGTCGTCCAGGGTGGAGATCATCGCGCCCGCCGCGCCGTAGATCTGTGGATCGGCGACCGAGATATCCCGTTGCCAGGTGTAGCCGTGCAGCCAGTTGCCGTGCGGGTTCGGGTCGGTGACCGGGTAGGTGGTGTCGCGTAGTTGTAGCGGTTCGATGATGCGTCCGTGCACTTCGTCGGCCGAATGTCGACCGGTTACCGCCGTGATCACCATGCTCGCGAGGACATAGTTGGTATTGGCGTAGGAGAACCCCACGCCGGGCGCTCCGGTCCGACCCCGCTGCAGCGCGATATCGACTTCCACCTGGGGTGACCACGCAGGCCATCTCTCGACCCCAGCGATATAGGGCAGCGAGATCCTCGGATCGTCGGTGTATTCCGGCAGGCCGGAGGTGTGATTGAGTAACTGGCGGACGGTGATACCGGCACTGTCGGGCACCGTGCCGGGAATCCAGCGGTCGATGGGGTCGTCGAGGGACAGTCGATGTTCGGCTTCCAGTTGCAGCAGTACCACTGCCACGAACGCCTTCGTGAAGCTGCCGATGCGCAACCGCGCCTTCGGGTCGGCGGGGGTGCGGTTGGAAATCTCGCCGTAGCCCGCGTGCACGTAGCGCGTTTCGGATCCGTTCCGGACCAGACCGATGACGCCCGGATAACCGCTCGCGACACCGGCGTCGGCACCCGCCTGCAAGATATCGACCGGTTCTTCAGCCCGCGCGACGCTGGGCATCGCCAACACAACGAGCACAGCGGCAACCATCCCCCTGATGGCAGTCATTCCCCCTCCTGCGGCATGCGCGGCGTTGCGAGCATCAAGCTACCGCAACCGCGCCGACATAAAGGTATTCCGGTCCGGAATTCCGGTGAGTGCCCCGTGAACTGCGCAGATGCGCCACTCGGCATGCCGATCGGTTAGCTGTGTGCTCGCGCCGCCGCATAACGTCCGGTCGTCGAGCGGGAACAGGAATCACGCCGGCCGGGCCATGTGGAGGGGAGCTCGGCGGGTCGACTCCTGTTCCCGCGGCCGTCGGCAATCACACACGGAGGGGAATCTTGAGCACGCCCAGTACCGACTACCTCACCATCCCCTCCGGTCGGTATCGGCTCGCGGGTATGCGGACCCGGCTGTGCGCGCGGCTCATCGATACCGTCATCGTCGGCATACCGATCGGTATTGTCGCCGCCGTCGTGGTCGTGAGCACCGACTCGTCGAGTGAATTCCCCGTCGATACTGATCCCGGATTCGGCGGGGGGACCACGCTGCTGGTTGTCGTACTCGGCTTGCTCGCCTGCATCGCCTACGAAGTCGGCTTGACCGCGACACAGGGCGCGACCTTCGGGAAGAAGGCGCTCGGCATTCGGGTCGTGCGGATCGAAACCGCCGACGCGCCGGGAGAAGGTATCGGCGCGGCGGCGGCCTTGATGCGCTGGGCGACTCTCGTGCTGCCGAGCGTTCTGTGCGGTATCTGGGGGGTGGTCTGTGCGGTGTCGCCCTATTTCGATCATGTCGCTCGGCAGGGCTGGCATGACAAGGTTGCCGAGACTTTCGTCCTCGCGGCGTCGTAGCGCGGGCTACCGATAGGGTCGGCGTGGTGAGTGGAGGTCTCGTATGACACGAGCATCGCGCAGCGATTCGACGAGGGATGGTGGCCGGGTGACGGCCGGGCCAGATCGGCCGATCGTGGTCGTAATGGGCGTCTCCGGATCTGGAAAGTCCACGGTCGGTGCGCTGCTTGCCGACACGCTGCAGGTCGAATACGCCGAGGGCGACGATTTCCATCCGGCTTCGAATATCGAGAAGATGGCGGCCGGTGTGCCACTGACGGATGCGGATCGCGCGCCGTGGCTCGATATCGTGGCGGCGTGGCTTGGAGAGCGGCGCGAGCGCGGCGGGGTGGTCAGCTGCTCCGCGCTCCAGCGCGGCTACCGCGATCGGCTGCGTGCTGCCGCACCCGAGGCGTTCTTCGTCCATCTGTCCGCATCGCGCGCGGAACTGGCCCGCCGGATGCAGACTCGCCGTGGTCATTTCATGCCGGCGACGTTGCTCGATTCGCAGCTCGCCGCCTTGCAGCCGTTGGCTTCCGATGAATTCGGCATCACGGTGGATGCGACGCAGGATCCTGCCGAACTCGTTCGCGAGGCGGTAACCGCCTGGCAGTCGAGCTGACTCAGGTATTCGTGCGTCGACGCACGACTCGGGTCGCCAGCCAGGCCACGCCGAGAATGAGCAGTGGGGTGAGCAGCAGCAGCGGTACGGTCGCCGCACCCGCGAACGGATGCAGCCAGCCCGCGACGGTATCGCATATCGCGTCGATCAGGGCGCGAGCCAACTCCGCCACTGGCGAGTGCTCGTCCGGTCCGGTGCTGGCGTGGTCCGGCCATCGATTCACGGCCAACACCCTACGACATCGGATCGGTATGTCCGGTAGATACTCGGCCGGACACTCAGCAATCTCACAGCTGCGAATCTGGCATGGTGGAGGTATGACAAGTCGTCCGCTACCGGTTTGGAGCATCGTGGTGCTGACCACGATGGTCTTCGCCATTACCGGCAGCGTGCTCGGGCACGACGGGATCACCGCGATCGATCAGCCGGGGACCGATTGGGTGGTCCAGCGGCGTGACGGGCTGCTGACGCCGGTCGCGATCAGGGTCAGCGACTTGGGTGGCACGCTGGCGATGACCGGGTTGGCGGTGGTCCTATGTCTCGTGCTGGCCTGGCGTCGGCGGTGGCCGGAGGCCGTACTGGCCGGCGTCGCCACCGTGGGTGCGGGCGTGCTCGTCGTGGTCGGCAAACATCTCGTCGGACGCACTCGCCCGCCCGAGGCGGATCGTCTGGTCACCGAGACCAATCAGGCGTTTCCGTCCGGTCACAGTCTCGGATCGATCGTGGTGATCGGACTCCTTGCCGCGGTGGTGATTTCGCGATCGCACCGCCCGGCCGCCCGCCGCATCGTCGTGACCGTCGCGGCCGTATTCGTTGTGGCCGTTGGCCTTTCCCGCTGGTATCTGGGCGTGCACTGGCCGACCGATGTGCTCGGCGGCTGGAGTATCGGCGCGCTGTGGCTTGCGCTGTGTCTGGCGGCGTACCGGACTTATCTGGTGGGCAGGGCCGGTGTGGTGCACTCTGCGCCGGAGACATTGGGAATGCAGACACCCGCGGCCTCCGACAGCAGCAGCGCCCCGCCGACCAGCGCGGCCACCGCGATCGCACCGAAGACGAATACCCACAGCAGCGCGGGGATGTGAGTGAGCCGGGCGAGCTGATCGGCATCGGAATCCGCGCCCCGCGGCATATTCCAGCGACGAACCCGCCCACGCTGCAATTCGATCACCGGCCGGGTGCCCGCGAGCAGTAGGAACCACGCGCCGAGATATGCGAAACCGGCCTGCACCGTATCGGTCCCGAACCAGGACACCGCGAAGACGATGGCGCCCAAGCCGAATACCGTCAGCAGCCCGTATATGTTGCGCACCTTGATCAGGACGGCGGCGAGCAGGGCGATCGCGGTCCAGAGCATGAGGGTGATCCGGTTGGCGCCGAGGAGGGCGGCGAAACCGAGACCGAGCAGCGGTGGCGACGGATAGCCCGCCATCGCGGTCAGAATCATGCCGAGGCCGTAGGGTTTTCCGCTCGATACTGTTAGGCCGGAGGTGTCGGAGTGCAGTGTGATGCTGTTGAGCCTGCGGCCGGTCAGCAGCGCGGTGAGCGCATGGCCGCCCTCGTGCGCGATGGTGACCACATTGCGGGTTATCCGCCACAGCGGGCTGTATCCGACCAGAATCAGGGCCGCGACGGCGGTTGCGAGGACCAACCACCATGGTGGCGCGGCCTGGGTTGTGGTGAGCCGGTCCGCGATGGAGGCGCCGCGCTCGACGAATTCCGCTGTTTGCACCGCCGCACCTTATCCGGCTGCGGCGAGCTTCGCTGAGTCGTTGCGAGCCGGTCAGGTGGTGACGAGCTCTCCGAGATCCGCCGATCTGCGGGCGGCGTCGAGCAATCGCAAGGTCGTGACGGCGTCGTGTGGGTCGACCGGAACGGGTGCGCCGTCGAGGAGTGCGGCGGCCATGGCGTCGTAGAACGCGGGGTAGTCGCCCGCGATCGTGGGGACCGGTTCGACGGTGGGTTCCGCGCCCACCTTTCCCCACCGCTCGGGTTCGACTGTGCCCCAAGGGCCGTCCCCAGGGCGGTGGCCCGACCGCAGTGCCGCCTCCTGCGGATCCAATCCGTAAGTGAGGTAACCGGCTTCGGAACCGAGCACCCTGAAGCGGGGCCCTAGCTGCGGAGTTACCGCACTCATCCAGAGGTGCGATCGGACACCCGAGCTGTGGGTGAGTGCGACGAAGGCGTCGTCATCGGTCTGGATATTCGGCCGCCGCCGGTCCAGTTCGCCGTAGACCGAGCGCACGGGACCGAACAGCGTCACCGCCTGGTCGATCAGGTGACTGCCGAGGTCGAATAGCAGTCCGGCGCCGTCGTCGGCGGAACCGACTTCGCGCCAGCCGCCCTTCGGCACCGGACGCCAGCGCTCGAACCTGGACTCGAAACGGCGCACTTCGCCGAGCCGCCCATCCGCGATCAGCTGGCGCACGGTCAGGAAATCGCCGTCCCAGCGCCGGTTCTGGAATACCGACAGCGCCAGACCGGCGCGCTCGGCCCGCGCGATCAGATCCTCGCCCTCGACCACATTCACCGCGAACGGTTTGTCGACGACCACCGGCAGCCCGGCGTCCAAAGCCTGTCGAGCCAGTGGCGCATGCGTTCGATTCGGCGTTGCGATAACCACGAGATCGATACCCGCCATATCGGTGAACAACTCGTCGGCGCTCGCCAGCACCCGCACCCCCGGGTGCTCGCGCCGCGCCTGCTCCGCTCGCTCAGGCGACCCCGTGACCACTGCCGCCACCCGCATCCTCGGCTGCGCGGCGATCAGGGGTGCATGGAATACCGACCCGGCCAGTCCGTACCCGACTATGGCGACCTGCAGGCTCATCGTTGCGACGCTACCGGACCGCTTGACTTGTTGTTGCGACAACAGATACTGTTGTCGCAACAACGAATTGTCCTGATCAGGGAGTTGTCCGATGTATGTGATCCATGAAGAAGCCGTTATCTCCGGCGAGATCGAGGAGATCTGGCGGGCCGCCACCGATGTGGCCAATTGGCCGTCCTGGGATCCGCATGAGGAGAAGGCTCGGATCGACGGACCGTTCGCGCCGGGAACCACCGGATGGGTGAAACCGAAAGGCGCACCGGCTGGTCCGTTCACCATCACAGCCGTCGATTCGGGGCGTTCGTGGACCAGTGAGGCTGGGATTCCGTTCGGCAAGATCCGCGGTCACTACACCTACGAACCGCTCGGCGACGCAACCGTGCGCGTCGCGAAGCGGATGGAGGTGCACGGCCCGTTTCGGCCGATCTTCCGGCTGATCTGGGAGCGCGGCATTCGCACCGATATGCAGTCGACCTTCGCGGCGCTGGAACTCGAGGCGCGACGACTCGAGGGCGAACATGGCTGAACCACAAGGCCCACTGATGAGTCCAGGGTTCTGGCTGCATCACGCCGCGCTGGAATGGCGAGCCACCGTCGAACGCAACCTGCGCCCCCTAGGCCTCACCCTCACCCAATTCAACCTGCTCGCCTCCGCCGGCTGGCTCGGTAGACAGGGCGAACGCCCAACCCAACAACAGGTGGTCGACATGGCGGGCGCCGACCGCATGATGGGCTCCCGCGTAATCCGCGTCCTGGAAGACCGCACCCTGCTCACCCGCCACCCCGATCCCCACGACGCCCGCATCCTCCGCATCGAAGTCACCCCCGACGGCCGTGCCCTCGCCCGTCGCGCCATCCGCGTAGTCGTAGACATCGACGACCAAATCTTCGGTCCGGACAGCGACGCCCTCCGTGACCGCCTCAAATTGATCGCTGCGCAACGTATTGCGAATTGAAGTATCCGGTTCAGTCATGAGTCCTGCCACCTATCTTCGGACGGTGTGCGCGACTAACCGGCTCCATCAAAACTCAATTGCGCAGCATTCCGCGGCCGCCTCGCCGAAATCGCTTTGCTACCGAGTTGCTTGACCAAGATCGCGTTTCGAGATGTGATATCCGAGTGGCACAGCGATGGTGGCAGGAGCTACCCCCGGTGGCGGGATCATTCGTCATGGCGACCGCAATCATTTCGGTGGGGCTGCACCTCACCGGATTAGAGGTCGTCTCATGGCTGATATTCGCGCTCGCGGCCGCGGTATGGGTGTTGGTCCCGATCGATTTCGGCAAGCGGCTGCTGTGGCATCGTTCGCAGTGGGAGGCCGAGACCGATACTCTGCCCGCATTGACCGGGGTCGCGGCGACGACGGTAATCGGGACGCGGTTATCGCTATCGGGCTGGCAGATTGCGGCCTTCGCATTATTGGTGCTGGCCGCCGCGATCTGGCCGGGATTATTGCTCGCGGTGCTGCGGCATCGGAATCGGCGGATGCCGGGCGCGGCATTCCTGGTTTGTGTTTCTACCGAGGGCCTCGCGGTGCTGGCGGGGACACTGGCGCTGGCCGGTGTCGGTAATTGGCTCGCTTGGTTGGCGTTGGCGTTGTTCTGTGTCGGTGTGCTGCTCTATGTAGCGGCATTGGTCCATTTCGATATTCGGCACGTGTGGATCGGTGCGGGCGACCAATGGGTCGCCACCGGTGCGCTCGCGATTTCGACGCTGGCCGCCGCCGAACTCGCCGGCGCATATCGGTGGACCGGCACAGCGCATCGGCTGCTCGATGTGGTCGCGCTGACCGTCCTCGGCATCAACCTGTTCGGCTACGCGATCCTGATGGTCGCGGAGGTGATCCGTCCGCGACCCGAATACGACATCCGGCGCTGGGCCAGGGTTTTCCCGCTCGGCATGACCGCGGTCGCGACGCTGGCCACCGGTGCGGCCACCGACCTGCCCGCACTGCGCACGCTCGGCGAATTACTGCTCGTGCTTGCCATGGGTGCGTGGGCGCTCACCTTTGCCGTATTGCTCGCGGACCGAACGACTTTCGAATCCGGTCGCTCCGTGTAATCGGCATCGGATTCGCTCTGCCTCCAGCACGCGGATCGGCAGCAATAGCGCACCCGTCTCAATACCGGCTGCGGTCTACCGATATCCCACGGGACCGATGAGTTCCGCCTCGCGGCGTCGTCTGCGGCGCGGGCGCTCGGCCGTGTCGAAGCGGTAGGCGGGTGTGGTCGTCGGCGCGACGAATCCGAAGACCATCGTGTTCTTCGCCGCCGTCCTACCGCAGTTCGCCGACCCGGCCACCGGCGCATAGCCATTGCAGTTGCTGACGCTCGGGGCGATCGCGCTCGGCATCCAAATATTTCCGGCGGCATGTGGGCCATGATCGCGGGTGCCGCGCGGGCGTGGTTCGTCCGGTCACGCGCCGCCTCGAATCCGTCGGCACCACCGGCGGATTGATGATCATCGGCGTCGGTGCGAGCGTGGCGCTCAGCGGTACGAACCGAGGATCACGCGCGGTTGGTGGTGTTCCAGAAGCCGATCCAGAGCGCACCCCACCAGCAGGCCTGGGAGATGAGCAGGGTTATCGCGCCGCGGGCGATCAGTGGTCGGTCGAGGATTCCGCCGCGGGCCGCGACCCGGTCGGTGAAGTGGGATGCTTGTAGGCCGTTCAGGGTCAGGGCGACGACGAGTGCCATTTTGGTCTGGGTGGCGTGGTTGGCGATATTCGGTTCCAGGAGTACACCGCTGGCGACCAGACCGATGACGCCAAGCCAGATGGGCAGTTGGAGGCGATCGGCGACGGTCAGCATTTCGCGCAGGGGTGTGCGGCGCAGCACCCAGGCTACGGCGAAATAGTCCACCGCCAACACCGCACCGAAGCCGAGGACCAGCGATGCCAGGTGGATGAGCAGCGCCGCATGGTGCAGCGCCGGCGTGCAGTGCAATTGGGTCGACAGCCAGATCGCCGTCACCAGCGCGGCGCAGGTGGCGACCGTCCGGATCGCGAAACCGTGCCGGGTATGTACCCCGCCTACCAGCGCCGTCATCGGCGCCGCTCCAAGTCGCGGCCATGCATTTGTCGATCCTCACTCACACAACTCGCCCAACCTGGTTAAGGTTAGGCACGCCTAATGCTAATGTCTCCGATTTCGGTCGAGACCGACAGGGGTATTCAGCGGCGCGGTACGGCGGTGTACTCTTGTTCGGGGCGGCCGGTGGTGCCGTAGCGCAGACGCATCTGGACAGTGCCCGTGGCGACCAGGGCGGCGAGGTAGCGCTGGGCGGTGGCGCGGGAGATGCCGATGGCGGTGGCCACCTCGGCGGCGGACAGGGGTGTGGTGGCCTCGAGGATGGTGTGCAGGACAAGATCTTTGGTAGGGGAGGCGATGACGGTGGCCGCGGCGGGCGTCGAGGTCGGGCGCAGCGCCTGTAGTGCGGCCTCGATGGCAGCGTTATCGATCTGGGGTGCGGCGAGGGTGCGGCGATAGCGGGCGTATCCGGCCAGGCGGGCCGCGAGCATGGTGTGTGGGAAGGGTTTCACCAAATATGCGAGTGCGCCGGCGGCGAATGCGGCTCGAACGGTGGCGCTTTCGGTGGCTGCGGTCAATACCATGGCGTCGCAGTGCAATTCGCGCACGAGATCGATGCCAGAACCATCGGGCAGATACACATCGACCAGCGCCAGATCGATCGCATTGGCGGCGTTGAGTTCCCGCGCGCCAGCCAGCGTATTCGGGGTGCCCGCTACGGTGAAACCCGCTATGGATTCGACGATTCCGGCGTGCAGATTGGCCACGCGGAAGTCGTCGTCCACCACCAGCACGGTCAGATCTGTTGCGGCCATGGCATTTCGCTGTCTACGAGTACTCCGGGGATTCGGGCAATGAATTCGGCACCGGTGAGCGGCGGCGCACCGCCACGCGCACTGGCGAGCCGGACATCGCCGCCGTGCGCGCGGGCGATCTGGCGGATCAGCGCGAGGCCGACGCCGCGCCCGCCCGGCACACCGCGATCCTCGCGGGTGGAGGTGCCCTCGGTGAACAGGGTGTCGATCATTTCGGGCGCGACACCGTCACCGCTGTCCGCGACCGCGATGTGCAGCGACGAATCCTCCTGCACCAGTTCGACTTCCACCTGCTTGGTGGGATTGTCGGCGATCCGCGCCGCCTCGATCGCATTGTCGAGCAGATTGCCGAGCACCGTGGTGACATCGACGGGTTCGGCGAGATTGCCGTCCACCCAGGTATTCGGGCCGAGTACCAGTTCGACACCGCTCTCGCGCGAATGCGCCGCCTTGGCCGCCAGGAAGGCCTGCAGATACGCGTCGTGAATCGCATCGATGCCGGGTGTTGCCGCGCCGAGTGGACCGGCACCGATCAGCTCATCGATGACATGCGAGGCTTCCCCCGTGCGGCCGCCGTGCAGCAGTCCGCTGAGCAGGTGCATCTTGTTGGAGAACTCGTGACGCTGGGCGCGCAGTACGGTGCTCATCGATTGCACGGCGTCGAGTTGGCGGGTCAACGCCTCGACATCGGTGCGATCGCGCACGGTGAGCACGGCACCGAGATCGCGTCCGTCACGGGTAACCGGCCGGGCCGCGACCACCACGATATGCGAGCCGATGGTGGCCGGTGTCGGTTGTTCGTCGAGCGCGCGGAAGACCTCCAGCACCCGTGGCGTCAAACCGATCTCGTCGACCGGCCTGCCGATCTCGGCGCTGATCCCGAGCAGCCGCCGCGCCTCGTCATTGACAAATGTTGTGCGCCAAGCGGAATCGACGGCAAGCACACCACGGCCGATGCCGTGTAGCACCGCCGCCTGACCTTGGACCAGTTCGGCCAGTTCGGCAGGCTCGAGTCCGAGCGTCAATCCGCGCCAGCGCCGCGCCAGCAATGCCGAACCCGCGATGCCGATCAGCAGCGCCGCGGCGATGAACAGCGCCGCGGCACGCAGATCGGAGAGTAACTGCTCGCGAATCGCGGTGGTCGGGATACCGACGCTCACCGCGCCGACAATGCGATCCGAGTCAGCCTCCATCACAGGGACTTTCGCACGTACCGATGGTCCGAGCGTGCCGCGCTCCTTGACGATCACCTCTCGGCCCGCCAGCGCCTCCGACGGATCCGTGCTCACATGTTCGGTGAGTCGTGTCTGGTCCGGATGCGCCAACCGGATTCCGGCATCGTCGGTGATCACCACGAACAGTGCGCCCGTGCGCTGCGTCGTATCGATGGCTATCCGCTCCAGCGGTCCCGCGGTGAGCTCCGCCCGCAGCTCGGGTGTCACCGTGCCGGGCGCGTACCGTGTGACCTCCTCGCGCACCACTGGTTCGGCCGCGATGCTGCGCGCTATAGCCAGTGCGCGCTGCCCGTACTGGTCGTTGAGTCGTTGGCCGCTGACGTAGCCGAATACCGCGAAGGCGGCGCCGAGGGTCACCGAGACGATCACGATCTGCAGCAGCAGCACCTGGGTACGCAACCGGAAGTGTCCGGTCGCGCGCCGTTGTGCTCTGCCGTCGTTGGCCATTTCCGCAGCATAAACCACGCAGACGGGCGTGAGCAGAATGCGCACAACCTTCGAATCGGTCGTTTGCGCCGGTTGTGCGCACAAGCCTCGAAGTGTGACCGGGCCCACGTAGGTTCGCTCTACCTGATCCGCTAGGAGCAAGAAAAATGACCGAACCACTCATCGAGCTGCGGAGCGCGACGAAGCGCTTCCCCGGCACCGGCGGCGGAATCCACACTGCCGTCCGCAATCTCGACCTCGCGGTGCGACCCGGCGAATTCGTCGCCGTGGTCGGCCCGACGGGCTGCGGAAAGTCGACGACGTTGTCGTTGGTCTCCGGGCTGGAGCCGGCCTCGGCCGGGCGGACGCTGGTGCGCGGCAAGGATGTCCACGGCATCCCCGACGGCATCGGCTACATGTTCCAGCAGGACGCGGTGCTGCCGTGGAAGAGCGTCATCGATAACGTCGCGCTCGGCCCGCGCCTGCGCGGCAAGTCCAAGGCCGAAGCACGCGAACAGGCCCGCGGCTGGGTGCACAAGGTCGGTCTCGCCGGATTCGAGAGCTACTATCCGCATCAGCTCTCCGGCGGTATGCGCAAGCGCGTCGCACTGGCGCAAACTCTGGTCAATGATCCCGAGATTCTGCTGATGGACGAGCCGTTCAGCGCGCTGGACGTGCAGACCAGGCAGCTGATGCAGGACGAGTTGCTGCGCGTGTGGGCGGGCACCGGCGCGGCCGTTATCTTCGTGACCCACGATCTGGAAGAGGCCATCGTGCTCGCCGACCGGGTCGTCGTCATGACCGCCAGCCCGGCCACGGTTTGCGGCAACTTCCCGGTCTCGCTCGAGCGTCCGCGCGATGTCGAGGAGGTCCGGCTCACCAACGAATTCCGGGATATCTACAAGGAAATATGGGAAACGCTGCGCGATCAGGTCGAGGCAGCCCGAGGCAAGGGAGCCTCCCGTGTCGCATAACGTGCTCGAAGATGCGGCGAAGTCCGCGCCCGAGGTCGAAATCGAAACCGAGGAGCAGATTCTCGCACGCGTGCGGACCAACCTGCGCCGCAACCGGCTGCGCACCTGGGGTCTGCGGATAGCGCTGATCGCGGTGTGGCTGGGCGCGTGGGAGCTCACCGCCACGCTGTGGATCGACCCCTTCTTCTACTCCAAGCCCTCGCTGATCTGGGACCGGCTGGTCGAATGGTTCACCGAGGGAACGCAGTTCGGATCAATCTGGCTGCAGATGTACACCACCGTGCAGGAAGCGGTGCTCGGCTTCGTGATCGGCGCGGTGGCCGGTGTCGTTCTCGGCACGCTGCTCGGCCGCAGCCGGTACTGGGCCGAGGTGCTCGCGCCGTTCATCAAGGCGCTCAACGCCGTTCCGCGAATCGTGCTGGCATCGCTGTTCATCATCTGGTTCGGTCTCGGGCTCAGCTCGAAGGTCGCGACGGTCGTGGTGCTGGTGTTCTTCGCCGTATTCTTCAATGCCTTCACCGGTGCGCGTGAGGTCGACGGCAATGTCATCAATAACGCTCGCATCCTCGGTGCGAGCAAGCGTCAGGTGCTGAGCTCGATCGTGCTGCCGAGCGCGACCACCTGGATCCTGTCCAGCCTGCACACCGCCTTCGGTTTCGCGCTGATCGGCGCGGTCGTCGGTGAATATGCCGGTGCCAGTAAGGGCTTGGGTCTGCTGATCAGCAATGCCCAGGGCACCTTCGATTCGGCCGGTATCTACGCGGGCATGATCATCATCACCGTCATCGCTCTGCTTGCCGAATGGGCGATCAGTGCGGCGGAGGGCCGATTGCTGAAATGGCGTCCGTCGCAGGCCACTTCGAGCCACGGGATCTGATCATGCGGTACGTCAAACATCTGACGATCATTCTCGGAGTCATCGCGGCACTGCTGCTGGCGACCGGTTGTCGGGACTCCCGAACCATTCCGATGGCAAACGGGCGGCCCCAGATCACCATTATGGTCGGCGGTTTGGAGAAGGTGATCTACCTGCCCGCCATGCTCACCGAGAAACTCGGCTTCTTCGAGAAGAACGATATCGATGTCAAACTGCTCGGCGAACAGTCCGGCGCGAGTGCCGAAACCGCGTTGCTGACCGGTGATGTGCAGGCCGTGGTCGGCTTCTACGACCACACCATCGATCTGCAGGCCAAGGACCAGTGCCTGACCTCGGTGGTCCAATTCGCCGATGTGCCGGGCGAAGTGGAACTCGTCTCCAAGGCGGATGCGGCCGGTATCAAATCGCTGGCTGATCTGCGCGGCAAAAACCTCGGTGTGACCTCGCTCGGCTCCTCGACCGACTTCCTCACCCAGGCGCTGACCGGGCAGGTCGGGATGACCACCGCCGACTACACGCGCGTGAAAGTCGGTGCGGGACAGACCTTTATCGCGGGTATGAACCACAACGGCATCGATGCGGGCATGACCACCGACCCGACGGTCGCCACCATGGTGAACTCCGGTGAGGCGAAGATTCTGGTGGATATGCGGACCGAGGAGGGCACCCGGGCGGCATTGGGCGGGCTGTATCCGGCATCGTCGCTGTACATGCGCTGCGATACCGTCGACGCGCATCCGGATATCGTGCAGAAGATCACGACCGCCTTCGTGCAGACGCTGCAGTGGATCAAGACGCACACCGCTGAGGAGATCGCCGACAAGATGCCCTCGCAATACGCGAGTGCGGGCCGGGATCTCTATGTCCAGTCCATCCGCGACTCGATCGGCATGTTCAACGGCACCGGCCTGATGAAATCCGAAGGCGCCGAGAATGTGCTGAACGTGCTCGGCAAGTATTCGAAGAATGTGGCGCCCGTCAAGGACCGCATCGATTTGTCGAAGACCTACACGACGCAGTTCGTGCAGGAGGCGCTGCGCGCGAATCAGCAGTAGCGACACCACGAAATCCCATGGCGACCGGCGAACATCCGCTCGCCATGGGATTTCGGCCGTTCACCTGGTCGGCGCATCCTCGGTGTCCTGGGCCTTGAATTCGGCCTTCCACTCGCGGAAGCCCTCCTCGGTGCGGCCGCGCCGCCAATAGCCGGAGATCGAGGCCGCCCAGTCCGCGGAGATGCCACGCTCGCGGCGGACATAGCGGCGTAGATCCTGCATGACGGCGCGCGCCTCGCCGTGGATGAAGACCTGCACCTGGCCATCGCGCCACGTTGCCGCACGCACGGCTTCGGCCAGCACATCGCCCGGCTCGCGTGCACCGCGATGCAGCCAGGTCAGCTCGATGCCGGCCGGCTTGTCCAGCTTCAGTTCGTCATCTTGTCCGGCGACCTCGACGAACGCGTACCCGACCGCATCGGCGGGCATCCCTTCCAGCGCGGTCGCGATCGCGGGCAGTGCCGCCTCGTCACCGGCCAGCAGGTGCCAGTCGGCGTCGGCGCGCGGCGCATAGGCTCCGCCCGGTCCGAAGCAGTCGATGGTGTCGCCTGGCCGGACCGAGGCGGCCCAGGGGCCGGCAATGCCCTCGTCGCCGTGGTAGACGAAGTCCACGGCCAGTTCACCGGCATCCGGATCGACCGAGCGCACGGTGTAGGTGCGCAGCACATCGATCCCGTCGCGCGGGTAAATGAACTTCACGTACGAGTCGGTGAACTCGCTCGGCCGGAACGTGGCGAATCCGGGTCCGCCGAAATGCACCCGGATCAGATGCGGGGTCAGCCGCTCGGTGCGCTGCACCGTCAGAGTGGTGCGGGGTCGTGCCAAGGTAACCTCCACTATTTCTAATTAGGCTTGCCTTACCAACCGTACCCGGTTCGGTTCATGCTGAGGGTTACCGCAGACGGGCGCACCGTACATGTCACAGGATGATCGGCATGACGCAGACCGTGCCGAGCCCCGCCATCGCCGTCCAGCAGCGCTATCGGGATCCGAATCCGACCGAGCCCGCCGAGTGGAATCCGGTGCTGCAGGTGCTGCACGAACACCGCTCGGTGCGCCGCTACCTGGCCGACCCGGTCTCCGACGACACCCTGCGCCTGCTCATCTCCGCGGCCCAGTCCGCGCCGACCTCCTCCAATCTGCAGGTATGGAGCGTCATCGCGATCCGCGATCCGGCGCGCAAGGCCCGCCTCGCCGCGCTCGCCGGCGGGCAGGCGCATATCGAACAGGCCCCGGTGCTGCTTGTATTCACCGCCGATTTCGCCCGGCTGCGCCAACTCGCCGACGATCGCGAAGCGCCGCTGGTCGGAGCCGACTACCTCGAATCGAGCTATGTCGGTTTTATCGACGCTGCCCTCGCCGCGCAGAATGCCGTCGTCGCCGCGGAATCCCTCGGCCTCGGGACCGTCTATATCGGTGCGATCCGCAACAATCCGGAACAGGTTGCGGCGGAACTGAAACTGCCCGAGCAGGTGTTCGCTGTCTTCGGGCTCGTTGTCGGACACCCGGATCCGAGTGAGGACGCCCGCGTCAAACCGCGCCTCCCACAACCGGCCGTACTCCACCATGAAACCTACGACCTCCCCACTCAACGCACCCACGTCGCGGCCTACGAAGACCGCATCGCCGAGTTCTATGCCGAACAGCAACTCGCGCACTCCTGGACCGAACGCGTCCTGGCCCGCCTGGCCTCCGCCGCCAGCCTCAACGGCCGCCAGCGGCTCCGCGAGTCCCTGGCGAATCACGGCTTCCGCCTGCACTGATCGCGGTGTGGTTCGGGTCGTGCGGCAGTCCGGTGGTGCGGCCGGTAGCGTGACGGGCTGATCGATCTCGAGCTCCAGGCGAAGGACCGCACCATGACAGCCTCTGACCGTCAGCTACAAGCTGAATCGGCGCCCACCGACCCGGCTGTATCCGGTGAAGAGGGCTACTCCCGGGGGCTGAGCCCGCGGACCATTCAGATGATCGCGATCGGTGGTGCGATCGGCACGGGCCTTTTCTATGGTGCGGGCGGCGCGATCGAGCAGGCGGGGCCGGGGCTGATCCTGGCCTATCTCGTGGCGGGTCTGGCGATCTTCGTGATCATGCGAGCGCTGGGGGAGTTGCTGACCTACCGGCCGATCTCGGGCAGTTTCGCCGAGTACGCGCACGAATTCCTCGGGCGCTTCGCGGGATTCGTCACCGGGTGGTCGTACTGGGCGGTGTGGGTGGCGACCTGTATGGCCGAGATCACCGTCGCAGGGAAGTATGTGCAGTACTGGTTCGATATCGCGCCGTGGCTGACCGCGCTGGTGGTGTTGGCGGTCATGTTCTGCGCCAACCTGATCTCGGTGCGGCTGTTCGGTGAGGGCGAATTCTGGTTCTCCGCCATCAAGGTCACCGCGATCGTCGCGATGATCCTCATCGGCATCGGGGTGTTGACGATCGGCTTCGGTCATGCCGCCAACCCGACGGTCACCAACTTGTGGGCCGATGGCGGTGTGTTCCCGAACGGATTCGGACAGTCGCTGTTGGTGCTGCAGATCGTGCTCTTCGCCTACGTCGGCGTCGAACTGGTCGGCGTGACCGCGGGCGAGGCACGGGATCCGCGCCAGACGTTGCGCAAGGCGATCAATACCCTGCCGTTCCGGATCGGCCTGTTCTACGTCGGCGCGCTCGTGGTGATCATGTCGGTGGCCAGCTGGCGCAACTTCCACGCGGGTAAGAGCCCGTTCGTCGAGGTTTTCCAGCAGATCGGTATTCCGGGTGCCGCGGGGATCATCAATTTCGTGCTGCTCACCGCGGCGCTGTCGTCGTGCAATTCCGGCATCTACTCCACCGGTCGCATGCTGCGGACGCTGTCGCTGCACGGGGAGGCGCCTGCGGGGCTGAACAAGCTGAGTTCGCGCGCGGTGCCGTATGTCGGCATCACCGCTTCGGCGGCCGCGATGGTCATCGGTGTGATCGTCAATGTGATCTCGCCGGATAAGGCGTTCAACTACATCACCTCGGTCAGCACCATCGGCATCATCTTCGTCTGGGGCGTAATCCTGGTGTGCCACTTGATCTATCGCGCCAAGGTCGGCCGCGGCGAACTGCCCGCCAGCGATTACCGGCTGCCCGGTGCTCCGATCACTACCTGGTTGGCGCTGGCTTTCCTGGGTTTGGTTGTCGTCCTGTTGTTCTGGACCGAGAGCGGGCGTACCGCGATTATCGTCGGAGTGGTCTGGGGTGTGCTGGTTTGCGGCGGCTATCTGGCGATGACCAAGCTCGGCAAGGGCGGCGCGGTAGCCGAACCGGTGGCCTAGCAGTCCGCACCGCCTGAGGAGGCACATGGTCACGATCATCGGCGGCGGCATCGCGGACGCGATACTCGCCGGAGCCGTGTGCCGCTTACGCATCCGCGCCCACCCCGAGATGACGTAATCCTTGTGGCGATGCCGATCACACCATCAGCCCCGCTGCGGGCGTAGGCGCTCGCGATGCTATCGAAGACGCCGTCGCCCTCTACCGTGCCCTCGTCGCGAAGGCCTCGATAGCGGAGACCATGGTGAACCGCCGCCGCCAGATCCTCAGCGAGCGAGCGGAGGTCGCCGAGGCCTTCCGGCGCGGCTGCAGCTGATGTCGGCCGGTTGCCCGACGCCGAGTCGATCGCTATCTGGCGAGAGTTGACCAGGAACGGCAGTTGCTCGTCGTCGAAGTGTGGCAGCGCGTCCGGGTCATCAAGCGGTCGTGAGCGCTCTGGCCCTCGTGCGAGACTGGCTGGATGGCTGTGAATCGAGATGCCGATGCCAGCAGGTTGGCCGCGGAGTCGATTGCGAAGGACGATCCGACGGGGTGGTTCGAGCGGCTGTATGCCGAGGCGGCCGCCGGGGACGCGGTCGTGCCGTGGGATCGCGATCAGCCCAATCCAATGCTGGTCGAGTGGGCCGAGCGGCGCGCTGCGGACGGTGTCGGGCGTCGGGCACTGGTGATCGGATGCGGGTACGGGCAGGACGCGGAGTACATCGCGCGGCTCGGCTTCCTGAGCACCGCCTTCGATATTTCACCGACCGCGATTGCCGAAGTGCGACAACGATTTCCGGAGTCGTCCGTGGAGTATGTGGTGGCCGATTTGCTGGATCCTCCCGCCGCGTGGCGGAATGCGTTCGATCTGGTCGTCGAGTCGATTACGGTGCAGTCGATGCCGGTGTCGGTGCGCGACACCGCGATCGCCAATATCCGGCGGTCCGTGGCACCGGGCGGTCAGTTGATCGTGATCGCCGGAATCCGAGCGGAGGGAGAGCAGGTCAGTGGACCGCCGTGGCCGCTGACCTGGTCGGAGGTCAATTCGTTTGCGGCTGAGGGACTTCGGGCAGTGGAGATCGAAGCGAATCACGAGACGCAACGGTGGCGCGCCGAATTCATCCGCTCGACTGCGAGATGAGGTCAGCCCACCGCTGTGGGCTTTCGGTCCCCAGTGACCAACGCGGTGATCTCGGCGGCGGCTCGCTCCCCCGAGCGGATCGCTCCATCCATATAGCCCATCCATATGGTCGCGGTTTCGGCTCCAGCCCAATGGATTCGGCCGATCGGTGCGCGCAGGGCCGGCCCGTATTCGGTCCAGGTGTTGGGTGGCATGAAGGCTCCGTAGCATCCGCGGGTCCACTCGTCGGCGGACCAGTCCTTCTCGATGTAGTCGATGGGTGTGGCCGCCGTCGGGCCGAAAAACCTTGTGAGACTGGAGATCACGATGTCGCGGCGTTCTTCGCGCGGGTAGCGGCCCAGTCGTCGGGCATCGCCGCCTTCCAGGAAGGCGAGCAGCACACCGGGATTCCCATCCGGCGGGGAGTTGTCGAAGGTGACCTTCACCGGTCCGGTGGCGGCGGTGACCTGCCCGGACAAGCCATCGGCACGCCAGAAGGGTACGTCGTACACGGCCATGGTCTTGATGACCGAGCCGTTCGGCATGCGCTGGGTCAACTGGTCGCGATCGGCTGGCAGCGCGGGGGAGTACAGCAGCCGGCCAGCCAGCGCTGGACTCATTGCCACGATCACTCGGCGGGCAAGGATTCGAATCTCATCGCCGTGTACGACAACGGCCCCCTCGGACTGCTCGATCTTGCGCACCGGCGTATTCAACAGCACATGCTCGCCCAACTGCTCCGCCAGCGCCAGCGCGATCCGCTGCGAACCGCCCACGATCCGGGTTTGCTGTGCGCCACCGTCGGTTTCGATCATCGAATCCACACCGCCACCGGCATTGAGATAGGCGAGCAGATGCAGCAGTGACACGTCGGCAGGGTCCGCGGCCCACACCGCTTTGCAGACCATCGTGATAGCCCGGCGCGCGATCTCCGAATGTAGATTGCGCCGCATCCACGACTCGACGGTCTCGGCATCCCACTGCCGTGCCCGGGCCGCCGACCATGGTGCCGCCGCTGGCACCGCGCGCGACATTCGATCCAACCGCTGCAGACCGATATAGGCATCCAGCAGTGCGGCGGAGGCGATCAACGGAATCCGACCGCGATAGCGCCGCAGTTTCCCGCGATGTTCGAACAGGTGCCGACCGGCGGTGTAGGTGGGAAACGTCTCCAGTCCCAATTCCTCGATCAGCGCCAGCACCCGATCCTGACCGGGACCGACCCACTGCCCACCCACCTCGACGATCTTGCCGTCCCCGATCGGATGGTTCAGCGTTCGACCACCCACCCGATTCCGCGCCTCGACGACCACCGCATCGAATCCGTCGCGACGCAACTGCCGAGCCGCCGTCAATCCGGCCAGTCCGCCGCCGATCACCGCGATATCCACTGTGTGCTCGATACCCATGGCGACCACCGATCCACCCGTGACCGATCGATCGACGACTCGGTCGTATGCTCCGACGTTAGGGCATACGACCCCGGCAATGCCCCGAACAGCACCGTTTCCTTGCATCGAGCCGTAAATCGCCCCACTGTGATCATGAACCCGATGTGCCCGACGGAGGCAACCATGACAGAGCACACGCTGGCGGAACTGATATCCGAGGATCTACCCCCTGGCATTGCCGCGCTGAGCCCGGAGCACCAAGCCGAACTCGCCCAGGCGGTCGTCGATGCCCGATGGCGGCAGGCCGACGAGCTCAAGGCCGCGGCCCTCGGAATGCTCGACTTTCTGCCGCGTTTCCTGCGTGGCCCGGTCAAGAAGGCGGCCGGACTGTGACGGCGCAATTGCTGAAACTCGCCCGGACACTGGGTGTTCCGGTCGAACAGCTGGCCTATCTGGCCGACGTACCCGATGCGGATCTGCGTGAGTTCCGCCGTCAGGTCACGGATCTGTTCGTGGCCGGACAGGAGGCTGGACTGCATCGGGTTGCCCAGGCGTCCAAGGTGATTCCGACGCCGATCACCGCGAAAATGGTCGCGCGCAGCCGCGGTGCGCTGCTCGCGGCCCGGATGTCGGGCGTGCTCGACCCGTCACACGCGGTAGAGGTTGCCAAGCGTCTGCCGGTCGACTTTCTCGCCGATATCGCCGCCCGACTCGATCCACGCCATTCCGCGGCCATAATCGGTGCTCTGCCCGAGGCGACTATTGTCGCGGTCGGCAAAGAGCTCGCGGCACGCGAAGATTGGATCACCCTCGGCGATCTGGTTGCCTCGATCTCCGATACCGCGGCCCGCGCCACCGAATCCGCACTCGATGGCGTCGCACTCGTCCGCTCGGCCCACCTCGTCGACGATGCCGCACAGCTGGAACGCTTCGTCAACCTGGCTTCTCGAGATAAGATCATCGAAATGCTGTGGGCCACAGCTGAATACGATCTGTGGTCGGAATATCGCGGCGCGCTGGACGTGCTCTCCGAATCCGCGATAGACGCGGTCCGCGCCGCCGCCGAAGAGTTGCCGGTCGAGCAGCGCGATCGCGCGCTGACCGAAATCGCCGATCGGCGTTCTGCTTGGTAACGACGGATCCGACCGGTCACTCGGTGATCGTCGGGCGAGGCAGCCGCGCCTGCGCATCGCGCGGATCGAGTTCCTGATGGCATCGGCACAGACCACGACCGCCTAGGTGTCGTGGTCGCAGGGCTGTGGTGGAGGCGGACACGTTCGCCGAAGGCGGGGCGCTGGATGTCGGCCAGGGCTTCGAGGCGTGTCGGCGGGCATCGCCACCGCGGTCAATGGCAATTGGCGTGCCGCGGAAGCGGATCAGCAGCGATGGGCTGCGCGAATTCGCCGCCAACAGGCTCTGGCAGCTGCGCCGCGGCTTGGTCCGCGACTTCTGGGTGGACGCACAGCCGCCGAAAGCACTAGGCGGCGTTCGTGCCCAGGCGCGGCATCATCGCGGATGCGGTCACCATGACCAAGGCCATCGCGGCGACCGCGAGAAAGACCAGATGCACCGCCGAGGACAGCAGTACCGGAGCCGGGTGGTCGGTGTCGCCGACGCGTGAGTTCACGATCGCGCCGAATATCGCGACACCGACCGAACTGCCCAATGATCGGGCGAACATATTCGCCGAGGTGACCACGCCGCGCTCGGACCATTCCGCCGTCGTCTGCGCCGCGATCAAGGTGGGTGTTGCGACCAGGCCCATGCCGGTGCCGATCACGAAACACGAAGCGGCGACCTGGATCAGCGAGGAATTCTCATCGATCAGCAGCGTGGTTGCGGCACCTATCGTGGCCAGGGTGCTGCCGATCAGCGCGGTCGCGCGAAAACCAATGCGCAGGTACACCTTTCCGGCCTGTGATGCGGCCAGCGGCCAGCCGAGGGTGAGTGCGCCGACGGTGAGACCGGCGATCAGTGCCCCGGTGCCGAGCACACCCTGGGTGAAAGTCGGCACATAGGAGGTCATGCCGAGCAGGATCGCGCCGACCAGCACCGAGACCAGACTGCTGGCGATAATGACCCGTCGCGTGAAAACCCACAGCGGCAGAATCGGATTCGCGGCTCGTCGCTCGACCAGAGCGAACAGCACCAGCACCAATGCGCTGCCGAGGAAGATGCCGATGCCGGTCGGCGACGACCAGGCCCAGGCCTGTCCACCCTCGAGCAAACCGAGAATCAACGCCCCCGCGCCGACGGTGAGCAGTGCCGCACCGAGATAGTCGACGCGCTGCTTGCGGCGAGGGGTGCTCTCCTGGAAGTTACGGACCAGCATCCACCCGGCGAGTGCGGACAGCGGGATATTGATCAGGAAGATCCAGCGCCAGCTGACGTATTCGGCGAACAGTCCACCCAGTAGCGGTCCCACGACCGCCGAGATCGCCCACACACTGGCCAGATAACCCTGAACCTTGGCGCGTTCGGTCAGCGTATAGAGGTCGCCCGCGATGGTCATGGTCATCGGCAAGATGGCGCCCGCGCCGATGCCCTGCACCGCGCGGAAAATGATCAGGCCCAGCATGCTCGTCGCCACACCGCACAGCAGCGAGCCGAGCGCGAAAACCGCGATGCCGAACAGGATTACCGGTTTGCGCCCGACCGTATCGGCAACCTTGCCGTACACCGGAACCGTAACTGCCTGCGTCAGTAGGTAAATCGAGAACAACCATGGGAACTGCGAGAATCCGCCGAGGCTGTCGGTGATGGTCAGCACCGCGGTCGCGATAATGGTGGAATCCAGCGCGACCAGCCCTGTCGCGAGCATCAGCGAAGCAAGGATCGCACCTCGATCGGATCGCAGACCGACGGACGACTCCACTGCCTCGACTGCCACCGACCGGCCCCTCTCCTTCGCTCCACTAACCACCCCGGAGCAACGTATCGCGGCCGCAGCTATTCCCGCACGGAATTATTTCGGGGCCAGGTCGCGATCTGCTGTGCCGTCACCTTGTGGTGGCCTTGTGGCTGGGCACGCATACGTGGGAGCGCCAGGGTGCCGGTAAGAGGGTCCGGTTCCTGAGGCGGTCGTGAGCTTGGTGTGCACGTTCTACTGAATAGTTACGTGCTTGCTGTCGCAGATGCCCTGAAATGGCCTGCTAGATAAGGTGCTGAAACTTCTCAGGTTGTTTATCTACTATTTGTCTCAGTAGTTGTAGCACTGAGGCAAAGGGGCCATGATGCATCGAACAACAACCATGAGCAAGCGCGGTGGAGCACGAGGCAGAGCCCTCGCATTGCTTGTCGGCGTGATCACCCTGGGCACGGTGGTCGGCGCGGGCGAGGCGCTCGCGATTCCGGACGCGCGCTCGGACCACTTGAACAATCGCAGCAGTACCAGCGGTCGCGACACCACCGGCTGGCATCACATCGATCCGTTCGGCTACCACCACGCCCCGCAGAATTCGTTGCGGCGCAACGAACAACAGAACAATCTGCGCGAATACCGCAGCCAGAACGAGTCCGGCACCGATGCCTCCGGCAACCCCACCGGCGGCACGACGACATGGACCCGGGTACCGCGCCCGGACGGTGACGGCTGGACAGTATGCCGCGCCGCGGCAAGGACTTGCTGATGATCACGACTGTGCGAAAGGTCGAGGCATCCACCCTGCTGACGACCGTCGCGGTCACAGTGGGCGCCCTCGAATTCGGTGCCGGGACCGCATCAGCGAGTACCCGGGAACTCGGTGCCGCGACCGCAGCGGCGAGTACCCGAACCGTCGGATCCACTGTCCCCTGTCTCTGGGCGGGCACTACGCACGTTCGAGGCGCGACCGTCGTCGCAGGCGGTCGCGACTTCCGTTGCGAAACCGACAGCCGCGGCGCACCGCACTGGTCGAAGGGCGGGCCGACGAACCGGCCGAGTTCCGTGCCGAACCCAGGTGCGTACGCACATCCGGTCCGGCTGTTCAGCGCGGGCGCACACCAGCCAGGCACCGAATACACCGACTACTGCGTCGGCAACCAGCTCATCGACGGCGCTGACCATGTATACCGGGTGGTCGCGGACAGCAAGGGTGGGCTGCATTGGAAGGCCGCGGGTCCGATTTCGGACTGGACCTTCGATCCCGATTCGCCGCGCCCGGGACCGTCGTCGCGTACCGCGAGTCTGTGCTACGACGGCGGCCTCACCTGATCGCACCTGCGAGATGCGGTGTGGCGCAACGTAAGCGCCACACCGCATCTTTCTAGGGCTGCCAGGTGATCCGACCGCCCTGGAAGTCCTGCGCTTTTCCGCCCTGGTAGTCGTATTCCTCGCCCGTCGGGAATCCGTACCGCCCGGATTCCGCGCCATTGGACACCCACAGATCGCGGATCGCACCCCAGACGACATGTGCACCGGAACGTGGGGACCAATAAATCGCGCCACCGGGGAACAGGTTGTAGCGGCCGTTGTCCGCGCGCGCGGCCGCCTCGTCGGTGAGCGGGAACCCGAGCGCACCGCTCTCCCAGCCGTAGGACCCCCATTTATCGCGGATCGCGCCGCCGATCTGGTGCGCGGCGGTGCCGAGGGACCAATAGATGGATCCGCCCTGGAAAACGTTGTAGTTGCCGAAGCCCGACGGTGTGGACAGCTGACGGGTGACCGGATAGCGCAGCACACCGGTCTCCCAGCCGAGGTCACGCCATTTGTCGCGGATCGGACCGCCGACCTCATTGGCGCCGCTATCGGAATGCCAGTAGATCGAGGCATTGCGCTCGAACGCCTGATACCGGCCGCCGTTGGCGGCATCGAGTTCGGGACCGGTCGGATCGCCGAGCGCGCCGGGGCCGCCCACCTGGTCGTATTCGACCTCGATGGCTCCGCCGACGTCGAACGGACCGACAGGGCGGGCGGTTGCGGTGCCGAGGCCGACGCTCAGCAGCAACGCCAGTGCGGCGGTGGTCGTGAGTGCTGTCCGCGCGGGGCGTACGGTGCGAAATTGCGGCGCCAAATTAACTCCTGAGCAGGTCGTAGTCGAATACGAACTTCGGTGAAGCCGCGAACTGTCGTCAGGGGAGTTGACAGCCCTCTATCCATGGCAGCGCGATATCTGTTAGCCAACCTAGCTATTCCGTGCTTCGCTGAGTGGCTAGCGATAGGGTAAGGCATATGGTCGAGTCGACGAGGATTGTGCTGGCTTCCCGGCCGGAGGGCGCGCCCAACCCGGCGAATTTCCGCATCGAGACCGCGGCACTTCCCGAGCCCGGTGCGGGCGAGGTGCTGCTGCGCACCCTGTATTTGTCCCTCGATCCGTATATGCGCGGACGGATGAGTGCCGCCAAGTCGTATGCGGCGCCGGTCGAGATCGGCGATGTGATGGTGGGTGGCACCGTCGCCGAGGTGCTCGAATCCCGGGACCCCTCCCTCGCGAAAGGTGATGTGGTGCAGGCCTATTCGGGCTGGCAGACGCATCAGATCGCGCCCGCGTCGGGCCTGCGCAAGCTGGATCCGGACAAAGCGCCGATATCGACCGCGCTCGGCGTGCTCGGTATGCCCGGGTTCACGGCGTACTCCGGGCTATTGAAGATCGGGCAGCCGAAGGCGGGGGAGACCCTGGTCGTCGCCGCGGCCAGCGGCCCGGTCGGTTCCGCCGTCGGCCAGATCGCCCGCATCAAGGGGGTCCGGGCGGTCGGCATTGCGGGTGGCCCAGAGAAATGCGCCTATGTGCGTGAAGAATTGGGCTTCGATGCCGCAATCGACCATCGCGCACCGGATTTCGCCGATCAACTGGGGGCCGCGGTACCCGATGGCATCGATATCTATTTCGAAAATGTCGGTGGTGCGGTGGCGGACGCGGTATATCCACTGCTGAATACCTATGCGCGCGTGCCGGTTTGCGGACTCATCGCGAATTATAACGTGACCGGCGCAGCAGCGGGACCCGATCGCCTGCCCGACTTCTACGGTCGCATTCTGACCAAGAGTCTAACTGTGCGCGGATTCATCCAGAGCGAATTCGTCCGGGAGATGTACAAAGACTTCCTGCGCGAGATGTCCGGCTGGATCACCGAGAACCGGGTCCGCTACCGCGAGGACATTGTCGAAGGCCTCGAGCATGCACCGGAGGCGTTCATCGGCATGCTCGAGGGCCGTAACTTCGGCAAACTCGTGGTGCGAGTCGGGTAGCGGACTCGGATCGGACTACACCGGTTGCGGCGACAGCGCGATCTTGGCCGACCGCCCCGGTGTTTCGCTCGCTGCTGCGGCATCGGCGGCGGACTCCAGCGGATAGACGGCCTCCACATCGAGGCGCAGCGCACCGGTCGCCGCCATCCCCACGAGTTCACCGATCAGGCGCCGCATATCCTCGCCGCTGGTCTGCTCGGCCCGCTTGGAGCCCCAAAAGCCCTTGACCACAGCCTGTTTGAAGATCAGCGGACCCGGATTGATGGACAGCGGCTGGCCGGACAGTGCGCCGAACGAAATCAGCTCACCGTCCTGGCCCAGCAGCGAAAGCAGCGCATCAGCTGCCCGCCCACCGACCTGGTCCACGGCGCGCACGATCGGCGCACCCGCCGTCGCCGCGACAGCGTGGTCGAGCCAGCCCTCCGATTCGGTATCGAAGACCGGTTCGAAACCCAACTCCTGCAACGACTTAACGGAAGCTGGGCCGCGAACCAGATTGAGCACATTGAGACCGCGTTGCCGCGCAAGCACATTCACCAGGCGGCCGACCGCACCATTGGCGGCATTGATCGCAATCCAGTCACCGGGCGAAACCCGCAGATCCTCGAGCAGCATCAGCGAACTGAGCGGCATCGCGAGCAACTGTGCTGCCGTCTCATCGGAAATGCTGTCCGGCAGCGGAACCACCTGCGTCGCCTTGGCCAGGAAATACTCGGCCCACACATTGTGGATGCCGGAAACGCTCACGCGCTGACCGACTTCCAGTCCGTTCACATCCGATCCCAATGCATCGATCCGGCCAACGGCCTCGGTACCAGGAACCGCGGGCAGCGCGGGCTTGTAGCCGTAGACCCCGCGAATGGTCGCCAGATCGTGGTTGTGAATGGGCGCGAGGATCAGCTCGATCCGCACCTGTCCGGGCCCGGGTTCGGGCGTCGGCTGCTGTGCGGTGGTGAGCACATCCTTCGGCTCGCCGAAACTTTCAATGACTACGGCACGCATGTGGATTCCTTTCGTCAGTCGTCGGCGAGGGTGACCTGGACGTCGATATTGCCGCGGGTCGCATTGGAGTACGGGCACACCTGGTGCGCCTTGTCGGCGATGGTCTGCGCCTCGGCGGGAGACAGGTGCGGCAGCGAGATCTCCAGGGTGACGGTCAGCTCGAAGCCACCGTCGTCGTTCGGCCCGATGCCGACCTTCGCGCCGACCGCGGAATCGTCGACATTCGCGCCTTCGCGCTTGCCGACCAGGCGCAGCGCACTGTGGAAGCAGGCCGCGTAGCCCGCCGCGAAGAGCTGCTCCGGGTTGGTGCCCACGCCGCTGCCACCCATTTCCTTCGGGGTGTTGAGCGCGACGTCGATCTTGCCGTCCGAGGTGCGGGCGTGGCCGTTGCGTCCGTCACCGGTCGCGAGGGCTTCTGCGGTGTAGAGGGCGGTCATGGCTGACTCTCTTTCGATCGAGGGTGGGACATCAGCGAATCGGCAAGTCGCCGAAGGGTTTCGCGTAGAGCGGTGAATTCATCGGGGGACAGGCCGCTGGCCTCGCCCATTTCTGTTGGCAGGCAACGGGCTTCGGACCGCAATTCGCGGCCGCGCTCGGTCAGTTGGATATCGACGCGCCGTTCGTCGGCCGCTGCCCGGTGACGTTCGACCAGGCCTGCCGCCTCCAACCGCTTGAGTAGCGGCGACAGCGTTCCGGAGTCGAGTAGCAGTACTTCGCAGAGGTCGCCGACGCTGCGGCCGTCGCGTTCCCACAGTGTCAACATCACCAGGTACTGCGGGTAGGTGAGCCCGAGGCGTTCGAGCTTCGGGCGATAGACCGCTGTCATCGCCCGCGACGCGGCATAGAGCCGGAAGCACAACTGCTCGTCGAGGGTGAGGTGATCGGTCATGTCCACTACGGTAGTGGGCAATTAAATTGTGCACAACCCAACTGCGTATGCTCCACGTCACACCCCCTATCGATCCGCTCAGCTGGCGACGCTGCCGCCGCCGATGCCCAGGTAGACGATCATCATTGTGAACAGGAACCAGCCAGCGCCCTGCCAGATCGGCCAACTCCGGCCACGCCGCCACACGCGATAGGTTTGCACGAATGCGCAGATGCCGCCGAGCATCAGCACCACGGTCGGGCCGGTCAGGATCGCGGTTTTAGCGGCGGTGTCACACAGCATCGTCTCCGCGGCCGCGCACGCCCTGCGTTGCGCCGCCCATATCGCGGTGATCACGAAGACGAGCGCGGCCACCACGAGCACCGCCGCCACGTAGATCGCCACCCGGCGAAAGGTCCGCTCGTCCGCCGTCCACCGCTTCTCCAGATCGTTGACCATGATCGATCACCTCAGGGGTGGAGTTGCCGAGGGGCGCCGAGCCAAACGTCGGTCGGTGTCAGGCCTTGCGGCCCACGCCCGCCCAGTACCACGCGGATTCCGGATCGGCCTGGATCGCTCGCACTCGATCCGATATGCCACCGATCAGCTCCGGATGCCAGGTGACGACAGGAACGACGCCCGGTTCGACGATTTCGGTTCCGGCGAATAAGGCTTCGGTTTCGGCACGGCTGCGAGGATTGAATGTGATACCGGCGGATTCGGCCGAGGCCACCACCCTGGCCATGGCGCGGGCGTCGAAATCAGCGGTGGGATGGGTGATCACGAGGTAGCTGCCGGAGGGTACCGATTCCAGCAGGTTCTCGATAATGGCGTGCGGATCGTCGTTATCGCGGAAATACATCATGATCGCGACCAGCATGATGGCGACCGGACGGTTGAGATCCAGAGTCGCGGTCAAGGAGGGATCGCGCATTATCGACGCCGGATCATGCAGATCCGCATGTATGAAGGCTGTTTTGCCCTCATGGGTGCTGGACATGAGCGCCCGCGCGTGCGCGAGGACGATGGGGTCGTTGTCCACATAGGCCACGCGCGCGTCCGATGCGATGGCCTGGGCGATTTCGTGGGTATTACCCGCGGTGGGTATGCCGGTGCCGATATCGAGGAACTGGGTGATGCCAGCGTCGACGATGTAGCGCACGGCGCGGCCGAGGAAAGCCCGGTTGGCTCGGGCCATACGGCGGATCGCCGGAATATGGGTGGCTATGGCATCGCCGAGCGCACGGTCAGCCGGGTAATTATCCTTTCCGCCGAGCCAATAATCGTAAACACGAGCTTCATGAGCCACACTCGTGTCGATTTTGGTCGGCAACCCAGTGGCGGTTTCAGCCCAGCTATCCGGCATGACGATTCCCTCCTGTGGGCGGGGCGGGGTGTCGGGTCCCGCAACCGCCGAGCCGCCCTCGGTCGGCGGCCCTATCCGGCGAATTTTCCTCGCTCAGGATAGGGGTGGCGAACGTCCGGCAGGCTGGGATTCGGGCTGCATTAGGGGATCGATTTCGGTGTGTCGGCTGCGTCACATGATCTTGATGAGGTTGAATCTATGAGGTCAACGCGCTGCAGCGGTTCATTGCGAAGTCTCTTCTTCTCCCGGCACCCCGCATGCGACAAGGAGCATGAAAGTGAGCATGATTCTCGCCGCGTTACACGACACCGTACTAGCCGAGATCAGTAATCCGACACCGGAGGCGCCGCCGATGGCGGACAAACTGATGCAAATGGGCCAGTATTTCACCTGGCTGATTCAGTTGTCCGGAGTCACCGCCATTACCTACGGCGGTGGTCGGTTCGCCTGGGAAAAATGGTCCGGGGGCGGGCTGCAGTCGCCGAAGATGATTGCCAGTGCGATGGCCGGTGGCGCGGTCGCCGCTAGTGCGGGCACGATCATGAATTCCGTGCTTTAGCGACCGCACAGCATCCGTTCGAATCGAGCGCCCGCACGAATAGTCGTGCGGGCCTTCATCGACCCTGAGCGAGGGGATTCGATATGTCGCCGGCCTCGGAACTGGAGCATCGGCTCGCGCTCACCGAAAATCCTTATGGCCCGTTACCATCCGTGCGTGCCGCGCTGCGTGGCGCACGGGTGGCGGCGAACCGTTATCCGGAGTACCTGCCGCGCAGGCTGCCCGGGATGATCGCCGAAAGGCTCGGTATGCCGCCCGAGCAGGTGGTGGTCGGCGCGGGTGCCACCGGGGTCATCACGTATATCCTGCGCGAGTTCGTCGCGCCCGGCGACGGTGTCGTGATGGCCACGCCGACCTTCGACGGATATCCGCTGCTGACCGAGGCCATTGGCGGTCGGGCCGTCGAGATTCCACTGACTGCGGACGGTCATCAGGATCTCGACGCCATGGGCGATGCCATCGATATGCGCACGCGGGTAGTTGTGCTGTGCAGTCCGCACAATCCGACCGGTACCCGCATCGGACAGGCCGAACTCGAGGGTTTCCTCGATCGAATCGATCCGTCCGTCACGGTCGTGCTCGACGAGGCGTACATCGACTTCGTCGCGGTGGCGGATCGGATGGCTACGACTGACCTGACGGCTCGGTATCCGAATCTGGTTGTGACGCGGACCTTCTCGAAGGCGTACGGAATGGCGGCGTTGCGGGTCGGGTATGCGATCGGCGCGGTGCCGGTGATCGCGCGAATTCGACGGTGGCAGTTGCCGTTCCGGGTGACGGCTCTGGCCGAGGCCGGTGTGCGAGCGTGCTATGACGCTGAGGCGGAATTGGCGGTGCGCACCGCGGCGATCACCCACGAATGCGGTCGGCTCACCGAGGGGTTGCGCGGGCTCGGCTTCGCGGTGCCGACGAGTGCGGCGAATTTCGTGTACCTGGATTCCTGCGGCAATGCCGAAATCGACCGGCTTTGCTCGGCTTTCGAGCGCGACGGAATCCAGGTCAAGCATTGCGGCACGGGTATCAGGATCACCGTCGGCAATGCCGTGGCGACGGATGCGGTGCTTGCCGCGTCGCGCTGAACTCCGGTGGGGGTCCGAGGTCACCCGAGCTGGGGACTTCGCCCAATGACGGACATTCGTTCGCGGACCATAGTGGCACTCGTAAAATCCGAAACTACTGATGCTCGTCACCTACCTAGTCGGTGACTATGAGTGGCGTCAACTCGGTGAGGGGGAGTCGCTGCTGTGGGTTTGTCTGCCGCACTCGCCATTGTTGTTCTACTGTGCCAGGGCTCGGCTGGTCGGTGGTTCAAAAGGCCGTGCGCAGCCCAGCGTTAACGGTACGAATAGCGCGGGCGCACGTTCGGCGGGACATGACTGGCCTGTCAGAGCCCCAGGGAGAGGGATGGCAGCTCGGATGGTGACAAGTCCGATTCCACACCACCAATCGCCGGTCGATCCCGATGATCGACGGGTGGCATTGTTCAGTCCGGAATTCGCCGCGAATCCGCACCATTTCTACCGAGAGATGCGTCGACGCTATGGCGCGCTGGTACCGGTTTATCTTGCCCCAGGTGTACCCGCCACCCTGGTGATCGGTTATCGCGCCGCGATACGAATCCTGCACGACCCCGAGCACTTTCCGGCCGATCCGCGGGCTTGGCAGCAAACTGTCCCGGCCGATTGCCCGGTGCTTCCGGTCCTGGAATGGCGTCCGAATGCGTTGCGTAGCAGCGGGATCGAGCATGCACGCTACCGACAGGCGAATACCGCGAGCATCGGCGAGGTCGATCTACACGCGCTGCACGCCACGGTAGAGAGTCTCGCCGCCCCACTGATCGATGGTATGCCCGAGGCTGGCACGGTCGATCTGGTAGACGAGTACGCCTTCCCGCTCGCTTTCGCGGTCGTCAATGCCATGATCGGCTGTCCCCCTCAGATCGGGGAGGAGGTCGCGGCCGGAATCGCGGCGCTGTTCGACGGTATCGACGCCGACAAGGGCAACGTCCTGCTCGCCGAGGCGCTGGCGCGGTTGATCGCGCTCAAACGAGCCGAACCCGGTGACGACATCGCCACCCGACTGATCCATCACCCGAGCAAGCTCGACGATATGGAATTGATCCACCAACTCGTCGTTCTCTACGGCGCGGGGATCGAGCCGCAGCAGAACTTGATCGTCAACACCTTGCTGCTGATGCTCACCGATGACCGATTCGGCGGCGACATACTCAGCGGGAGCCTATCGACCCGCGATGCGCTCGACGAGGTCTTGTTCACCGATCCCCCGATGGCGAACTTCTGCGTCACCTACCCGCGTCAACCGGTTCTGATCGACGATGTCTGGCTTCCGGCACATCAACCCGTCGTGATCAGCATGGCCGGCTGCAATAACGATCCGGCTATCAGCGTCGGTGAACACACCGGCAACCGTTCGCATTTGGCGTGGAGCGCCGGACCGCACGCCTGCCCGGCCCGCACCGCGGCATACCTGATCGCGCAAGACGCCATAGACCAACTCCTGGACGCCCTGCCAGGTATGCGGCTGGCGATTCCCGCCGAGAACCTGACCTGGCGACCC
Organism: Nocardia sp. NPDC049737; assembly: GCF_040674755.1. NCBI lineage: Bacteria > Bacillati > Actinomycetota > Actinomycetes > Mycobacteriales > Nocardiaceae > Nocardia > Nocardia sp. NPDC049737. The sequence goes on along the minus strand of NZ_JBFANH010000006.1, from coordinate 247,166 downwards.
GGTCCCTTCCACCGGGCCTTGTCGGCCCTCCCGGTCATCCTTTCCTAGATAGGGCCGTGCGGCACCGGCCGCACCGCGATGGTGCTCGAGGTCTCGAGTTCGACCGCTATCCGGGCGCTGCCGGTCGCGTCGGCGGTCACTTCTCGTTCCACCGCACCGTGGATCAGATACTGGCCTCGGGGGGTGAGTTGATCCAGTACTAGCGCGAATCGGCCCGGTCCGAGGCCGGGGCAGACGACAGCGTCCAGGCCGTAACCATCGGAAACTGCTTTCGCCACAAGGACATTCGGATGTGGCAAGTCGAAGATCCGAGGCCCTGCGTTCCATTGCGGTGGCCGGGGGCGCGACATCATGTCGGTGAGGGCGTAGGTGCGACCGAGCCCGCCGAGACCCAGCATGCCGTTGGCATGTAAGGAGGCCGCATCGAAACTCCAGACCCCCGGTTGTCGAGCATCTCCGCTGAACCCCAGCTGCTCGGTCGCCGCTGTCCAGAGTTCGGTGCACCACTCGGATTCTCCGCATTCCTGTGCGAGCAGCATTGCCGCTGCGAATGATTCGGCGTTGGTTGCCGCCTGCGAGCCCCAGTCCGCGACGATCGGAGATTCGGATCCGCCGGTGCCGAGGTGCCGGAACCGGTCGGTGGTCAGCCATTCGCGCAGCAGTATTTCCCATGCGCGCCAGGCGAGGTCGGGCAGTAGCGGCGCGACGAAAGCCGCGACCGACGCGGTGGTTGCCGGTCCTCGGAATGCTCGTGCGGTGAAGCCGAGTCCAGAGGCGATGAAGGAGACGATATCGCCATCGGCGGCGGTGAACTCGCTATCGAGGCCGCGTTGGAAGCGGCGGCTGATGTCGGCGGCGTGGCTGGTCCCGACCAGTGCGTCGAGTATCGCGACGCCCGCCGCGCTCACCGCATTGCAATACGGAAAGACCAGGCCGTGCCTGCGGCGGCGGCCGACCGGCAGCGGTTCGCACGGCCACAGGCCGAGGTCACCGCCGAAGTTCCGGATCACGATGTCGTTGATCGCAGGGTGGTCGTAGGCGAATTCCTCGGTGGGGGACCAGGAGAAGGTCAGCGAGCCGGGTGTGTCGAAGCGGCGGTCACCGGTCGCCTGCCCGAACATGGCGAGTTGCAGGTTGAGGTAGCCGGTGAACATGATGTTCTGTGGCACGTCGATCGGATCCGCGCGTCGCGCGCGAAAGTCCCAATTGCCCAATAGATTCTGGTGGTGCCAGTATCCCCAGACCGCTTGGTCCTGCATGCGTGTGAGGACGGCGAGTTGTGCGCGGTGCAGTGGTCCGCGCAAAGCGGGGGTATGCGAGTATCCGTACATCGCCAGTGCCCAGCCGATGGCATTGAGCTGATACCGGTACTGCTGCAACGGGCCCGCACCCTCGGCGTCGAAACCGTCCCAGTTCTCCAGTGGCTGCGCGGCGATGCTCATCAGATATCGCAGCAATCGCAGCTGATCGACATCGGCCTCGGTCACCTCGGGCGTACCCAGCCGGTGGTCGAGCGGCACCGGATTCGTCCGCGCCGAACCTCGCCGCCCGGCCAAATAGTTTTCCCGTTCGATCCCGAGCCGACGAGCGGCACCATGCCGGACGCGCTCACGAATCAACCCGAATGCCGAAAGCCCCACCGCGACAACAGGAGCACCCCACCACACCCATGTCATCGGTCCCGGCATGTCGCCGTGCACCTGCGTCAGCGCCGCGGAGACCGCGGCGGCGAAGAGCACGATCGCCGGCAGGGTCACATAATCCGACCGCGCCACCGAACGGAAGGCAAATGCCCAACTCGCGGCGGCCAGTACGCCGATGAAGGCGGCAATATGACCGGCCACCACGACAAACGTCGGCACGGCCACGACCGCTATTGCGACCAGCGGTGCGACCGCTCCAGCGACCAGCAGACCGCGGCCTCGGCGCACCGCCGCACTAGCGACAGCGACCTCGGCCCAGAGGACCACGGCGTGGCCGACGACAACCTCGGTAGCGAAGGTGTGGTCGAGCGGCGGCATCGCGTACAACAGACCGGCGCCCGGAATGATGAGTCCGGTGCCGAAGGCCCGCCACGCATCCGACAGCCCGAGAGCTTGGGGAAGGACCGCCGCGGCGGTCCAGACCAGCGAGGTGAGCACTAGAGTGCGCCGCAACCATCGGGAGGTCGCGGGTCCGCGCAGGCGAATATTCGACGTGGACTCCTGAACCGGTGCAGCTGTGCTCATGTCGACTCCTGTGGTGTGCGCGCCGCCGCTGGCCGGGTGGGCACGAGAAGGGCTGTCGTATGCGAGGGTTCGACGAGATGCCCGGAGACGGCGATTTCGAGTGGATGACGATTCGGCCGCCGGCCCTGGCGACGGGCTCGAAAGGCGCGGTGGATACGCACACCACGCGGCCCGAACACCAGGAGCCCGGCGAGCAGCACACAGCACACCATGCTCTTCACACCTCTCCATTCCGGTCTGTCGAACTCCAGAATGGGACCATAAGTAGGTCTACGGCATCGGTGATCGCTGTACGAACTTGCGCCACCTGTTTTGTCGCGACGAAATGGGATTGTGTAGGTAGCGACTGTTGATAGGTAATTGCCGAGAATTGTCTATCTATGTGTATTCCCTATTGAACCGGTCGGTGCGTGCCGAGTAGCTTGTTGCCCATCGAGATCAGCTCGTCCCTAGCAGGCACTTTGTACTGTGCTGAGCCGAGTCCAACGAGGTTGGGTAATGAAAATTTGTGATGTCCTCAATTCGGCAATCTGTCGGTTGTGGTGAAAGCGCCGCCGGGCCGGTTGGTGCGCGAGGTTGCGATAATCGGCACCGGAATGATCGGAACATCTATCGCACTCGCCCTGCGTAAGCAGGGAATTCTGACGTATTTGTGCGATCGGGATCCGTATACGGTCGCCATGGCGGCGGCGCGGCGAGCGGGAGTCGTCGGTCTGCCCGCGGCGCCGGTCGATATCGCGGTGTTGGCCGTGCCGTCGAGTGATATCGCGACAGTGCTCGCCGAATGTCAGGTCAAATCGATGGCACATTTCTATACCGATGTCGGCAGCGTCAAAGTGGCTCCTACGGTTGATGCCGAGCTGATCGGCTGCGATGTGAAGAACTATGTCGGTGGTCATCCATTGGCCGGTCGTACGCGTTCGGGTCCGCTCGCCGCGTCAGCTGATGTGTTTCGAGATCGACCGTGGGCCCTCACGCCGGGTGCGGATACGGATCCGGCCGCGATCGACGCCGTTGTCGAGTTGGTCGGTCTGACCGGTGCACACCCGGTCATGATGACGCCGTCCGAGCATGATCGGGCCGTGGCCAGGATCTCGCATGTGCCGCATCTGGTCGCGTCGGCATTGGCGGCGAGCATTCGAGGCGCCGACGATGCGGTGTTGCGGTTGTGCGGCAGCGGGATTCGGGATGTCATGCGATTCGCCGCGGATGAGGCGCCGCTGTCGACGGATATCTTGCGAGCCGATGCGATCGAGGTATCGAAAGTGCTGGCCGAAATCGCCACCGAATTGAACACTGTGGCCGGTTCGATGCGGGAGTTGAGCGCGCGGCCGAGTCGTGGACACACTGATTCGGCTACCGATGTCTTCGCTGCTGGGGGCGGCGGGCGGCTGCCTGCGCGACCTTCTCCCGGGTATCGCTGGGAATGAGGGTGATGATATCGGCTCGCGAGTTGATCATCAGTTTGCTGAAGATCGAGGCGATCTGTGCGTCAACCGTCTTGAACGAGATGCCACGACTTGCCGCGATCGCCGTGTTGGTCCAGCCTGCTGCGGCGAATACCGCCACTTCGCGTTCGGCGGCCGATAACTCGCTCCATTTGGATGGTCGGTGTCGACGGATCGGGTGGTCGAGTGCCAGCTTGTTCAACGACAGAGTGCCGAGCGCCAGTCGAGCCACTTCGTCGAATTCGGTTCGAAGTATCGCTCCTTCGTGTGTGGCGGCTGCGAAGGCCTTGTGTCCGAGCACATCTCGGGCTACCGCAATCGCCTTATCGGTTTCGGTGGCGAACGGTCCGAGGTTGGCGATGTTCACGCCGAGTTGCTGCCGTACCGTGCCGGCACCGCCGACGAGATTCGCGATCTCCGTCGCCAAGCAGAGCACTGAATCGGGTTGTGCGCCATGGTCGACGCGTGCGTCGGCGACCAATCGTGCCAGTGTCCACGTCCGGATATGGACCGCCCAGATCGCTCCCCACTGGTCCCGCATAGACAGTTGACTCCTCAGCGCGGTACGCCCGACGGCCAACGCCTCATGTGGATCACCGTGCTTGGTCAGTGCTATCGCCCAGGCCAATTCGGCCCAGGACTGTGCCCATCCGGCACCCGACCGCGTGGCACGGTCGAGGTAGCGCTGTGCGATCTCCAATGCCTGTGCCGCGGTGCCGAGCAGTCCGGCCGCCAGGGCCTGGAACAATTCGCTCATGGCGGCACCGCCCTCATCGCCATCCGCGCGTAACCGCTCGCGCGCACGTGCCAGGACCACAATCGAGCGCGGATCATCCGCGAAGAGCAGTTCGGTACCCAAGGCGAAGTCGACAGGAGCCGGCAGACCGAGATCGGCCATCGGATCGTCTCGCCAATTCGATCTCGCTGCCGCATCCGTGACGCAGGCGGCGACGCATTCATCGAGCATCTGGGCGGCCTCGTCGTGCACGCCCTGACACGAGGTCAACCATGCGGTCAGCGCCATCGAGGCGGTCTGCAGTTCAATGGGCTGGGGATCGAGACCGCGGGTCGCTTCCAGGGTGCGCATCGCCCACCGGCGGGACTCGCGCAGGGAACCCAGGAAGAACGGAAGACGCAGGGCGATCAACCCGGTCGCGATCTCCAATCCGATCGCGGACTCTCCGGGTGTGATGAGGCTGCTGTCCATCGCGGTGAGCAGGTTGTCCCACGCCGCACGAGCCCAGTCCAGCAACTCTTGCTCGGCCGGGCCGAACCAATCGGCCCCAGCGCGCACGGCCTTGTCCCGGTAGTACCGTCGGTGCCTACCGGCCAACCGTTGCCACTCCGCCCCCGCCGATCGCTCGTTCAGCCGCTGCTGCGCGAAGACTCGCAAGCTTTCCAACAGTGAATACCGGACCGAATTAGGTGTCAGGTGCACCGTGACGAGCGATTGGTCCACGAGACGTTCGAGCAAACCCTCGATCTCGTCGCGAGCGATGCCAGCGCCGTCGTCGTCGGCGCATACCGCCTCGATCGCTTCGAGCTCGGCCCCCACATCGCGCCTCGACGTGCCGTGATCGTCGTCCGTATTGCTGTCGTAACCGGCGGCGAAGACCGACATGCGCTCGAAAAGCAGGCGCTCGTCGTCCTGGCAGAGGTCGTAGGACCAGGCGATGACATCGTGGATGCGCCAATGTCTTTCGTCTGCGCCGACCCGTGGGCCATGCGACCAGCGCAGCCGTCGGTCGTCGTCCTCCCCGCTGAGATCACGCAGGATCATCGGCAACGGTTGCCGCGTCAGCCGGGCGGCGGCCAGCCTGATGTAGAGGGGATGGTTGTGTACATGCCAGCAGATCGAACCGGCGACCGCGGCGTCGTCATCACCCGCGATAGGGTGACCGGTCAACTCCGCTCGGGCGCGGAACAAAGCGAGCGCCTGTTCGCGTGACAGTGCCGGGACCGGCACCAATTGCTCGTCGACCCAGCCGATGGCCTCGCGGCTGGTGGCCAGTACGGTCAGGCCGGGCACCGCATCCAGCAACGCCGCAATCGCCTGTCCGGCACCGTCGAGTACGTGCTCGCAGTTGTCCATCACCAGAATGGTCTGCGGATTGCGGCTGGTGCCCTCGGTCTTGGTCAACTTATCGATCAAGGCATCCCAGGTCGACCGGTTCGAGAAGTCCATGTCGATGATCGAGTGAGCGAGCTCGTCCTCGACCGCCGTCGCATCCGAGCCCGCGGGGAGTCGGGCCAGCCGGACCCAGTGAATCGGCACCCGCCGCGCCTTGTGATAGCGGTGGACGGCTTCAGTCGCGAGCCGGGTCTTACCGATGCCGCCCGTGCCGATCAAGGTAATCAGTCGCGTCGAAGACAGAAATAGGGTTGCGATTTTTTCCAGCTCTCGTTCTCGTCCGACGAAATCACTGGCCGCTGTTGGAAGAGAACCGCTACCGAAGGGGCGTTGCGCTGACACATCGAGCAGAGTAGCCGGTCGGTCCGACACACTGCCAACGAAATCTCGTGAATCCACCGATCTGCGGATGTGTGAAATCTACCTATCAGTTGATGATTGTGACACCGCAGGGTGAGTCGACGTTGCGGGATTCGGCATGCGTCTAGCAAATATTGCGGGTGGGTGGATATACACGAGAGTTGACGGCGTTCGAAAAATGCGTGCTGGCCATAGCCTTCGCTATGTTCGCATCAGCGGTCCATCGTGACCATGTAGGCCGACCCCACGGCTGGATCGTCGGCTAATCAGAGATTGGGCTGGACTAACTGAAAGATTCTTCCGCTGTCGAACTGTCCGAGTAATTTTATGTCATCGATCCGGTCGATATTCTGCACCCGGCGAAAGATCTTATCTGGGGCTGCTCGATATGGAGTTCAGCGACTATATGGCCATCGTGACCACGTCATCCGGTTGATCGGCTATGCTTTTGGTATCCGTTGACTCGATTTATTCATGGCCCATTGCGGATCCTGGTCGAGACATGGACCGGTACGCTCGTGCCGCCCATCGTGTGGCAACAATCGACGCGTCTTCGTAGCCTGGTTCGTCGTGCGAGTCTCTTCGCCAATGCTCTGTGCAAATGCTGACCATGCTGGCGGTGGCAGTTCAACGGTAATAGCGATCCGAAGTGCCAGCACTGCTGAATCGGCTCATTACGCCGCACCTCGGCCAGCAATCGTAATTCACCCCGGCGGGTACTGATGTCGGACCACTACCTAACTGCGGAGACTCATGTGGAGATATTTCGTTCGTGCGCATCGTCGAACTTTATGAGCGGAGCGGCGGAAAGGTTGGATGGCATGGCGGATCGACCGCTGACTTCTATCGCGGCGCCTATCGGTATCGCCCATATCGCGGCTGCCCCAGGGGGTACTGATGCGCTGCACAGGCGAGTTCATGAGTTGCGGTCCATGGGTCTGGTTTTCGCGGCGAAGGCCATCGAGAAGGAGATGGCGGATTTGGGGATAGCGCAGTCTGTGCCCCGGTGACTCGGAAATTAAGTATCAGCAAGATGGGCTCCGGCCCGGCAATCCGCCCCGAAGCGTCCGGGCGTGGGCTTGGCGCACCCCGTTACCGATGATTCGAAGCTACCTATCCGGTCATGCTTATCGAGATCTGTCTGCCCGAACGCAACCTGGAGTGTGGCTGTGAGTCGATCGCTATGGATCGATCCGCGACTGCTGCGTACCCGGGGGGCCGCGTTCGAGGAGATCGGCGATGAGGTCCTGCAGGTAGTGCAGCGGTTGGACGCAGTGCTGTCCGCGGAGGGCCGGTGGTGGGGCGATGACGATGCCGGTGCGGAGTTCGGGAAGTCCTATGGGCCGGATGCACAGCAGGCTGTTGTCGCCCTTCGCGATATGGCCAAGGTGTTGCGCGGTTTCGGCAGACAGGTGACGGAGGCGGCTGACACTGTCGAGTCCGCGGATCAGGCCGGTGGCAGTTCAGTGGGAGACACCGCTGCGGCCGCCGACAATGTGGTGCGTCCTGCCGAGGAGGCTGGGGTCCCCGAGTCCGATCATGCGTCGGCCGCCGGATCGCCTCCGCTGCGCTCTCCGGATTCGCATTCTTCGTCCGCAACGCGAACTGTCAGGGCGCAAAACGAGCCGGAGCTCCGGATGGACACGCGTGGTGAAGTGCGTATGCCAGCGTCAGGCGCCGATCCGTCCGTTGGCACGGCGGCGCGCCCGCGGGCGGATCTACCTGATGTCTCCGACGGTGCTGACAGCCACGTTGCCGACAGTGCTGTTGGCCGTGCCGAGGGGCTGCAGAGGCAGCGGTGGTCGGAACCTGCTCGTGCTTCCGCGCCGGGTGTCGGTAATCCCGATCGACCTGTTCACCCGGACGTGCCGACGGCCGTACAGCCTGGGCGTGAGCCGTTGGGACGCGGTGTTGTCCCGACGGGCCGGACCGGCGCGCGCGCACCCGTGGTGAGTGCACGCGGGGATCGGAAGCCTTCGGCCACGCCTTGGTCCGGGGCCGAAAACCCGGCAGGCCGGCCGTCTCCACTCGCCGGGCCCGCCCGCGAGGGAAAGCCCACACCGGAGAAGAAGCCCGCGAGCGCCCGACCGCGGAGTCGAGGTGAGGGGTCCTCGGTTGCGGCAGGTCCGACGACTCGACCGCGGACCGGGAACGCGATCATGCAACTGGCACAGCAGTTGTCCGAGCGGCACGGTGTCGAGGGGTCGGGCTTCGAGGCCTCTGACCTCGATGCGGCCGTGGTGGGAGAGTTTCTCGCGGCGATCGATGACGTGCTGACGAGGCATCGACTGATCGATATCCGCGGCATTGCGATCGGGACTGTCGCCGAGGGGCGCGTCGTGTGCGTGGGCCGGGCGCGGACTACCGATGCGGATGCGTCGGCGTACTCGTGGTCGGTAACCCTCGATGGTGGACTGGCGGCCGATCCGGAACGGCTCGACGAGATCCTGCGGAACCAGCGTCGGCCGGGTGCCGCCGTCGCGCAGGCGGATACGCGAACCGTGTATGCGGCCACGGTTCGGGAATTCGGTCGCGCCTTCGACCTCGCTGGTGCGGGGCAGGCACGGAATCGGGCGCAGCGGATCTTGATCGGCGAGTATTTGCGCGGCGACAGCGGCTACCACAATGCCGGACTCGCTCGGGTGGTGGCCGGATACAAGCGTTGGCGTGACCAGTTGAGCGGTGCGAGCTTCGACAACGGGCAGTTCGACGCCGGTGCGGCGCTGGCCGACGCCTTCACCGACGTGATGCTCAACGGGGACAAAGCCACCGAACCAGCGAAGACGCTGTGTGGTCTGCTCACCGACACCGCGGCACAGGTGTCGGTGGCGCGCGGTGGCGTGCAGGAGCGGTGATCGGCTGCAGCAGTGGGGAATTCGAATTGAGGTTGGTCGTATGAAGCAGTCTGACGCCGACGGCGCGCACACCGACCGGGAGTCGCTGTCCACTGTGCAGACCGTCGACGACGAGATGACGTGTTCGGCGAAAGAGGTCGTGGCGGAGGTCGCGGAGTCGGGCCCGCCCGGGTGGCGGTCGATGACGGCGGTCTTCGCACTGACGGTTGCCGAGGAGACGGTCGAGATCGTTTTCACCGTGGATGACCGGTCCGTGCAGGTGGATCCGCCGGAGGCGCTGCTCGCCTCGGTGCGGCGGCTGCGGGAGCTGTCGGCGCGGCTCGAGTATGGGCCGTGGTGGCGGCTGCTGGTCTGGTCGTCCGATGGTGGCGAACCCGAATTCGGTTACGACTACGGTGACGAGCCGTTTCCGGACGGTCAGATGTTCGCGCCGGAGGTGTATCGAGCCGATCTTGCGGAGTATCCGCGGGATCGGCTTCCGGTGTGGCTGGCGGCCTATGTCGGTCACGGCGACCGGCAGACGCGCAGCCCGCGGTCGGCGGTTGCCGCGGTGCGCGCCGATCGGGCCGCCGGGGTACGGCCGGTGCCGATGGAGAATCAACTGCCCAATCTCCCGGCGCTGTGGGCGAGATGGGCGGTTTTGTCGGCGGCGTTCGTCGCGGTCGGATCGCAGTTGGGGCCGCGCATACTGCCGTCGCTGGGCTGGTTCGAGAGTTCCCGGCGGGCTGGTTCGACTCTCTATGTGCTGCCCGGGGGGCGTGCGGTGCTGTCGGGCGGGGTCTGGGATCCGCCGGAGCTGGATGCGGTGTACAACGGGGACGCGCCGATGCCGAGTTTCTATGCTGGAGCGCCGGATTGGGTGGCGGACTCGGTGCTGAATCCGCGGGCCGCGGCTGGACTGCTGTCGTTCTGCTACTGGTGGGAGCAAGGGCAGTGGTTTCGGGGGGAATCTCCATCGCCCGAGCAGTGCGGTTCGGCGGTTCCGGGAGTATGGACCGCAGGCACCGTGGTCGACATCGTGACGCGCCTGGTGCCCGATGCGCCCGAGCCACGGGTGCGTGCCGCGGCCGATGTGCTGGTGCCGGTCGCGCAGGCGGGGCTCGTTACTCGGACGACGGTGACAGATGTTTTCGGCGATGCGGACGGTTTCGACATCGACGCTGCGCTGTATCAGTTTTCGATCGCGGGCGTCACGGCCAGAGAAGGGCAGCGCGAGATGTCGGCCCAGGATGCTATCGACCGTATCCGTACCTACATCCTGGATCAGGGACTTGATACCACCGGCTATCCGCTCGCTGAGTTGACCGCGGAGCGCGTCGAGGTCGGCTGGATGGTGTACGTGCCGGTGCCGCGTGGTGAGATCGCGATCGGCCGGGCGATCTTCTATATCGCCGACGACGGGGTGGTGGAACATTCGACGTCCTCGATCGCACCTTCGGTGTATGTGACCGGTTTCGAACAGCGCTACCGGCGCCGTCTGGGGTCACTCGCCTGACCTCGACCAACGAGATGGTTCCTGGACAGATAAGCGGAGGGGGTGGGGCGTGACGACCGCGTTGCAGCTGTTGTCGGAGTTGCCTGCCCCGATTCAGGCCGTTGTTTTCGGTGCGGAGATCCCCCGGATGGACACCGATGCCGGTCGGCGGGTGAGTGCTGCGTGGCAGCGGGCGAGCGAGGAGCTCGAACAGATCAGGCAGCGGCTCGACGCGGAAATCGCACTGCTGCCGGAGGCGGTGCGCGACAGCCTCGGTGGTCAGATCCACGACGCTGTGCAGCCGCTTCCCACGGCGGTCGCCGGGTCCGGTGAGTTTTGCAAGTCAATGGCGCACTACACCGATCGCAGCACCGCCGATACCGACAAACAGGGCTACACCATGTACGCCTTCGGTGCGATGACGGTTTACCAGCTCCTGCTGGCTGGGGGCTGGCATCCGTTGCGGGCGTTGCAGGTGCTGTCGGAGGCGAGAGCGGAACATTTGGCCCGGTTCGCGGCTTTCGTCGCAGAGCGTGCTGGAGCCGGCGCGGCTGCGGTGGCCGAGCGTGCCGGTCTGCTGCTCATGCAGGCAGGCGGGTTCGCCGCGTTGACCGCCGGTGTCGATGCCGGTGTGCAGCTGGGGCAGATCCTCGGGATTCTGAACGGGCATCGCGACAGTGTGGATTGGGACTCGGTCGCGACTGCTGGGGTCGCTGGTGCTGGTGCTGGTCTCGGTGGGGCACTCGGCGGCCATCTGGCTCAGGCCGTCGTTCCGCATGCCGCCCCGGCACTGCTTGGGCGAGCCGTGGTCGCGGCGACCGCGGGCATCTCGGGTGTGATCGGCGGTGCCGCCGCGGCCGCCGCGATGACCGGTCAGTTCCAGCTGACGCTGGCAGCGCTGGCCAGTGGCGCCGCCGTGGGGATGGCATCGGCGCACGCGCAGGCCAGGGCGCATCCGGACATGGCAGCACCTACCCCGCCCGCGGCCGAAAACGCGGGCGCGGGGCTGCATGCGGACGAAGTTGTCCGATCGGATGCTCCGGCAAAGAAACCGGTTTCCGCAGTGGGAATTTCGGAGAACAGCGTAGTTGCCGAAACACCGGTCCACGGTGCTGGGGGCGAGGATTCGGCTGCCTCGGCTACGAATTCCGGTGCCGGGGGTGAGCCGGATGCCGCGCTGTATCGGCGGTTGAACGAGCTGCGGGAACAGGAGTTGGCGGAAGCCCGGACGGCTTCCGGCGATGCGGCCGTATCCGGATCCCAGCATGGTGCGGAGTGGCCTGAGGAGAGCGGTAGCTCGAATGGTATGGCGCACCCCTCCGGCGATCCGACCGCCCCTGGTGTCGATGCGGCCGAATTGGCCCGCCGTGTGGCGGTGCGCGATGAGGCGCGCGCCGAGCTGGCGGCATCACTTGGGGTGTCGCCGCAAGAGGTGCGGCTGTGGGGGCGGCGGGTACTGGAAGAGGCGATCGGCAAATGCGATGCGTTACTCGGAGCGCTGGGGGACGAAGGCTGGGCCCTGCTGGATCCGGCGGTCCGGGCGAGAGCGCTGGACGATGTCGTGCCCGGAACCGTGGACTGGGCTCGGAAACTTACTGAGGACTACGGCAATACGGCTTCGGTGCAACAGTGGCTGGCGGACTCTGGGATGACGGGACAGCGGGCAGATGCCGCGGATGGTTCCGAATTGCCAGCGGTCCGCCGGGCTGCCGAGACAGAGGGCGCTGCACCGGTCGTCCAGTTGCTGGACCAGTTGGACCGGTACGTGGCGGCGGAGACGCACGTGAGTTCGGCGGATGGGCGTGCGGCGGACGGTACGTGGGATCCCGCTCATCCTCAGTACGCGGTGGCACGATCCGAGCAGGGATCGGGTGTGGACCGGAGCGCGCACCAGTCTGCGGAAGCCGCACCAATCGCTGGCGAGAGCGCAGGGGTGGTTGCCGAACCTTCCGGCGAGGCGGGGGCGCAGCGAGTACCCATCGACACCGACGGGGCGGCCCCCGATGCTGCGACGGCTGGTGCTGACGGAGAACCTTCGTTGGAGCAGTCGATTCGTGAGTACGGTGCGCGGGCGGGTGCAGACGCGGTGGCAGGGGCGCGGGCGTCGGATTTCAAGGCACTGCAACGTGAGTCGGCCCGGGCGGACACCGAGCTGGCCAAATGGTTGGGATTGTCGGACACCGAGTTCCATTCGATGTCGCCGTCGCGATTGCGTTCGGCGATCGAGTGCTGGGTCGAGCGCGCGGAGCAGTCGCCGCACGTGGCTGAACAGGCGCGGGAACACGCGGGTGGATTGATCGGCGATGAAGTGCGCCGGACACTGGCCGCTGATCAGAGCAGCGGCCGGTTCCTCGCTGGTGCTGGGGAGTTGCGTGAGGGACAGGCGGTGTCCGGGGATCTGCGGGATAGGTTGCGGCAGTGGGTCGGTGCTGATGCGGCGACTGTGGACCGATGGACGGATGCGCATCAGGCATTCGACCGGCTACTGAAATCTCCGCAATTGGTGTTGCGACTCGGTGCCGAGGAGGGTACCGCCGATCCGGAGATCGCCCTGGATCGTGCCCGCGCCCTGCGCGAACGGGAATTGGCGGAGACGACGGGCGGCGAGCAGTCCGGGTTGACGCCCGCAGCCGCCGACGCACTCGCGGCCGCCGGGTTGCGGCCTGCGGTATCGCCCGAACCGGTGGCTGTCGGCGGATCCGATAGTGGTACGTCATCGACTCCGTCGCCTGGCTCCACAACGCCCGACGGTCTGAAAAGTAATGCTGCGCAGTCATATTCATCTCCGCCATCACAGTCTGCCCAGCCGTCGGGTTCGTCGAACAGGGTTCCGTCGGAGGCGGTGCGCGAACGAGACGGTGCGAGCGTCCCGCAAACGCCGCCCGATCCGGTGCGGGCGGCGGCGCTGGAACGCTTCCGGCAGTTGCGTGAGCAGGATCTCGCCGACAACGAGACCACACTGACACCCGAGGCCAGAGATGCTTTGGCAGCGGCAGGTCTGTGGTCTTCGGAATCGGTGCCTGCCGGTGGGCCCGAGGAGTCCTCGGTATCGGCTCGCTCGACGACACCCGGTGGCTCGGAAAGTGATGGCACGGGTCCATATTCGGCTCCGGAGCGGACGCACGCCGGTGTGTCCGAGTCCTCGGATCGCGGTTCGGCGAGCGTGGCGGTGGCTGAACGAGATGCCGTAGTCGAGTCTGTGCCGGTCGATCCGGTGCGAGAGGCGGCCTTGGAGCGCTTCCGGCAGTTGCGTGAGCAGGATCTCGCCGAGACCGAGCAGACTCGCCGAGCAGATACGACCGAATCGTTGTCGGATCCCGCGCAAGCCCTCGACACCGGTTCGGCCGCAGCTGGTTCGGCGCATACCGGGGCGGGTGCGCCGGAGGAGTCCGCCGCGCGCGCGGCGGTGCCACCTCCCGGGGATAATGGAGGCCATCCGGGTGCGGCGGCCGGCAACCGCCCGGTCGAATCGTCACCTGAGACGCCGTCGCTGACGACTGCCTCGGAAGCGAGGATGTCCTCCGTGGTACCGGGTGCTGCGATGCTGGGGCTCGCGGCAGCGGCATCGAATGACACCGATGCTGCCGATGCGATTGGGGCACAGGGAGTTCCGGACGTGCGCTCGACCGTGGCGCCAGGCTCCACTGCGGCATCGCAAGAGCCCGTTGACGCGCCATCCGGTGGAACACCGGAAGGGGATGGCCCGGATCTGCGCCGGCAGCACGCGGAGGCGACGGCGGATGCGGCGGAATTGTTCGGGGTGGCACCGCAGGAACTGAAGTTGTGGGGCCGGCGGTTGGTGGAGCAAGTGATCGACCGGTTCGAAGCCAGGTTGGCAGAGCTGGCCGATCGCGGGTGGGGCCGACTCGATGCTGCCATGCGTTCGGGGCTGCTGGCGGATCTCGGGGAGATGTTCGGGCGCGAGCTACGTGATCAGGCAGCGATCCGCCGTGAGGCGGCGTCCGTGCTGGATTGGTTGTGCGTTGCCGGGCTGGAACCGGACGGTACGGCTTCCTCGACCGGGCACCGGCTGTCCGTGCTGCGGCGGCTGGCCGAAGAGTTCCCGTCATCGCCCGTTGATCGGCTCGTCGAGGCATTGGATCGTTTCATGACGACCGACGCTCAGCTCGAGGCGATGCCACCGATCCCCGAGGGCACCGATCGTCGCTCCACATCGGACGCCCACCACACGGAGGCGGCACCTGTCGTCGCACCGGCGGTCAGCAGACCCAGGCAGACATTCGGCGAATCATGGTGGTTCAGTTCGCCGTTGCGCCCGGAATGGATCCGCTTGGGGCTGCGGCGCGGCGACCTCGCTCGGGAACTGGCGCGCGAACACGGTGTCGAGATCGACCATTGGGGTTTAGGGCCGGACTCCCCGGAACTCGCGCGGTTGAACGCCGAAATGGCCACGGCAAGAGCGGAACTGGCTCGGCTGCTCGGAGTGGAACCGGACGAACTGAACACCCCGCGCATCGAACAGGTCCTCGAGGATGCATCGCTTGCTTCCTCCGGGGAGCGGCCATCCGCTGGGACCGGTGTGGAATCAGGTGATGGCGAGTACCTCATCGATATCGCGCGCCTCTGCCTGCTCCTGTCGGCACTGCGCGAGACCGCTGTCGGCTTCAACCGCGTGTCGGCCGAAGCGACAGCCGTCGCCGCGTCCCGCGGCGACTCGGGCCAGAAGTGGCTGAGCCGATTGGTTCAGATGGGGCCGGGGGAGCTGAGCCGACGCTGGCAGATGCTGCAAGCCATCCCGAGAGGTCGTGCCCGGGTGCCGGGCATATCGAGCGGTCACGCCCTCGAACGGCCGCCACGAATCGCCTTCGAGCCCGAATTTCCTGAGTTCCCTATGAGGCCAAGTGGATCCGATCGAGCTACGCACAGTACTCAGGTGCCGCTGCACTCCCTGCCGGTGGGGTTGTGGCGGCGCCCCGACACCGCGCGGGCCGTGGCGACCCGACAGGACTCGGACCGGCCGCTGCTGCCGATCGCTGGAGCCGATGCGCTCCCGGAGGGCAACGGCGACTCCCGTCCACCCGACCCACCGCGCGCGCCGACGCCGATCAACTGCGCGCCACTGGTCGTGGGGTATCTCATCGAAGAGAACGGCAGCGCCGCGATCGCCAGGAACCTCGCCGCCGCTCCTTTGACCCCCGATCCCCGGCTCGGCGGCACGTCCCTCGAACAGCTGCATTCGGTGCTGGGTAGCAAGCGGTGGGAACCGGTCGCGACTTGGGAGGAACTGGCGGACCGGCTACGTGGAATGCAACCTGGCGCCGCCGCATTCGTTGTCACCGAGAGCGATCACGCCCGCGCGGTGTCGGGGCAGGGCCATGCCCGCCTGCTGTTCCACGCCAAGGACCAGCCGGGCACGATCAAATGGCGCGACCCACTGGTCGACGACGGTGCCAGGCAGCTGTTCGAAGCGGGCAAACTGCCATCCGACCTGCACATCTTCGCGCTTGTGTACGAGGCGGACGCCGAACTGCGGCCGAGTCTCGGCGAACCGCGACCGCATGTCACGCTCCGTTCGCAGCATGCGCCAAGGCTGGCGGTCGCGGGCGCCGACGCATCCGATGCGATTGGTGACCCGTCGCCTTCCGGTGATGTCGTCGCTGGCGCGGGTAATGTGATCGGCGCCCCTTCCCACACGCGACCGGCCGACATCAGCAAGCTGGAACGGGAAATGGTCGAGGGCAACCTCCTCTCGACAATCCTGTACGAAAATCAGCTGGACGAGATCCGGACGCTGGCCGGAGATATTGTGCCGCAGCGAGTTCTGCACCAGGCGCGCCGTGCCGCTGTTGCCCGCGAGAAAAAGTTGTCCGCCGAGCTGGAACGTCTGGCAGTCGTATACAGAGCGGACCTCAGCGAACTCCGGCCCGGCTCGGCGTACCTGAAGCAACGGTTGGAAGCGTTCGAGGCGAAGGCCAGAGAATTGGCCGACCAGTTGGTGCACCTGCGGGACCGGGAAGTGGGGGTCGAAGACCCGGATCACGCGCGGCTACTCGAAATACTGCGCCAGCTGGATCTGGGGCCTCGTGATGGGCCACAACGGGTTCTGCGTGTCATCGAGCACTTCCAACAGGCACTTCGTGTCGTGGACCGCCCCTATTGGCAGCGGTTCACCCGGGACGTGGCCGGAGGCGGGCTCTCCAACCTGCCCGAGTGGCTGATACGTGGAATTCTCGACGTCGATAGTCCGCTCAACCTTTCCGGAATCCTCTGGGTGCCGGACCTGGGTTTCGCGCAACGAGCCGAACGCATCGAGATTTCGGACCCTGCTGCGGAATGGCGGATTCTGGGAGAGGCGGTCGGACCGTCCTCCGATATCGGGCGTTTGATCGAGACAATGATCGAGTATCTCGAACTCGGGCGTCTCGTAGAAAATGTAAGGGAGCTGCACGAGGAAAAGCGGTTGATCGCGCGGCTCCGGTCCATTCAGGACAAGCTGGGAGCTGTCAGGGCATCCACCATCGAAAGTCCAGGAGTAGGCGAAGAGATAGAGGTGATGTCGCGACGGCTCGAGTCATTGGTCCGGTTACGCGACGTGCGCGACAAATGGCTGGAACTATGTGGTGCTGATCCGTCGGATCCGAATTTCTCGATCGCCCGCCTGCGTCGCGAATTCGAGGAACTGACAGCGAGCCTCAGCGCAGATCTGCGCGCGGCCGGCGTCCTGCCGCCAGAGGGCGAACTCACGGTCGGTGTGGTACGGCGTGCCGAAACCGAGCGTGAAATCCAGCAGCGACAGGCGCCGATCGGTACGGGGGCCGGCGGGAAGCTTTCCGAAATTCCACGGTTTGGAAGCCGCGCAGCCCGGCACCGAAGGCTCAGCCAGCTGCTGGGATATATCGCCGAATGTGATCAGTTAGAGGAGGTGCTCGACAGCGAGTTCGAGCGCCTTCGCAAGGTTGGCAAGTATCTGGCCGCGCAACTCGGGCTGGATCAACGGCAAGGCTCACACACTTCAGCTGGCTGGTTGCAGGTAGGTGATCCTCGGGCGTTCGAACCGACCGGAGCGGTCGATGCGTCGTTGCGCGGGTGGGGCGAATGGATCGCGGAGGCCGCAGACGTACGACGCGGTGTCTTCGAAGCGGTTGTGCGGCGAGCCCGTCAACTCGGTGTGCAAAATGCGGACCAACGCGCCCCGCAGGAGTTGGCCCGCACCGTGGAAGCGCTCATCGATTGGGCCCTCGACTTCCGCGACGCTGTGCCACACCCGCCAGGGATCGAAGCCGATCGGGCCGAGGCCGCTCATACCGCGACCTTCGGTGGGATCGTCCAGGACTACCTCGCATTGTTCGATTACGCGCTGATCCGGGAGCGCAGTGCCCGTGCCGAGGCGGCCACAGCCGTCGCGCGAGATGTGCTTGCGCAGAACGTGGTCGACGCCAGGGGAGGGCGGTCGCTGGCACCGCAGGTAGCGGTGGTCGAGTCCGGCGACGGCGCACCTGAGGTATTCGTTGCCGGGTCGGTGGCGACGTTGGGTCGGGCGCTGGACGCGGTGGCACCCGAGGTGCTTGCCGATCTGTCGGAACGGGGGGCCCGATTCCACTACTGCGAGGTGACGGTCGATGAGAACGGCCGAGCTTACCTCCGCGACGTTCGCCCCGCTCCCGTCACAGCCCCTGATGCGGCCGCAGCTCAGACTGAATCCGAAGTTCTCGCCGCGGCACCCCCCGACCCTGAACCGGTTCGCGACGGGAACAACGACGCGAGTCGCGAAGCGGAATGGGATGCCGCTCGCGCGGCGGTCGAGCGGCAGCTCGATTCCTGGCGGCTGGAGGGGCAGAAGGGCGAACGGCTCACCGACTACGTCGCCTTTCTCCCGTCGGAAAGCGGCGGAAGACTGGTCGTGGCCGCGCCGGATGGTATGCATCGACGGGCGCTGCTCGACGTGGTAACGACCGACTCGAGGTTCGTCGCGGCTCGCTGGCACCCCCGATTCGACCGGCATTACCTGCGGGTGAGCTCGGGCCCGGACGGTCGGGTCGTGACACCGATTTCCGCTGCCACCGCGGAGGGTGAATACCGTGAGGCGACGGTCGCCGAAGTGGAGGGCATTCTGCTCGACGAGTACCTGCGTTTTCGTCGGCTCGGTCTGGTCGACACGACATTCGGCGACTGGATCGGCGGATTGGGCACGCAGGTCTGCTATCGCAAGAAAGACATCCGACAGGCGGCTGCCGCCGGGATAGAGGCCACCGCGGGCCACCTCAAACGAGACGGTACTGTGCTGGTGTTCGCCTATGCGGCCGCCGAGGCTCAGTCCTCGGTGGATATGGATCTGCCGCATCCCGCGGCGGTGCTGGTCAGAATAGCGACCCGGCAGATTGCGCTGCCGGTCCGAACGGATGAGGCCTCCGACGGGCCTTGGCGCGTCGTCATTCGTGGCGATGTCGATCTCGGCGTCCTGAACCCGGTGGTCGAGATCTGTGTCGACGGACTGGCTTGGCGGGTTGCGCCGCCGCGCGGCCGCGGCGACGCGGGCGACATCCTGAACCGATGGTTCCAGGGCATGTCGGCCACCACGCCGGACCTGTTGCTAGAGCGGCTGGCGGAGGCGGTGTCCGCAGGCCGACCACCCTCGACCGCACGATCCGCCACTCCAGTGCGGCGCGAGCGGGGCAAGCAGCATCGGTTCTCGGATTCGTGGCAACTGTCCGCGACGAACGGGCGTGCGGAAATCATTGTCGACCTGGGCCGCGGCCCGGATGGCTGGTTGGCATGGCCGGCCCCTGATACCGAAGCCGGATTGCTGGAACCTCTCGATGACCTCAACCTGCGGTCATTGGTGCGGCGGGTGGCGGATTCGCTTCGCGAGACGAGCGTGAAATCGGTTGACCGCACACGGCGGAAACTCGAGGTCACCCTGGTGCCGGAAGAGAATCGGCGGTACGAGGATCTGGTTCGAGAGGCCGACGCGGCAGCCGAGCGGTTCCGGCTGTGGACCGAGGCGTGTGCGGCCCTGGCCAGCCGACTCGGGTTGCCCGAGCACGATGGGCAAGCGCTCGGGCCGCTGCGGGAACAGGTGAGTGCCGATCGGGCCGCGTTGGCCGATGAATTGCGTATCGATCCGCTGGAGCTGGCGTCGATTCCGCTTCCGGATACCCGGCTTGCCGCTCGCCGTCAGGAGATCCTGCGCCGCGAATCCGATATCCGCGAGTACATCGACCTACTCGAGCAGCGCGGTGGATTGACCGACACCCTCTCCAGCACTCAGCGCCGCCGTGACGATTTCTTGACCAGCCGGGTCATCGCGGCAGAACTGCGAGGCCGCAGCGATGGCCAATCGCTCAACAACCGCATCGGGCACCTGCCGGACGTGGCGGGCGGCGTGCTGGTGGTCGCCGCGCCGCCCGGCAGACATATGGCGAGCCTGGTGGAGCTGGCGGCGGAGCGTCCGAAGTTCGCCGATGCTTTGTGGCGCGATGAGCTGGAGAAGCGATACCTGGCGGTGACGCTGGGACCAGACGGTCGAATCGAGGTACGGACGGTTCCCGACGCCGAGGCGGAGGGGCCGCGCCGTCGGCAGTCCGAGGACGAGATCCTGGCCCAATTGCTCGACCGTTACCTGACCTATCGTGAAGCGGGCGTGACAACTCGAGGATTGCGCGAATGGCTCGTGGGACTGGATTCGTCAATATTCGGCGCAAAGTCACAAGTCGCCTCGAGCCCTGTTTCGCCTATGTCAACCGCCGAGGTGTACGGACCGCTGCGCGATACCGATTATCTGCTTTGGCTGGGCTATCACAAGGTGATTGCCCAGCCTGCGATCGAACGGTCCGATCCCGCGTACGTTCTCTACCGGCTGCGTACCCGACAGATACCACCGTTGGCCGAAACACGTCCGGACCCGTCGGTGCACCGTGACCCGGTGCTGTGGGCGACCAATCTCGGTAACACCAGGGCGCTGTTGCTGCCACTCGAGCAACATGAAGGGCGATGGCGTCTGTCCCTGGGCAGCGGGTCCGTAATCTGTGACGTGCTCTCGCGGCACTTCCCCGACCTGACCGCGGGCACCCCGGCCGAACTGGTCGAACGGCTCGAGGCGTTCTTGCGTGACGACAATCCGCGACGAGTGGTCCCTTGGCACCATCGCTCTTCGGTTCCGAAGACATGTTTGCTGGTGGCCGCCGATGCCGCGGGGCAGGGGACCGGTATGCGGCCTCGGTTCGATATTCCGCACGATCGTCGGGTCCAGATCCCGCTGGCGGGGGTCGACGGTAAGGACGTATCCCGGTGGGCCCGTGCGAATTGGCATCCGAACGGTTTTTCTGATGCGGCGCAGATCGTCGCGCACGTGCGAGAGTCCGAAGGAACCGTGGTGGGCGCGGTGGACTTCGGGGCGGCCGGTGGGCACGCGTTCACCGTGAAGATGGACGATGCGGTGATCGTGGTCGTCGAACAAGTCGCCTACCTGGATGACGACAACATGATCGTTACCGAAGTTCGGACGGTACGCGGGGACAAGGCGGTGGACGCGTGGGCGGCTCATCTGACTATGACAGCGGGCGAGGGGGCCACATTTCACGGCGTGGCATTCAAATCCGATGGGACACCGGAACTTCCGCTGTCACCTGATGAAGAGCCCGTCGGTCGCCGGGGCAGAGAAATCCCGATCCGTCGCCTGGGAGATCGTCCGCCCGGTCGCGCACCGCCGGAGGACGATTCATTCGAGCCACACGCGATTGCGGAACCCGCGCAGTCGCATATGGCGGTCGCCGGTACGGGCGCAGAGGATCTCGGGCCATCCGCGCCCGGCGCTGCCGATCCGAATGTCCGGCTGGCGGTAGCACGCCGTGCCGACGAACGTCGCAAGCAGCTGCGGCGGGAATTGTCGGAACTGCTCGCCCCGCACGGCATCGATCCCGACGAACTGCTGCAGACGGGCTCGCTCGTCTGGGCGGACTGGTCCGCGAGGTATCGGGACGCGCGCGGCGCGCTGGTCGACATGCTCGGCATCGAGCGCGGTCGGGCGGTGGACGACGGATGGATCCACCATATGCTGGCGGTGCGCGACGAAAACAGTTCCGCCGCACCTGAACTGGCTTCAGCCCGAGCGGCGTTTGCCGAAACGACGCCAGTCGCAAGGCTCGTCGACGACATCCAGTACCAGACCAGATGGGCTCGCACGATCCAGGCCGTAGAAGCGGAGTTGGCGCGTCGCGCCGACGAGGTCGCCCGGCTGATCGCGCAGGCATACGCACTGCTGCGTGCGTTCGCGAACTTCGGCCCGCGCGCAGCGCTACTGCCGGCGATCGGTTCGGTCCTCGCGGCGGCGGACCGGCGGCTCGCGGCAAGGCAACGCCTGGAAGGACAAGCACGCGACCTCTTCGCGCTGGGCACGGCCATCGAGGACTACGAGCGCGAGTCGTTCGAACCGATTCAGCAGCAGATCTTTCGGGCGGCTCGGCGCTACCGCTCCTCATCCTGGGATTCGCGGCAGGGAATGTTGCTGCTGCATGCTCGGCTACAACACCTACTGGCGACAGCCCAGGACGAGGAGCGCGAGCGGTCCGCCGAACTGCGCTGGTTGGAACAGCGAGCGGCCGCGACCGTCGAACATTACGACACTATCGAGCTGCTGAATACCGATCTGGGTGTCGCGCTCGAGTACATGGATCGGGCGCTGGCTGGTGTCCCGGCAGCATCGGTCGCGCCCGCGTGGCGTCTGCCCGAACTCACCGATGACGCGCCGTTCAGCGAATGCCTGGCCGCGGTGCGCGACAATATCGCGCACCAGCGTCGGCTCGCCTTCGTCGCCCTCCTCGATGGACTGAGCAGTGAATTCGGACTCGATATACCGGCGCTCGATGAACGGGGCGCGGGCGTATACGACCTGAGTCGGTTGACCAGCGTGCCGCCCGGGGAGTCCGAGCGGCTCGACACGACCATCGGCCTGATTCACGAACTCGGTCGCGCACGCCGGCGACTCACGCGTATCGACACGATCACCGCGGCGATGGACGAAGCCGACCACCGTGCGAAGCTCGGGCGCGAGCGGCTCGCGCGCCTGATGTCGGACCATCTGCGAAAGTATCCGCTGGATCGCCGGATGAGCCGGGGAGAGCTCGAGCCGGATCTGAGCGAAATGCGCGCAGCGGCCGACGCGTGTGCGGTCGGACTGCCCGGCGATGGGTGGGCGCAGGCGCCCCTCGAAGAGGTCCGGCGACGAGTCGCTGTCTTGCGGCAGGGTTCCGAATCCGCGGGCACAACGTATCTCGCCGACCGCTACCTCGCACTACGACAGCTGACAGATGCCTTCGACGAGCAAACCCCATGGAGTAATTGGTATTACAACCTCTACCTGCACCAGCTCCGACTCGTCGCGCTGGTGCGGCGCAAACGTAAGGATCACCTGAACCGTGCGGAAGCCGAGAATCGGCTGGGGCAACTCGCCGAGAAGGCCGGGGTGGACCTGAATCGGTGGGATTCGCTGCCCGAGGCACGAGAAGCGCTGCGCCGCATGGTGAAACGGGATCTGCGCTGGCTTTCGCTGGTATTGGGATCGGATACTGCGCCGACACTGCGCAGTCCGGATCGGAGCCGGACGCACACACGGCACCTGGCTTCCGCGCCCACCACGCTCGAGGAGATGTTCATGCGGCGCGCGGACCTGCATCCGCGAAGCGCCGTGGTGCGCGAGCGCGTCGAACGTTGGATTTCCCGCACCACGATGGTCGATGTCGTCGACGAAATCGATGACCTGACAACATCTATCGACCGATTCGCCCCGGATCTGGATCAATGGCTGGACGCCACGATGATCACCGCGGGCGAGGTGGGTGGACTGGAGGTCGCTCCCGACGACGGCACCGCAGAATATGTTCCACCCGACTCCCATTCGGTCAGTCAGTGCGTGCCGTTGACGGCGGCGTTGCATCGGGCCCGGACCGGCAACGAAAACGTCAACGTGCCAGATGATGTCGGCCTCGCTGGTGTGTCGTTCGACAGCTATGTGCAGTTCCTGCACGGACTTCCGCAGTGGTTTCCCGTCGACCCGGACCATCCGCATCGATCGGTCGTGAAGGCGCTGCTCGACACGGTGGCGAGTCTTCCTGTCGACCAGCGTGCCGGAGTGTCGACTATCGTGGTCGACGTCGCGCATGCCGTGAATGAGCACGGTGTCGGCGCACATACGTACCGTGTGGAATATCGCTGTGACGAGCACGGGAACCACGGTTGGCTCGAGGTACAGGATCCGGGCAGGGGGCTGCGGCGGGCCTGGGGCGACACGACGAAATCGGCCGACCTGGCCGGCATCTGGGCGATGGGTTTCGACCGGATGGGCAACGCCTTGCGGTTGCCGGGAGCCGGGTCCGGCGCGATCCCTCCGGATCTGCGGATCGGCGAAGGGGACCCTACGCCCGCGGTCGATCTGGACCGGGCGGATACGGTCACGCTGCAGCGTGCGATGACGGACAGTGTGGTGACCTCGGCCGAACTGGTCGAAGCGTATCTACACCGGATCAGGATCTTGGACAAGGCGGGCCCGCATCTGAATGCGATTCGGGCGGTGAATCCGAATGCGGTCGCGGAGGCGGAACGGCTCGACGCGGAACGCCGACGGGGACATGTCCGGGGACCGCTGCACGGGATTCCGATTCTGATCAAGGACAATATCGACGTAGCGGGTTTGCCTACGACCGCCGGGGCGGTGGCGCTGCGGGATTCGTATCCGTCAGGCGATGCCTTCGTGGTGCAGCGGCTGCGGGCTGCGGGGGTGGTCATCCTCGGCAAGACCAATATGACCGAGCTTGCGAATTTCATCTCCGAGGAGATGCCGGACGGCTACAGCAGCCTCGGCGGGACCGTACGTAATCCTTACAACACGTCCCTGAGTCCGGATGGGTCCAGTACCGGGTCGGCGGTTGCCGTGGCAGCCGCGCTGGCCGCAGGGGCTGTCGGCACCGAGACATCGGGCTCGATCATCAGTCCAACTGTGGCCAACTCAGTGATCGGGATCAAACCCACGGTCGGGTTGGTGAGCCGCACCGGCATCGTGCCCGGCTCGGCCACTCTGGATACTGCGGGGCCGATGGCGCGGACGGTGTACGACGCGGCGGCTCTGCTGACCGTGTTGGCCGGGACCGACCCGGAGGATCCGGCGACGGTGGTCGCAGCCCACTTGGTCGGCACGGATTACACCGCCGCACTGTCCGTCGATGCACTGCGCGGTAGTCGGATCGGGGTGGCCTTCCAGCCCGGGGCAATACCTCCGCACCCCGCATTCGCTCGCGCGGCAGCGGTACTCAGCGCGCAGGGTGCGACTCTGATCTCGGTCGAGGTTCCCTTGGACGGCCTACCGGACCCCCTCTACGTCTACGAGCTCAAGCGGGATTTCGATCGCTATCTGGCCCGACTGCCTGCGGGCGCTCCGATCAAGACGCTGGACGAGTTGATCCGATTCAACCGGACCAACGCCTCGGCGGGCGCAATCCGATTCGGCCAGAACAGGTTGATCCGCGCCGCCGCGATCGACCCGAACGATCCGGGCGTAGTGGAGGAATACCGGAGGCATCGCGACCTCGTTGTGGGGACGGCACGAGAGCGACTCGATGCCGCGTTCGCTCCGCACCGATTGGATGCGTTGCTGTTCGTCGGGGACACCGGATTCAAACTGAGCGCCCGGGCGCAGTATCCGGCGGTTGCGCTGCCGATCGGATACGACGCGGCAAGCCAGGAACCGGTGGGGATGATGCTGGTCGGCACCCCGTTTACCGAGGCGTCGCTACTGGCCTATGCGTATGCCTACGAGCAGGCCGCGCGGGTGTGGCGGCCTCCCTCCGAAATCAACCCCGCACAGTTTGCGGAAACCGATGTTCGGACGATGGCGTTCGATCGGAATGGTCTTTCGTTGCTGTTGCCTGGAGCCGATATCGGCGAACCGCCGATAGATCTCCAGATCGGGCAAGGAACCCGGACGACACCCATACCGGATCCCCATGATCGCGACTACCAGAAACTCGGTGACTGGCTCGCGGCGGTTCGTCGACACTACGGAGTGACGCAACAGCAACTCGCCGACCGAATACATCGCGGCAGCAGGACTGTGTGGCGTGCGGAAAGGCGGGGCACTATCTCCGCTGATTATCTGCGGGCGTTCGGTCGGGCTTTCGGCATCTCCGACGAGGTTTTGCATATTGCTGTGAGCCGGTTGGAGCCGCGTCTCGCACATTATTTCAGTGGCGCTTTACCCGATCCTGCCAGTAATATCTATCGGACGATGGGGGGTTGGCTAAAAGCCATTCGTGAGCATTACGGACTGACTCAAATGGAAGTCGCCAACCGCATGAACCTCCACATGGAAACGGTGTCCAGAGCGGAGAAAGATTTTCGGGTCACCGGAAATTATCTGCAGGTGTTCGGTCGTGCTCTAAGTATCTCCGACGAGGTTTTGCATGCTGCTGCGAGGCAGTTGGAGCCGCACGTCGCGCACTATTTCAGTGGTGCTCTACCCGATCCCGCGAGTAATGTCTATCGGACGATCGGGGGTTGGCTCGAAGCTGTTCGTGAATATTACGGACTGACCCAACTGCAGGTCGCTGAACGTGTGAATCGTGCTCATAAGACCGTGTGGAATGCGGAGAATGGCGCGGTCACTGCTGACTATCTGCAAGCGTTCGGTAATGCATTCGATATCCCGAATGATGTCTTGTATCGCGCCACGAGTCTTTTGGAACCGGGTCTCGCGCATTATTTCAGCAGTAACATTCCCCAACCCGCAACCTCGCTTCACCAGAATATCGGCGACTGGCTCACGGCGGTTCGGCAACAACGCGGACTGTCTCAACAGGAAGTCGCCACTCTGATGCGGCGGCACATCAAGACCATCTCGGCGGTGGAGAACAGCGATTCCGCCACTCTCGATTTTCTACGGACGTGGCGAGATGCTCTGGATGTCCCCGACCAGGCCATTCGCGCGGCCGTGCAGCAGTTCCTCGCGCCCGACTCGCCCGTCGACCGGCCCGAAGACGAGGATTTCTGGCGACTGATCGCAACCAAACCAGGCTCGACGGAAGAAACATCTATCCGAAACCGGATATACCAAGAATACGATTGGGTAGCAAAAGCGGCCGCGCAACGCTGGCCCATGATATTCGAATCCAGGGAAGACCTCACGCAACGTTATGCGATAGCGATCCTGCGTGCCATTGTGAATCACATCCCGGCAGGGCCGCCATTTGTGGCGCACGCTTGGGCTGCGAGTCGCGGTGCCATGCGAAGTACGTACTTCGAGTGGCGGTTCCCCGGTCTGGAGGCGAGCGAACGAACTCGAGCGGTCAAGGTTTACACCTACCGCAACAAACGGTATGCCGAAACTGGGGAAATGCCGGACATCCGTGAAATCGCCGACGCGCTCGACCTCACATCGGACCAGGTCACCGCAGCACGACAAATCATCGAGACCACGACCGGGTCGCTCGACGATACGCGCCACGGAGAAATACGCGCACGACAAGTAGCGGACCCCAACCCACGAGGCGCATATACCGGCGGGACCGATTCGGACTCCGATCTCGATGGTTTCGACGACGATAGTCCGTTTGTTGGAAAAGTTCGTGCCGCGCTGGCAGATCTGCCCGACCCGGAAGCCGCCATTCGCCTCGTCGAACTGCACTTCGTGCACGGCGTTCCGCTCGATGAGGCGGCAGGTCGGCTCGACATCGACCACATTGCCGCGACGGAAATTCTGGCCCGAGCCGTCGACAACCTCCGCGCTGAATTCACCGAAGCACCGGATGCTGGCTCGATCACCGAGCCCGATGCCGGACCGGAGACGGGTCCACGCGTGAATCGACCCTCAGGTGCCATTACCGAGGAGGTCGACCGTGACGCTGATGCTGCTGATCAACCGCCGACCGGTGAGGCGTTCAGCGAACCGCCGCAGCATTCGGATGTCGGTCGGGACCACGCCGCGGATGGGGTGCTCCCCGAATTCGAGGACGCGTCCGGTCGGACTGCCTACGATCCGGCCGCCACGACTGTCGAACCGGAGACCAGTGATTCGGAAGCCACGTCGAACACCGCGGCCCCGACACCGATGCTGTCGGCGCACGCCGAGCCGGACGATCTGGCTGTCGCGCGTGCAGCGGATGCCGACAGCGTTGTCGGTCTTTCGGACGAGGTGCTCAGTGCTGCGGCTGCGCGTGATTTGGGACATCTTTTCGACGACGGGGCCCCGGCTCCGGGACCTCTGGGTAGTCCACGGGTGGTAACGGCCGGCAACGTTGTTATCGATGTCATTGTCGACTTCGATGAACTTCCAGGAGTGGAGGAGTACCGAGACGCACGATCCATTCGTGATACGCCGGGGGGCAAGGCCCTGAACCAGGGGATTGCCGCGGCGCGACTCGGCGCGATAGTGGATGTTGTGTCCGTTACCGGGGCCGATGGGAGTGGCACCGAAATTCGAGAGACATTACGGCGCGAGGGGATCCGCTTTGACGGAATGCGGATCGAGGATGATATTGCGACCGGGAAAGTTGCGTGTTTCGTCGGACCCGACGGAGAAACGTCGTTCATCTACCATATTTCCCGCGAACTGGACCTGACCAGCGACGACATTCGACGTAGCATCGGGGCGATCGAGAACGCCGATATAGTGCTGCTGACATTCACAGCGCCCGACGCGACCGTCGCGCAGATCGCCGCCGTCGCCCGGGAAAATGGTGCGATGGTCGTTCTGCAACCGGCTCCGCCGCGTGACCAAGTTTCTTTCGACACGGTGCGTATGGCAGACGTCCTCGTGCCGAACGAAACCGAGGCGCGGGCGCTCCTTGCCGCCGCGTCGAGCGATGCCGCGTCGAGCGATGCCGCGTCGGCCGACGCCGAGTCGCTCCGAGCGGACCTGCTGCCCGAGCGCCTGTTCGAGTTGCTGGGGGTTCCGACGATTGTGGTGACGCTCGGTGCGGCGGGATGTGCCGTGCATCATCAGGGCCGCACGGAGCTGTTCGAGGCACATAGCGCGTCGGTCGTCGACACGACTGGCGCGAGCGATGCTTTCACCGCCGCACTGGCGATGGGCGTGGTGGCAGGGCTGCCCGTCAGTCGCGCGGTGCAGATCGGTTTGTCGGCTGCCGCACATGCGGTCGCGCATTCGGGCGGTCACGAGTCGATGCCGCACGCCCATGATCTGGATCTCTCACTAATGGGTGCATCATCTGAGGAAGGCGTCCCGACGAATCCGACATCGGGCTCAGCATCTGAGACGGTAGCACGCCCGGCTGGCCCGTCCGAGCCGACATCGGAGCCTGCCGATTCGTGGCCCGAGCAGGGGCGGTCCGATGCGGAGCAGCGCGATGACGCGCGACCCGCCGACGGTGGAGCGCCATCGCGCGAGACAGCCATTGCGGATGGATTCCGGCGCTGGCACGAGACCCGGGTGCGCAACCAGGAGGCTGGTTTCGGCACGCAGAGTCTTGGACAGTATGCGCGGATGCACAACGTCGATGGCCGCCAGATCAGGCGCTGGCTCGCCGAAATCGGCGCCGAACCCGACAATGCCCCTGATGCACCCGTTCCGCATCCGCACACCTTCGATCTCCCGCGCGACTGGGCTAGTCATGTTCGCAGGTACCTCGCCTTGACACCCGACGATATGGATGTGCTGACCGACGCGGCCCCCGGGTCCTGGCAGGGCATCGAGGACGGCGCCCGGCGACCCCCTGCCGACCAGGTGCGGGCGCTGTTGCGCCGGGTTCCCGACGCCCGCCACCTCTACGCTCCGCTCGCCCAAGTCTTCTGTTCCGATTTGGCGGCAGGTCCGCCGGCCGATGTCGGCAGCAGCCTCCGGCGACTCCGTGAATACAGCGGCTTGACGCGAGAACAACTGGCGCACGAGCTCGGTGTAATTCCCATGACGATCGATAATCGTGAGGCCGCGGATCATCTGGTGCCCAAGGGATGGGAGGCGCATGTGCGCGCCCTGGCCGCCCGGCTGTCAGATGGCATCGATGGCGATGCCGATATCGGCGTTTGCCTGAGGGTATTACGGTTGCGAACTGGTCTCCCGCGCCGGTCTCTCGCCGCGAAGATGGATATGGCGGAGGATATTATTGCCGATATCGAGGCGGGCCGTTCTCAGCCGTCGAAAGATATCGTTGAGGCCTGTCTTTGCTCGATGATTCCCGGCACGCCGATTTTCCCGGAAGGGTATCCCCACGCGGGTCGCTATCTTCGATATCGCCGCGAGCAAGCGGGTATTAGTTTGTCGCAGGTGGCGACCGCGACCGGCATGACGGTAGCCATGGTCAGACAACGCGAGGCGGGAGCGGTTCCGCTGTCGACGGAGATGGTGGAGGCTTATCTCGGCGACGATGATTTCGATCTTTCCATCCGACGCAATATAATCGAAGTATTTCCCTCTCTCGATCCCGCCCACGACCAAAACTTCGGAAGACGAAATGTTCCTGACTACTCGTCTGAAGTGCTCCTCTTTCCGGACCCGCGCAATACTCGAAATCTAGTCGATTACAAGGATCAATTTCAGCGAGTGAACGGGCTCACTGATATCGGCGTGCGACGTATGTTCGGCTTGTATCAAGGTCGCCCGCCGGCCGGCGGTGTGGATGCTGCGTTGCGGGTGTATGACCGATTCTTGTGGCAGGCCGGTCACTGGAATGATTTCGCTGCGGCCTGGGGATATCGCTATCGCATGGATCCGTTGGGAGAATCGGCTCCGGACCCCGGCGACTTCCAATCGATACTCGACTGGCAGGAGGCTACCCGTCTCTATCACCGGACGACCGCAGCGGTTTTCCGCGAGGGGCGACCCGATTTCCGCGGCGCATCCGCCGCGGAAAAGCAGGCAGGTCTCGCGCAATTGCACCGGATGGGTGAGGCCGGCTACATCTCGGCAGAAATGACGCGACGCGCGGCCGAGCAGTTCCATATTACGGATCCGGCGGCCCGGCCAACCCCATGGTCGTCGCGCGGATCCGCGCCCAGCACAGAACCCGGTACTCGGTCCGCGACGCCGTGGTCTGCTCGGGCGGAGACCTCCACGAGGTCGGCCGAAGATCATCCCGACGACCCAGCACCGCAGGCGTAGCGGTGGCCGACGCGCTTCGATCGGTTCCGTGATCAGGTCTGGGCAGCGTCGAAGCCGCAGAGCCGGGACCGGGAAGTCGGGTGCTGGCAGAAGCGACCGAAGCGGAATTGCGGCGTGCCGTCGAGCCTTTCATACCTATGCATTACCTATCAGCTACCGATAGATCATCGCCCGTTCCTATGGCATGCTGGCCCGGCCCGGCTGACAGGTGGGACGTGTCAATTCTTGGTTGCGAGACGTTTGTGGGTGGGTATTTCATCGAATCCCGTACGGATCATCGGTCGAATTCCCGCGGAACTGAGAGCGCCGGTTGATCGTGGCAGGTTGATCGAAGTAACAGAATTTCTGGGAAGGAAACCACATGTCAACGAGTTCGGCTTTCATATCGGGCGCTGCCCGAATACTCGTCGGCGCGGCAACCGTGGGTACTGTGCTCGGCGCCCCGAACGCCGTAGCCAATGCGTCGTCGGGCGGCGGATGTGGTGAAACGAAGAACGGGATAACCGTGTGTATCGCGGACAACGGAGATAATCGGATCCACGCTTGGACAGTTATCTGGCCGGAACGAGCTGACAAGGCGATTACGCGGATCGAGATCTGCCGCGTCGAGGATCCGAATTGCGTGGATATAGCCGCAGGCCCAGTACAGGGCACGGAGCGGGGGGCCGAGATTTTTGCGGTACCGGTATCGGAGGCCGGCGAATTTTTCGCGGTCTACTACCACGGCGACGAAGGGCCGGTCACCAGTCCTTCACTCACCTGGAGGTGATATCGGCATGAGGAGATTGCTATTTATCGCCTTGTCCGGGTTGATCGGCGGCGACGTGCTGGTTTGCGCGCCGACGGCGGGTGCCGCCCCCGTACCACAGCCGTGCGGTCGGTACTACTGCTCCTGCGACGACGTTTTCCGAACTCCGACCGAGCTCGATGCGTGGACAACCGCCAGCCCGGTGGTGATAGGCCCCTACGGTCGGCAACACATCTACTGCCATGTCGAGCCACTGGTGTTCGACGCCTGGCAGGTCGCGCCGGATGGGCAGGAGCATCAACTGTATTCCGTACAGTCGCTCAGCACCCTGAGCATGAGCAAGCTGTATGTATGGAACCCCAACGTCGTCCCCGGACGACACAACTGATATGTAGGCGTCTTCTGTCAAGTGGCAGGTGAAAGCGGTCCCGGTAGCGTCGGTTGCCGGGACCGCTTCAGATATGGCACGTCGGTGCCGAGATCGGCGGGCGCCCCGGCGGAGTGCCCAAGCCGCAAGCCATCTGACCACAGCGAGGACAGAAATCGCCGCCCGCGCCTGGGGCGTTCGCGCCCGAGCCACCGCCCGCGTCGACCTCACCGCCTACGAAACTGGTTCCCGCGCAAAATGATCGACGTCCGACCGCCTTAGTCGTCGCTCGGCGAGGGGAACCAGCGGGTCATCGGGAGACGGTCTCCTTCGTGGCTGGGGAGTACACACCAGCGGGCTGTGGGTCGGCGTAGAGCAGATCGATGTCGGTGGCATACATCTCGCTGATCGGCTTGCGCCGCAGTTTCATGGTGAGGGTGAGTTCGCCGCCGCCGGGTTCCCAGAAGGTCGGTAGCAGTCGGAAGCGTTTGATCTGCTCTACGCGAGATAGGACCTGATTTGCGGAATCGATGGCGGTGCGGACTCGTTCGATGATGTCGGGATGCTCGACGAGTGTGGTGACCGGTAATCCGTGCTCGGCGGCAAAACTCGCAGCGGTGTCCGGATCCAGCGTCACCAGAGCGGTGACATAGGGGCGGGCGTCGCCGACGGCGACGATGGTGCCGATCAGACCGGAGGCCGCGCGTACCGCGTTCTCGATATTGGCGGGCGACATATTCTTTCCCGACGCATTGATGATGAGTTCTTTCTTGCGGTCGACGACGCGCAAACAGCCGTTGTCGTCGCGGGTCATCACATCGCCGGTCGCGAGCCAGCCGTCGGCGTCGATGGCTTCGGCTGTCTTCCCCGGTTCGCCGCGGTAGCCCTTCATGACCAGCGGGCCGCGCACGAACAGCTCACCATCTTGCTCGAGCCGCATCTGCATTCCGGGCACCAGCCGACCGACTGTGCCGAGCTCGGTTGGTGCGTAAGGGGATACGGTTGCGATGCAGGTGAGTTCGGACATGCCCCAGATTTCGGAGATGGGTAGTCCGAGTGCGGCGAAGAAGGCGAGGGTGTCGGCTGGGATCGGTGCGGCGCCGGAGATGGTCCATTTCAGTTCGCCGAAGCCGAGTTTCGCGCGCAGTGCCGACAGTACGGCGGCATCGGCATTCTCGAATTCGGCGGCCAAGTCGGCTGGAACCGGCGCTCCAGCACGCAGTAGGTCCATGCGCTTGCGTGCGGTGTCGAGAGCCCAGCGCAGGGCAGCGGCGCGCACCGCATCGGGCTCGTTGGCGACGCCGAGTTCTATTGCGGCCTTCAGCTTTTCCCACACCCGCGGGACCGCACCCCAGATGGTCGGGCGGCAGTCCGGCAGCGCCGCCGCGATGAGCGCGGGTTCGGCCACCACCGTCACCTGGGTGCCGAACACTATCTGCAGGTAGAGCGCGGTCAACCGGTCGGCGATATGGGCCGAGGGCATGAACGAGGTGATTCGGTCGCCGAATTCGATCGGCAGCACCTGGGCCAGCGCATAGGCCTCGAACAGCAGGTTGGCGTGCGTGGTTTCGACGCCCTTGGGATTGCCGGTGGTGCCGGAAGTGTAGATGAGGGTGGCGACATCGTCGGGCTTCGTATTTTTCCAGGACTTCTCGAAATCGAAGTCGCTGGTGCCGAGCGTCTGCAGCTGCTGCAGGGTCAGCGTGCCCTCAATTGTGTCGCTGTCCAGTACGACGATGTGTGCTGGGGCCGCGCCGGAGCTTCGGATGCGGTCGAGGTATTGCGCCTCGCACACCACCACCGAAGCGCCCGCATTGTTCAGCACATGGGCGATCCCCTCGGGCGGCAGGGTGTTGTAGACGGAGAAGGACGTGGCTCCCGCGTGCAGTGCGCCGACATCGATCGGGTAGAACTCCACCCGGTTGCCCATCATCAGGGCCACGGTGTCGCCACGCCCGATGCCGAGCGCGGCGAAGCCGGCGGCGATGCGGCGCACCTGGGCTGCGTATTCGCCCCAAGTGAGCTCCTGGGTGCCGCCCACGGTGCGCACCGCGACCGCGTCCGGATCGATGGCAGCGGTGTGTTGGAAGGCGGCGCAGAGGGTATCAAAGCTCATGACGGTACTTCTTTCAGATTGCCTGTGCGGCAGGGGATTCGACGGCGGCAATGACAAACCGGCCGGATTCGCGGTATGCCGTCCGGGATTCGGGCACCAGCGCCGCGAGGGTGTGGAAGGCGTGCATTCGGCGGGGCCACAAGCGCAGGTCGCAGTGTGCCCCTGCGGCGCTGAGGCGGTCGGCGAGTGCGATCGTCGTCGGCGAAGGGTTCGTCCCTGCTGGCATGAATCAGGCTGGGCGGCAATGGTGTTCCCGCACGCAGACGCGGTGTCGTTCAGAGGTCGAGCACGAGTTCGTCGCCAGCCGCACGTGACACGCACGCCAACATATGGTCGGCTTGTTCGGATTCGGTCAGCAGGCGGTCGCGGTGATCGACGATTCCGGCGATGACGCCGACCTTGCACGTACCGCAGAAGCCCTGTTGGCAGGAGTAGGCGATATCCGGGAGCCGACGACGCAGCGCGGTCAGCGTGGTCTCGTCCGCGGCGACTCGAACGGTGCCGCCGGTACGTGCGAGGGAGATATCGAATGCGTGGCCGTCGGTGACGGGTAGCGCCGAGAACCGCTCTGTGTGCAGCGAACCGGTCGGATTCAGCTCGAACATGCAGCGTTGCGCGGCCGCCAGCATGGGCGGCGGTCCGCAGACGTACACTGCCGCGCCGGGTTCGGCACGACCAATGAGTTCGGCGATATCGGTGACACCGAATTCGTCGTCGGGACGGATATCCGCGCCGGGCAGCTCATGCAGGAAAGGCATGGTGTCGCGCGAGCGGCCGACGTACACGAGGCGACCACGTGAGCCCGCCGCTCGCACCATCGGCAGGATCGGTGTGATGCCGATGCCGCCGGCCAGGAACAGATACGAGGGGGCGTCTATATATGTGAATGCATTGCGGGGCCCGCGGATTCGCAGCCGATCATCGACCCGTAGCGTCTCGTGCACCTCCCGCGAGCCCCCGCCGCCGTCCGGAATGAGACGCACTGCGATCCGGTAGCGGAAGCGGTCCGACGGATCCCCGCACAGTGAATACTGCCGCTGTCGGCCAGAGGGCAGAAATACATCCACATGAGAACCCGGCCGCCACGTCGGCAACGGGCCGCCACCCGCCGCGCGCAGTGTCAGACTCACCACATCATCGGTCTGGTGTTCGACACTCTCGATGCGTACATCGAGCTCGAATCCCGTGCGCCGCACCGGCTTCGGCCGCGACAGCAGTGGTGCGGCGCCACCTTTCACGAAGACGCTCTTGTATACGTCCATGATCCCGCCGAGCACCCGCAGACTCGCCGGTGTGGCATCGGTATGCTCGCCGCCCATCAGTGACCCGCCGTCCGTGCGGCGGGCGAGTACCCGAGATACCGCAGCGCTTTGTCCATCGGACCCAGCTGCGAGGGATGGAAGCCCGGCCGCAGATAGCGTGGGATCTCGGTGAGGAAGACCGTCCAACTGGGGATTACGCCGCGGCGGGTGGCACTTGCGAACTGCCGCAACCAGAATCGGCCTTTGTCGGCATCCGGGTCCTTCCGGTACATGTACGCCGTCGACACGATGAACAGCGGCAGCAGCGTCAGGCTCGCCACGATCGCGGTCCGTGCCTTGCGTGCGTAGCTGCCGTCGACATACATGTACGCGTCGTAGACCACGCTGCGATGTTCGACTTCCTCCGCACCGTGCCAGCGCACCAGATCCAGCATGGCCGGATGCATGCCCTTCTCCTCGAGAATGTCCGCATTGAGCAGCCATTCGCCGAGCACAGCGGTGTAGTGCTCCATGCCGGCGAACAGTCCGAGGCGTTCCTTGAGCCACTGATCCTCGGCCCGTCCGGTCAGGCCGTGATCGATGAGAACGCGGTCGACCAGCCACGCCACCTTGCGGACATAGGAGTCCACGTCCAGGCCGATGGACTGCAGATGCCTGCGCGCCGCCTCATGGCTGTTGGCGTGCATGGTCTCCTGCCCGACGAACCCGATCACCTCCTCCCGCAGGCGTTCGTCGTGGATATGCGGCAATGCCTCGGATAGCGCCTGTGCCATGGCCCGCTCACCCTCGGGCAGCACCAGGTGCATGACATTGACGATGTGGGTGGCCAGCACTTCGCCGGGGATGTAGTGCATCGGCACGGAATCGAACTCGAAATGGACATCGCGCGCATTGATCGCATGCGCGTCGTCGCCGTAGGTGCGCTTCGTCGCGCCAGCCGTGTCAGCCATACGGCGACCGTACAGTGCAACAAATTGCATTGCAATGTTGCGCGCAACATTTTTTCTGAAATTGTTGCACAACGAGCACTTTCTGCTAGCGTCGAACCGGTGAAGACGGCGTCGAAAGCAGCCCTGAGCCGCGATGATGCGGACGATCTCGAGACGCGGATACTCGATGCCGCCCTCGTGCAGTTCTCGAAGGTCGGCGTCAAGAAGTCGACGATCGAGGACGTCGCCCGGCAGGCCGGGGTCGATCGTGTCACCGTCTACCGGCGGGTGGGCTCACGCGATGATCTCGTGCAGGCTGTGATCAGCCGCGAGGTCGCGACCCTGCTGGCGGAACTCGCCGCGATGCCCGAACGTCACAACGGCATCGACGACCTCGTCGCCGACGTATTCGTCACGGTCGTGACACGCTGGCGCACTCATCCCATGGTCGAACGAATGCTGGCGATCGAACCCGAGCGAGTGATCATGAAACTCACGGTCGACGGCGCCACCACCTTCACCATGTGCGTTGCCGCAACCGCCGCCACACTTGAACGCGCGGTACAGCGCGGACTACTCGCCGACTCCGACGACCTGATGATCCGCGCCGAAATCGTCTGCCGCATAGTCCATTCGCTCATCCTCGCCCCGCACGGGACAGCCCCGCTGAACTCCGACGACGAGCTCGCCGCATTCGCGCACAGGTACCTGGTGCCGGTTGTGACCGGTGTCCGCGGTTAGTGCACTCGTTCGAGTCGACTTTCCGACTTCCGTTGCGGCAAACTCCGGTCTGATTGTGCGTGCAGCCATGCGATACGGCTGCGGATCATCGCTCCGTAATCGTCGTGGGCAAGGCATCCGCACACGGATGGGTGTCGCGATGGTTAGCTGCGGCCGTGTCTGCGGGCTGTGTGGGTGGTTACCTGGACGCTGATGGTGGTGTTCACCGGGCTGACGGCGCTGCCGCACCGCGTCTGGGATGCCTCGCCGGCGGACTTGGCGCTGTAGCGCCGTCGATGTTGGATATCGGTTCGGTAACTTCAGTGGGCCGCGCGTCCTCCGGGCCGGGCCCCGAATTCCACCCTCCGGACAGCTATTTTCCAAGTTCAGGACCATACCTGCGTGCAAGGTCACGATTCGGTCTCGCGCCAACGCGCCGGGGCGTGTGAGCAGCGGTGCTTTTTCGAAGTTCAATTACCGCCCCGCTAACGCCAGAGAATAGTTAGCCTTCATAAACGTCGGGGAGCGGCCATCGTGCCGCATGACAGGACGGATCGGTCGCCGATCACGGCGATCACCCGTCTCGCGCCATATTCCATATCGAATCGCTACCTTGGTCGATCGCAGTTCGGCCTGGAGAACGCTATGGCTAACTCAGCGTCCGTACCCAACCCCTTCGAGACCGGCGGTACCGGAATTCCCGCCGCCGCCCAGCCGAACTCGCGCTCCGCCGCAGATACGGGGCGGCCCGCCCGTGCTCTGCTCGATGAACAGCTCGCGCCACTGAGGATTCCGGCACTGGTGCTGGGTGCGTTGCTGATCTGCCTCGGTGTGGCGGCACTGCTGCCATTACGGGGATGGCTGCACGACTACGGCGGCGAGCTCGTCATAGCCGCCTACCTGCAATACATGGCGATGGCGACAACCCTCGAGGTATGGGGTCTACGTATGACCAGGAAAGGCCCACGCCGCAGGTGATGATGAGGTAGCCGCTGCGTGCGGCTGTTCTTGGGGCAAGGGCCGACAGCAGCCCGTCGCCCGCTGGCCATCCGGGGTTACTCCCAAGGCGGTGGAGCCGCGCCGCGGCTGCGGAGCCGCAGCCCGGCTATGCGTCCGAGCTCAACACGCGAGTGGTGGGGGCCGCCGTGAGCAGGGTGCTGATCTCGGCGGCGAGGGTTTCGGTGAGCGCGGGGTCATCGAAGCCTGCGGCCGCCCAGCAGCGGATACCGTCGGCCACCAGCGTCTGCGCGATGCGGGCCGTGCGCACGACATCGACCTCGGCGGGGATGCGGCCGTCGCGGTGGGCTTGCCGGAAGGGTTCGAGAAAAAGGTAGGCGATGTCGGCCTGGGTGGCGCCCTCGGCGAGGGCCTGTCGTTCGAGCCGGTAGGTTTCCAAGACCGCTTCGAAGACCAGCTCTGGAGGGTAGTGGCGGGCACGCTGTTCGAGGGTGCCGATGACCGCGGTGATCACGTCGACCAGTTCGTAAGGGCCCGAGAAGACGGCTTCGGCGGCCAGATGCGCGTCGCGCATGGTGAACACCTCCACTGCGAGGAGTACGTCCTCTCGCCGTGAAAAGTACACGTAAAACAGCGCTTTCGACACACCAGCGGCTTTGCAGATGTCGGTGACCGTGGTCTCGGCGAAACCCTTGGTGCGCCACAACGCCATGGCCGCCTGCATGATCGCTTCCCGGCTGGCATGGGATCGAGCCCGTAGCGGCGTCGCCCTTTTCTGACGATCGTCACCTCTTGGCCTGTGTGAATCTATCGCCATAGCAGGGATTTTAGCGCACCACAATTATTGACCATAGTCAGAAAACTTGCGATGCTGCTCCCCATGAGCCCCAGCGGCGCAATCATCGGCCAGCGCCGCCGCACGGTGGCCGGTCCGACCTCGACAACCCATTCATCCGACGGGAGTCAACGACATGCAGACACTCACCGAGGACGAGGAGCAATCGACTGCCACGAATCTGAGAGCCCACCAGGTGATCCTGTGGTCGACCCCGGTGGTCGCCCTGGTGCTGCTCGCGCTGTTCGTTGCGTTTCCCGGCTTTTTCCCACCGATGTCGCCGAACATGACAGCGACGGAGGTAGCGCAGTTCTACGCCGACAACACACCGCTGATCCGATTCAGCATGGTCGGTTTCAACCTGTGCGGGGTCATGATCGTGCCGTTCTTCGTGCTGATAATGGGTCAGATGCTGCGCATGAGGGGCCAGAGCCACATCTTCGCCTTCTCCTACCTCACCGCGATCGTCGCCGGAGTGACCTTGTTCGCTTTGTCGAACATCTTCTTCGCCGTCGCCGCTTTCCGCGCCGACCGGGGTGTGGAACTGGTTCAGGTACTCAACGACCTCGCCTGGATCGTCTTTATCGCGCCGATCGGCATGCTGGTCGCCCAGTTCGTATTGCTCGCTCTGGCAGTGTATTTCGATGAACAACCGCAACCCATCTTTCCGAAATGGGTCTCGCCCTACGCACTTCTGACGGCGCTGGCCATGGCCCCCTCGGCCGGTGCCGCGGTGTTCCGGGACGGGCCGCTGGCGTGGGACGGCTTCGTCTCGTTCTGGCTCCGCAACGGCGCCTTCGCGCTGTTCGTCGCGGTGATGTTCTTCCTCGTGCGATCCGCGCTCCGACGCCAGATCCAGCAGGAGGGGATCGCGTCGTGACCGCCGTGACCAACACCTCTGGTACAGCAAGAAGCGCCACCCCGAAAAGTGGAGCGGGGCTCGATGTCTGGATCATCTACTGGCTGTTCGCCGCCTTCTACACCGCCCTGTCGGTAGGGGTCGTATTCTTCGGCAGGGCAACACCACCACCGCGCCCGGACGTGACTGATCTGCAAGTGGCGCAGTGGTTCGACAAGCATCAGTGGGGAATCCAGGCCGGTTTCGCGGTGCTACTGGTCCTCGCGGGCGGAGCGGCAGTCTCCAACGGCATCATCGGCTACTTCATGAAACGCATGTCCTCGGGATCGCTGCTGGCCTACGCCTACATCGCTGGAATGGGAGTCGGCGCAATCCCCGGGTTCCACGTGCTGCTCATCTGCTGGCTCACCGCGACTTTCCGCCCCGACCGCGATCCCGGGATCCAACACCTGCTCTACGACCTGGGCATGTTGTCCTACAACGGATCCCTGGGCTGCTTCACCGCTGCCTACACTGTGCTGGCGATCGCGATCCTCTACGACCGTAACCACATCTTCCCCAAATGGTTCGCCTACATCTCCATCTGGCAGATCGTCACCGAAGTCCTTGCCACCCAGATGTGGGTCTTCCGCTCCGGGGCGTTCTCCTGGAACGGAATGATCACCTTCTACATCGCGGTAGTCGTCTTCGGACTGTGGGTCGTGTGCCTGCTACCAATCCTGCGCAACGCCACAAAAGCCGAGAGCACACATACCCCACCCCTCTACCCCGCCGAGGCCACGCGATGACCATCTCCGATCAAGGCATCTCCCCGGAGACCGAACCACTCTCGGCCGAAGCTGAACGGGCACGACACATGCCGGGCGATATCGACATGTGGGTGATGATCCTGGGCGACCTGTTCTTCTTCGGCTGCTACTTCGTCGTCTACATGGTCTTCCGCGCGAGATCGGCCCAAGAGTTCTCCACCGCCCAGCAACACCTCGACATCGGCATCGGTGTCACCAACACCGTCGTGCTGCTCACCAGCTCCATGTTCGTCGCCCTGGCCGTCATCTCGACCCGACAGGGAGCAATCCGGACAGCGCGACGACTTGTATTCGCCGCAGGCGCATGCGGACTGGTATTCATCGCCCTGAAAATCTATGAATGGCACCACGAGCTAACCAACGGCTACACCGTCGCCAACGAATTCTTCAGCTTCTACTACGCCCTCACCGGCATCCACCTCGCACACCTACTACTCGGCATGCTCATCCTCGGAATCGTCGTCCAAGAGCTACGCAACCCCCGCAGGCAACGGGTGAGCATCGTCGAACAAGGCGCCCTGTTCTGGCACATGATCGATCTGCTCTGGGTCGTCATCTTCGCCATCATCTACCTCATGAGGTAACCCAATGACGACCCGAACCGCCACCGACAAAACACGAATCCGAGACAACAAACGCATCATCTACGCATGGATCGCACTCACGGCGATCACCCTGCTCGCCTGGCAACTCGCCCCCGGCCACGCCGACAGCACCAGGCTCGATACCGGACTCATCATCGCCGTGGTTGTCCTCGGACTGATCAAATGCCGCCTGATCATCCGCTACTTCATGGAAATCCGACACGCCCCGACCTGGCTGAAAATCACCACCGACACTTGGCTAGCTGTTATCTGGACAACCATGCTCGCCATCTACCTTTACTGAATTGTGGCTGCCCGTCTCGGCGATTCCACGGAACAGCCCACAGCCACCCCTGGATGAATCGACAACGCGCCGCACGCGGTCGGTCAAGGGGGCCTCGCCGTTTGGCTATGCTGTCGGCTCGACCAGTACGCCCATGGCTTGGTCGAGGAGTTCGGACAACGGAGTGGTCCCGTCGGCTGCCCTCCAGGCGTCGGTTGCGGCGTCGAGGCAGGAAATCGCCGACGCCACAAGGGCCTGGGCGCGGAGGTTGGTCGTGGACTCCGGGTCACCGCCGAGCCGGCGGGAGATCTCCGGCACCAGGAGGCTCTGCCAGCCCTGCGTCTTCTCCCACTGACGGGTCATCAGGGCGCAGGCGTCGTCGAGCAACCGCATCAGGTTCAGAAATGGCTGAGGCTCGTCGGTATTCGACTCGGTGATCACGTCGAACGAGCGGCGCAATGCTTCCCAGGACCGCTCGTCGGCGGGCCGGGCGGCGAGCGCGGCGGCCATCTTATGGCCGAACTCACCCATCCTGCCGAGGACGAGCTCCTCCTTGGTGCCGAAGTACCGGAAGAAGGTGGTGCGCGACAAGCCCGCCTCGGCGGCGATCTGTTCGACCGTCGTGTTGTCGAAGCCCTGCTCGGAGAACAGCCGGAACGCGACCTCGCTGACCTCATCGCGCATCGCGGCTCGTGTCCGCTCCCGCAGCGTGGAGGCCATGGTCCTGGATGTCTCAGCCATGCCATGAGTGTAGTACACAGACCCTATGTGGTACTCCATCCCATATTGGTATATGGTCTCATAAGTTGTCTTCGTATCCCTTTTGAGGAGTGCTTCCCATGAGCAAGATTTGGTTCATCACTGGTTCCTCGCGCGGCCTGGGCCGCCGGTTCACCGAGGCCGCGCTATCGCGTGGCGACAAGGTCGCAGCGACCGCCCGCAACACCGACGCACTGGCCGACCTGGTCGCCGCCCATGGCGACGCGATACTGCCGCTGCCCCTCGACGTCACGGACAAAACCGCCGTGACGGAGTCCGTCCAGCATGCCCACGAGCACTTCGGACGCCTGGACGTCGTCGTCAACAACGCCGGCTACGGCCTGTTCGGCATGGTCGAAGAGCTGACCGAAGACGATGTCCGCGCCCAGTTCGAGACGAATATGTTCGGCACCCTGTGGGTCATCCAGGCGGCACTGCCCTACCTCCGCGCTCAGGGCAGCGGCCACATCATCAACGTGTCCAGCCTGCTCGGCCTCGCCGCTTTCCCCACAACGGGCGGCTACACCGCCACCAAGGCAGCCGTCGAGGGACTCTCGGACTCCTTGGCCCAGGAAGTAGCGGCCTTCGGCATCAAGGTCACTGTCGTCGAGCCCGGCCCCTTCGGCACCGAGTTCAACACGTCCTCCGCCTATTCCGCACCGCTGTCCGCCTACGACAGCTTCCGGGAGGCAGTCAACGCCAGCTTCGCCACCCTCCCGAATCCCGACCCGGCGGGCGTCGGCCCCGCGCTGCTGAAGGTCGTCGACGCCGACACCCCACCGTCCCGGATCTTCTTCGGCACCTTTCCCCTCCAGGTCGTCCCGCAGATCTACGCCGACCGGCTCGAGGGCTGGCAGGAGTGGGCCGAGGTATCCGCCGCGGCCGAGGCCAGCCCGGCCTGACCGGCCCCCGTCCGGCGCTTCCGGCACTGGGGGCCGTCCACCTCGAGCATTGCCCGCCAGGCTTGCAAGTCGACCGGCAGCAAGGACAAAAGGATCATGAAACTCTCAGGCGGTCGACGAGTTCGTCTGCCTTGGCGCACCTCACGCGTCGACGACTTGCCCCTGACACCTGACGTCACGTCTTAGCCATCTGCCCGGTGGCCTATCCGCCCACGGGCGTATGGCTCTGGGCGACCCGCAACAAGGAACAAGGAAGAGGAAATACGATGCCGACACTGGGAATCATCGGAAGCGGAAATATTGGGTCCGCGGTCGCGCGGCTGGCGGTCGCGGCGGACATCGATGTCGTGATCGCCAACTCGCGGGGGCCGCAGAGCCTGGCCGATCTCGTCGAGGAACTGGGTTCGCGAGCCACGGCAGGCACCGTGGAGCAGGCTGCCAGCGCCGGGGAGACAATCCTGCTCAGCATCCCGCTGACCGCGTACAGCTCTCTGCCTGCTGAACTACTGCGGGGCCGGACCGTGCTGGATACCGGCAACTACTATCCTCACCGCGACGGTCGGATCGGCGAACTCGACGCCGAAAAGATGACCACGGCTGAATTGGCCCAGCAGCTCTTGCCGGGCGCCCTGCTGGTCAAGGCATTCAACAACATCCTGGCCCACCATATCCCGCAGCTCGCCCGCCCAGCCGGGGCGCCGGACCGCAGCGCTCTACCCATCGCGGGCGCGGACCAAGGGGCGAAGACTCGGGTGGCAGAGCTGATCGACCGGCTCGGATTCGATACCGTCGACGCCGGAACGCCAGGTGAGACTTGGCGTTTCGAGCCCGAGGCCGGTGCATACACCCGGATCTACCTTGCCGACCCCAGCGTGCCGGTCGAGCGCATGCTCGAAGCTCCGGCCGCGCCGCTGTCGGCCGACGAACTGCGCGCCGCGTTGCAGGCGAGCGAACGGGTAAAGGTAGCCGAGCGCACCTTCTGAAGTTCGCAACGAGCCGTCAGCCGGAGAACCCGACGATAGAGGCCATTCACCCGAAACGCGCGATGACCCTCATACGGACCGGTAGCCGAACCCTCGCACTCGTAGGCTCACGGTGCAATGACGACCCCGCTACTCATGATGAGTTGCGTAAGGGTTGTGTGTCTGGTCACGATGGGTACTATATCGAATACGCTGGTACCCAGTTAAGTTTCTTTCGGGCCGTCGTGATGGAGTGTCCGAGTGATCAGTGAGGATCCAATGAGTCAAGTGGCTATCGAGTTCGACGTGTCCGTACCCATGCGTGACGGGGTGATTCTGCGGGCCGATGTCTACCGGCCCGTCGGTGCGGGGCCGTGGCCGGTTCTCGTGCAGCGCACCCCCTACGACAAGGCTTCGCCGCAGGGGACCGCCCAGCTCGACACGCTCAAAGCTGTTCGGCGCGGTTACATCGTGGTGCAGCAGGACACGCGAGGAAGGTTCACATCCGACGGCGAGTGGCTGCCGTGGGCGTATGAGCAGCAAGACGGTTACGACACCATCGAGTGGGCCGCTGCGCTGCCCGGTAGCAACGGCAATGTGGGAATGTTCGGTGCAAGCTACACCGGCAACACCCAATGGGCTGCGGCCATCGCGGGGGCG
This sequence comes from Nocardia sp. NPDC049737, assembly GCF_040674755.1. Lineage (NCBI taxonomy): Bacteria > Bacillati > Actinomycetota > Actinomycetes > Mycobacteriales > Nocardiaceae > Nocardia > Nocardia sp. NPDC049737. The sequence goes on along the minus strand of NZ_JBFANH010000006.1, from coordinate 202,856 downwards.
CCGCACCTGCGCGCCATCGCGCCGCAGGTCACCTGGTGCGAGCCCGCCGACGGAATCTTCTTCCGTGGCGGAGCGATCGAACACGGATTGAATCTGTGGTGGTCGCTGATGGTCTCGGCGGGCCAGTATGCGAAGGTGGCGGCGGATACCGAGGAGCTGTTCGCCAAGCTGGGTACCACGATTCGCGACTTCGACCGGCTCGCCGAGGTGACATATAGGGAGTTGCCCTCAGGCGCGTCGCCGGCATTGGTGCGCACGAACCTGCCGGATATCGGCGTGCAGCGCGGCTTGCGTGATCCCGCCTCGATGGCCCAGGCCCGGGTCGCGGGCAGGCACGGTGAGGTCACTGTCCCGTCCTTGAACGTCGCGGGCTGGTACGACGTGTTCTCGCAGGGCTCGATCGACAACTACATCGCCGCACGCGAACAGGGCCACACGACTCGACTGATCGTCGGGCCATGGGAACATCTGAGTCTCCTCAGCCCCAGGCCAGAGCATGTCGGTGCGGTGAACTACGGGCTGGCCTCGGTGGCGCCACCGAGTTGTGACGGGACCATGACCGGTATTCAGCTGGACTGGTTCGACCAGTTCCTGCCCAGCGAACCGGTCGACGCGGAACCAGACCCGGGCGTGGACATCTTCGTCATGGGTCTGAATCAGTGGCGACACGAGCCGCAATGGCCCCTCGCCCGCGCCCGCGACACCGAGTTCTTCCTCCATCCCGACGGTCATCTGTCGACTTGTGCCCCGGCAGAGAACGAGGCGCCTTCGTCCTACGTCTACGATCCCGCCGACCCTGTGCCGACCACGGGCGGCGCGCTCATCATGGCGAGTGATTTCCGCCCCGGAGCCCTCGACCAGCAGGCAGTGGAGTCCCGTGTGGATGTGCTGGTGTTCACCAGCGACCCGCTCCCTGAGGACCTCGAGATCACCGGCCGGGTCACCGCGACCCTGTTCGCCGCCACCGACGGGCCCGCTACGGACTGGGTCGTGAGGCTGTGCGCTGTCGACGAACGAGGAACCTCGCTCAACATCGTCGACGGCATCACCCGCGTCATCACAGAGCCCGGACGCATCGATGAACACGAGATCGACCTGTGGTCGACCAGCATCGTGATCAAGGCAGGGCATCGGCTCCGGGTCCAGGTCACCTCCAGCAACTTCCCGCGCTGGGACCGCAACCTCAACACCGGAGAGGATCCGACCGTGGCCATCGAGCACCGTGTCGCCCACCAGAAGATCTTCCACGACTCCACGCGGCCCTCCCGGCTGATCCTGCCGGTGATCCCCGCCACCTAGAATGCCGCCGCGAAGGTCAGCGGTCAGCCCCAGACCTTCGCGGCATACGGGACCGAGTCGGCGTGGCTTAGGGGGCTCGTGTTGCGACTCGGCCGCCCTCGCGCCCGCTATCGCGCCGCTCACGACCCCGCCAGCGCCGAGGTTGCTCGGCGAGAGCGCCCACGCCGGCAGATTGTGCACGGCAACGGGTCAGTCAGGGCTGTGGAGTAACCCGTTCAACAGTAGGGCCGCCAGTTCGTTGAAGGCGTCTGCCGCCGACAGGCCGGTGCGCTCGAGCAGGACGCCGGACTGGACTCCCTCGATGGCGAGTGCGACGAGTTGGGAGGCGAACCTGCCGTCGGTGGCACGGAAACGACCTGTCCGTATCCCATCATCGATCAGTTCATGGACACGTTCGGCCGCGCGGGCGGTGTTGCGCGCGTAGATCTCGGCGGTGGGAGCGAAAGCGACCATGTCCTGGTAGAAGGCATTCGAGTTGCGCCGCATGGCATTCGCGATACCGCCGAGGTACGCGAGGATCTTGGCCTGCGGGTCGGTCTGGGTGGCCACATCGGCTTCGATGAGTTCGGCCGATTCGCCGAAGAACTGTTTGGTCGCCAGTACCACCAGCTGTTCCTTGGTCGCGGCGACGCTGTAGAGGGTGGCCTTGGAGCAATGCAGGCGCTCGGTGAGCTCGCCGATGGTGATGGTGGTGAAACCCTCGCTGAGAAAGATCTCCTGGACCTGATGCAGCAGGTCGTCACGCCGCGCCACATCAACGCGTCGCTTACGGGGGGTGTTGACCGTCGTTTGACGCGCCGAGGCCGTACGAGGCATGAGATCGAGTGTTTCACACCCCTCCTCGGGCAGCTGCGAGCAGCGGGGTTTATTCGTCACCGTTCCTACGGTACCCTTTTGGGTACCAATGAACTGTTTAACGTACCCAACTGGAGCGGTAGTGAGTCCTGACTATGCAATACGTGTCGGTGAGCTCCTCGAACAATTCGGGACGCCGGATGCGGATGTGGCCTGGTTGCTGTGCGACCGTCATCCGGCATCGGCTCGAGCCCTGATGATCGTCGACGAGCATTTGGCCGCGATCGAATACACCTACGGCGAGCTGGCCGAAGCGTCGCGACGAGCGGCTGCGGTTCTGTCCGCGGCCGGTGTGGGGCGCGGGGATCGGGTCGCGACCGTGATGGGCAAGAGCGCCCAATTGGTCGCGGTCGTGCTCGGTATTTGGCGCTTGGGCGCGGTCTACGTGCCGTTGTTCACCGCGTTCGCCGAGGATGCGATCCGGTCCCGCCTCGCCGACGCCGAGGTCAGGCTCGTCGTGGCCGATGAGGATCAGCGGGCGAAAGTGCCCGCAGGTGACTGGACGCTGATCGTCGCTGGTACCGATTCCCCCGACGGGTTGAGCGCCCGCCTTGTCGCGGCCTCGTGGCAAGGCATCGGCTCGACGCCGGTCGGTGGAGACGGGGCGCTGGTGCACATGTTCACCTCCGGTACCACCGGCAAACCCAAGGGTGTGGTGCATCCGGTGCGCTATGCAGCCGGGTGGCAGAGCTACCTCGAGTTCGGTCTGGGCGTCGGGCCCGACAGCGTTTTCTGGTGCGGCGCCGACCCGGGATGGGCTTACGGGCTCTACACCGCGATCGTGGCTCCCCTGGCGGCCGGTGTGCCGACGCTGCTGCTGCGCGGCGGATTCTCGGCCGCCGACACCTGGACGGTGTTGAAGGATCGCGCGGTCACCGATTACACCGCTGCGCCCACGGTCTACCGCGGCCTGCGCGCCTCCGGCCTGCCAGTTCCCCAGGGGCTCGCGCTGCGCCGGCTGTCGAGCGCGGGGGAGCCGCTGACCCCGGAGGTCAACGACTGGGCCCGCGACGCGCTCGGGCTCGAGGTGCACGATCACTACGGCCAGACCGAACTCGGCATGCCGATCGGTTTCCCACACCACTCCAGCCTGCGACGGCCGGTGCTGGCCGGTGCGATGGGAACTTCGCTGCCGGGCTGGGAGATCACCGTCCTGGGCGAGGACGACGACGCACCGGTCGAGTCCGGTCAGACCGGGCGGCTGGCGATCGTGGTCGCGGGCAGTCCGTTGATGACCTTCCGCGGCTATGTCGGAGGGCGCGGCGGCGACCGATTCCGCGCCGGGGGCGCCTATTTCCTGACCGGTGACATCGCATCGATCGACGCCGACGGGATCGTGCGGTTCTCCGCGCGCGACGACGACGTCATCATTATGGCCGGCTACCGCATCGGCCCGTTCGACATCGAATCCACGCTCCTGCAGCACCCCGCTATCAGCGAAGCCGCAGTGGTCGCTGGTCCCGATGAGGTGCGCGGCGAGGTCGTGGAGGCGTTCGTGGTCCTCGCGCCCGGCGCCGCCGTCTCCGACGATCTCGTCCAGCAGCTACAGCAATGGGTCAAGAAGAACTACGCCGCGCATGCCTACCCGCGGCGTATCCATTTTGTGCAGAGCCTGCCCAAGACGCCGAGCGGCAAGATCCAGCGCGCACAGCTGCGGCAGCGGCGCCGCGAGGACGCCGGCCTGGGCGCGGGTGCCCGATGAACCTGCCCGCACCGGTCCTGGTTACCCGTACCGGTCCGATCCGCACCCTGACACTCAACCGCCCCCACCGCCGCAACGCATTGGACCCCGAGTTGATCGATGCTCTGGCTGCCGCGGTGACCGAGGCGGAACAAGATCCGCACACCCGGTGCCTTGTCCTCGCCGGAGCGGGCAAGAGCTTCTGCGCCGGCGCCGACCTGCGGTACTTTCTGAGCCTGGCCGACACCCCGGGTGGGCCGACGCAGTTTCTGCGCCGGGTTTCGGCCGTGGTCACTCGGCTCGAGACCAGCCGCCTGCCGGTGGTGGCCGCCTTGCACGGCCACGCTGTGGCCGGTGGTCTGGAGCTTGCACTGGCCTGTGACGTGGTGGTCGCCGCCGACACGACACTGATCGGCGACGGGCACATCCGCAACAACCTGCTCCCGGCCGCGGGCTCGAGCGTGCGACTGCCACGCAAAATCGGCGACTCCGCGGCACGGTGGCTGGCCCTGACCGGACAACTGGTCCCCGCCCAGCGGCTCGCCACCACCGGCTGGCTGCACGCGGTGGTGCCGGCCGAGGAAGTGCACGCCTGCGCACGAGCCGCCGCGATCGAACTGGCCGAAGCCGGCGGTCCGGCCCAAACCGCGTTCAAAGCCCTCCTGCACACCCTGACCACTATGGACGAAAACCAAGGACTGGCCCGAGAACTCGCCGACTTCGAACAGCACTGGAACACCAATGACGTACCGGCCTCGCTGACCGCATTCCTGCAACGCCGATCGGCCTGAAGGCATGCCGAGCCACTATCACATTCCTGGAGTGCAATGAACCGCTACACCGATCAAGTCGTCCTCGTGACCGGCGGAGCCCAAGGGCTCGGCGCGGGTATGGCCGAGCGATTCGCGGCCGAAGGAGCAATCGTAGCCATCGGCGACGTCAACGACGTCGCCGCCCGAGACCTCGCTGACCGCCTGGAAAAGGAATTCGGGCGCACCTGCCTGGCCCATCCGGTCGATGTCACCTCCTCGGACGATGTCAACGCCTGGATCGAAGCCGTCGTCGGTGCGCACGGCCGTATCGATGCCCTGGTCAACAACGCCGGAATCATCCGCGACAACCGGATCGAGGACATCGACGACACCGACTGGCACTCGGTATTGGATGTCTCCCTCTCGGGGGCCTTCTTCTGCGCCCGAGCGGTGTTGCCGCACATGCGATCACGCAACTACGGCCGGATCGTCTCGTTCTCCTCGATGAGCTGGCGCGGCAACTTCGGCCAAGCCAACTACGTCGCCGCCAAAGCGGGCATCGTCGGACTCACCCGCACCCTCGCACTCGAAACCGCCCGCCAGGGCATTACCGCCAATGCCATCGCCCCCGGCCTCATCGAAACACCCATGCTCGCTTCGATGAACACCGCGGCCCGCGAAAAGCTGATCGCCAAAGTGCCCCAACGCAAGACCGGACAGCCCCAAGACATCGCCGAGGCCGCCGCCTACCTGTGCTCCCCGGCCGCCGGATACGTCAGCGGAGTCGTACTCGACGTCGACGGAGGCTTGGGTATCGGCTCATCGATCCGGTAGCGGAAACCGACCGCAGCGGCGGTTCACACTCCGATGGCCTGGCCGATGATGACCTTCACGACCCGGCTGCTGGCAGACCGGTGGAGCTGCCGCGGTTTTCGGCCGGAACCGGTATCTCGCGAGACCATCACGCGGGTTCTCGATCTGGCCCGTCGGTCGCCGTCATGGTGTACGTCGGAGATGAACCGGCGTCAGGGCAGTTTGATTGCCGACATGTACATTTCGAGGGTTGGTCTGTAGAGGTCGACGTCATCGAGTTGGGTTCCCAGCGCGATCGAGTCGGTGGTGGCGATGAGCACGCGGGCGAACGTCAGTGGGGGAATCAGCAGGGTCGCGCCGATTCGATCGAGGCCCTCGACGATGAATCGTGCCAGGGCTTCGGCGACCTCGACTCGTTTGGTTGCGACTCGTTCCCTGGCCTCGGGGTTGCGCAACAGGTACAGGGTGAATTCGTAGCCCAGCGCGGCGGACTCGGCGCCGCGGTCTTCAGCGAGTTGGCGCCACCGCTGGGCAACTTGGTCGAGTTCGTACGCTCCCACCTGGCTCGCTGCCGATAGCAGCTCGGAGAACGTATCGAAGTAGCGCTGCCAGTACCGGTCGCTCACAGCCAGGAAGAGTTCTTCCTTCGTGGGGAAGTGCTTGTATATGGCGCCCTTGGTATATCCCGCCGCATGAGCGATGTCATCGAGGGTTGCCGCTGTGAACCCCTTTTCGGCAAACACCTCTTGCGCGGCATCCAGCAGGAGCGACCGGGTGCGCTCGAGACGTCGCTCCCTCGTCCATCGCTCGGCCATGTCAGCGAGTATGCCATGAATCTGAGAAACTATGCCGAAGGTTAGATTCTTACTGGTATATTTTCGGACGACAGGCTACTGAAAGAGGGTGACGATGACTGCCCCATCGACGACAGACCGATACGCCGACACCGAGGTGACAGCTGAAAGGTGTCCGCTCTTCGAGCGGATCCGCGTGGGTTGGACCACGACGATCCCGAAGGAGGCTGTGCGATGAGCGGGCCGTTGGACAGGAAGAAGGCGGCCACCGTCACCGAGGAGATCGGCGGAGTCGCCTCATTGGGTGCCAAAGCTCAGTCCACGAGCAAGCCCGTCCGGATCTGGGCGATCGTCGGGGGCTTGATCCTGGCGTTCCAGGTGTACGTGTGGATCCGCTGGGTGTCGGGACCATTTTTCGTCCGGGTGCCCACGGGGCCCAGTGACCCGCCGACGTGGATGAAGACGATCCTCATCACGTGGACGGCTGTGATCTTGGTTGGCTGGCCGATCGGCGTCTACTACTTCATCATCAGGCCCTGGCGGCGTGAGCGGCGGATCACGCTCGACGGCATGCTCCTGGTCGCCTGCGGCCTGCTGTTCTTCCAGGATCCGCTCCTGAACTACTTCAACACGTGGAGTACCTACAACACCTGGATGTTCAATCGGGGATCATGGGTGGCCCACATTCCGGGTTGGCGCTCGTATGCCGAACCGGGCCAGATGATGGCCGAACCGTTGTTGATGAATGCGGCGGGTTATTCCTACGGAGTTCTGCTGTGCACGATCCTCGGATGTTGGATCATGCGCCGTGCGAAGTCGAAGTGGCCGAATATCAGCAACCTCGGATTGATCGGCGTTCTGATCGTGTGGACGTTCTTCTTCGATCTCGTCATCGAGGGCCTCTTCCTGATGCCGATGGGACTTTTCACCTACCCCGGCGCAATTCGATCCCTGTCGATCAATGCCGGCACCTACTACCAATGGCCGATCTATGAAGGACTCATGTGGGGAGGTGTCCAGGCAGGTCTGTGCGCGCTGCGTTATTACACCGACGATCGTGGCCGGAGCTTCGTCGAACGAGGACTGGAACGGATCCAGGGCGGGGCCGTGAAGCAGCAGGCTACGCGTTTCCTGGCCATTTTCGCTGCATGCAGTCTGTTCTTCTTCGTGTTCTACAACCTGCCCGCGCAGTGGTTCGCCATGCACGCCGATCCCTGGCCCGAGGACGTCCAGAAGCGTTCGTACTTCGACATGGGCATCTGCGGTGAAGGGACAGGGCGGCTCTGTCCTGATCCTGTTCTGCCGATCCCCGGCAAGAACACCGGCTACATCAATCCGGAAGGCCGGCTCGTTCTCCCTGATGGCGCAGAGCTTCCGGAAGTCGTTCCATTCGAGCGAGGAAATTAGTATGTCGACCAGTCAATCCACCGCTGTACTCCCGGTTTTGGAAGCACCGTTCTACCGGCCGGTCGGCGACGAGGTAGCAGTCTTTCGGGCCGCGGCCCGACGCGGTTCGCCAGTACTGTTGAAGGGCCCCACTGGATGCGGGAAGACACGCTTCGTGGAGGCCATGGCCCACGAACTCGGGCGCGAGCTGATTACCGCCGCGGGCCACGAGGACATGACCTCGGCGGACCTGGTTGGCCGTTTCCTGCTAAAGGGTGGGGAAACGGTCTGGGTGGACGGGCCCTTGACCCGGGCCGTGCGCGAGGGCGCCATCTTCTATCTGGACGAGGTGGTCGAGGCGCGCCAGGACACCACCGTGGTCATTCACCCGCTCGCCGATCACCGCCGTGAACTGCCGATCGATCGACTCGGCACGACACTGCGGGCGGCCCCCGACTTCCAGCTGGTCATCTCCTACAATCCCGGCTACCAGAGCGTCCTGAAAAGCCTCAAAGAGTCGACCCGCCAGCGTTTCGTTGCCATCGAACTCGACTTCCCGCCCGCCGAGGTCGAGACCGAAGTGGTCGCCGTCGAAGCCGGGATCGGATCGGAGACCGCGACAGCGCTGGTCGAACTCGGTCACGCCATTCGAAACTTGGATGGCTCACCGCTGCGTGAAGTGGCCTCCACCCGGTTGTTGATCCTCGCGGGCGGTCTGGTCGCTGAAGGGCTGAGCCTGCGCAGTGCGGTGCGGTCGGCCGTTGTCCAAGTGCTCTCGGACGATCAGGATGTCGTCCGTGCCCTCGGCGAACTCATCGACGCCGTCCTGCCGCGACCATGAACGTTTCCAATCCGAACAGCCACGACCGGTTTCGCCTCCTCGCCACCTTCATCGCCGGCCGCGCTGTCGAAGTTGCGGAGGCACCGGCTGGGCAGCCTGCTCACACCAACGGCCAGATCATCTTCGTCTCAGCGGGCCGCTCGGTCGCCGAGCAGCGCCGCGAGATGCTGCTCCAGACCGCGCTGCTCGGTGCGGGGAGTCTGGATCAGCGATTGGTGAAGGCGCTTCGGGCTCGTCCGGTGGTGGCGCGGCGCTACCTGGCGCTGGAAGGTCGGCGAGTGATCGTCGACCTCGCCGAGCGGATTCCACTCGCAGCTGGGCTCGGTCCGCACGAGCCTCCGGCCACCTCGAGCGCCGAGGAGTCACTCGAGGTGGCCGGAGGCCGAGTACCGGTGGCCGACCCACCGGAGTGGTTCGGTGCCATCAAGCCCTCCCGATTGCTGGCACGCAGTGCCGCACCGGGCGCGCGGGCCACGAACAAAGAGCTGCGCTTGGAATTCGATCCGATCGACTTACCCGAGGCCGACGACGACGATGACGATGGCAGTGAGCAGTCCGGGAGGAGCAAGATTCTCGCACTGTTCGAAAATCCGCTGTTCAACTCGCGGGCGCTGTCGGACAAACTCCGCAAGCTGTTCGGCAACTCCCGGGCACCCGGGGATGGCTCCGCTGGTGCGGAGATGCAGGTTCGTGCCGTTCGACGGGTGTACCAGGTGGGAGTCGATGCCCGGCCGCTGCCAACACGGATCCAGTTCACCGATGACGGCAAGCCCGGCGCCACGCTGGGCGTAGGTGGAGCGCTTTATCCGGAGTGGGATGTCCACAACCATCGGTATCGGCCCGAGTGGTGCCGGGTCATCGACTTCCCGCTGACAGTCGCCGCCGATATCTCCGCGGCCGGTGTTCCGCTCGACGACGTGCTCCGGCGACGCTTGTCGCGAATCGGCCTGGGCCCCAAGGTTCTGCGCGGCCGTCCCGATGGCGACGAGCTCGACATCGAGGCGCTCATCGATATGTTCGTCGACTTGCGTTCGGGCTACTCGTCGCCGGAAAACATCTACCTGGAACGCCGCAAACTCGAGCGTAATCTCGGCGTCCTCATCCTGCTCGATGCCTCCGGGTCTGCCACCGATACCGATACCGAAGGCCTCGCTGTACACGACCACCAGCGGCGGGCAGCCGCGACGTTGGCCGTTACGCTCGAAGAGCTCGGCGACCGCGTCGCGGTCTACGCCTTTCGCTCACAGGGGCGCCACGCTGTTCATCTACCGGCGATCAAGACGTTCGGACAGCGTTTCGGCGCGGTCGGGCGAGCCCGGCTCAACCAGCTCCAACCATCGAACTACACGCGCCTGGGTGCAGGCATCCGCGGTGCGGGCGAAATCCTCAAAACCGAAGCAGGCACCGAAAACCGGCTGCTGGTGGTCCTTTCGGACGGCTTTCCCTATGACGATGGCTACGAGGGCCGCTACGCCGAAGCCGATGCCCACAAGGCACTCGAAGAACTCCGCGCCGACGGTGTCGCCTGCCTGTGCCTTTCGATCGGCGCCACCACCGGTACCGATGCCCTCGAACGCGTCTTCGGTTCCGTCAGCTATGCCAGCGCCGCGACCCTGAGCGAGCTGAGCCCGCGGATGGATGAGTTCTTTTTGTCTTCCCTTCGGGAACTCGCCGCACCGAAACCGCGGTAGCGATGAGAGGAGTTCGAGTCACGGTTGGCGTCGTTCGCCTTCGACATCACGCAGGAAGGATTCGATCAGCTCGATTGCCTCGTCGTGTGCGGTATCGACGTCGAAAGCTTCTTCCATACGCAGGAAGCGCGACACGCTGGACATGAGTAAGACCAGTGCTCCCGGGGTGTAGGTTTCGGCGGCGGGGCCGTAGTCGCCGAGAACCTTGGTGACGGCGTCGAGTTGCATGGCGCGGAAGCGTCGGGAGGAGTTGGCGATCTCGGTGCGGATGGCCTTGCGGTGGTTGGCCAGCGCGACGAATTCCATGGTCAACGCGGTGTGGGATTGGTCGTGGATGGCTTCCCACAAGGCCCACAGTGGCTGAGGTGAGGCCAGTGCCTCGAGTTGGCGTTGGTAGCTGCGGTCGGCTCCGCGGCGGAACAGTTCGATGAACAGATTGTCCATATTGCCGAAGTAGTAGTGATACAGGGCGGAATTCGCTTCGGCGCGTGCGGCCACGCGCCGGGTGCTGACCGCGGCGTAGCCCTCTTCCCGCATGATTTGCTCGGCGGCGTCGAGCAGGGCGCTTCGTGTCGGTGAGTCCTCGGCGTCGGATGCGCGAGCGGGCTTCATGGTGTTGGCCTCCCAGGTGTGTGAGGCACGAAGCCTTCGGTGTCGTTGCGATCGTGTGGTTCGTGGTTGCGCGAATAGAAGGTAACCCGCGCTCTTGCCTGTTCGGTCTCCGGCCGCGATCGAGTCGGCCGATGGGTCGGTGACCGGGCTTTCGCAAGTCGCTTGACAGCGGTGAACCAGGTCACGTATATCTTAATCACCTGATTGAATTAATCAGTCGCTTAAGGCCCCTGATGTGGGTCTTCGCGGTCATTCGATGTCCCCGGCGCAACCTCGATCGCTGTCGGGCCGAACGAAGAATGTGGTGTCGCGCGTGGCATATCTCCCTACTCTCATCTCGGCGGTACGACGGCCGCCGCTGTGGATCTGCACCGCCCGCGCTGGCGCGGGAGATGTTCGTGGCGTGGCAGCCGGAGGACTCGAGTACCACAACGTGATCGGCGAGAGGTGTGAACGAGGCACTGGAGAGATCCGCCTTTCGAGCGCGGTCGTTGCCTGCGCCGAGCTGAGGTGTAGTGCGCAGGAAAGTGAAAGTCGTTGTGTTGCAATAATCGACCGCCGCGATGCTGGCGTTCTTGCTGATCGTCGTATCCACGGTGATGCCCGATGACGGGCACTGTCGCGGTTAGCGACCGCGAGGGTGTCGACCGGCGTCCGGCGAAGCGCCCCCGGGTCGCGGTGGTGACCGGCGGAGCCTCGGGGATGGGGTTATCGATCTGTGCGGCGTTCGCTGCCAGCGGGTATCGGGTCGCGGTTCTCGACATCGATGATGGCGCCGCTCAGCGGGCCGCCGAACAGTTGCGTGCCGCCGATGGCGCGGCGATCGCCTGTGCGGTCGATGTCACCGATCGCGAGGCGGTCGGTGCGGCGATGCGCAAGGTGCACGCCGAATTCGGTGCGATCGAAATCCTGGTCACCAGTGCGGGGTTGGTCGGTTTCTCGCCGTTCACCGAGATTTCGCCCGAGGCATGGAACCGGGTCGTCGACGTGAATCTCAACGGCGTCTTCCACTGCGCGCAAGCCGTCATCCCGGATATGGTCGCCGCGGGGTGGGGCAGGATCGTGACCATTTCCTCGTCGAGTGCGCAACGCGGATCGCCAGGGATGGTGCACTACACCGCAGCCAAGGGTGGTGTGGTGGCGATGACCAAGGGCCTTGCGCGCGAGTACGCCGCGAGTGGGATCACCGTCAACACCATCCCGCCGTCGGGAATCGACACGCCCATGCAACGGCAGTCGCAGGCAGCCGGAAACCTGCCGGATAACTCCGTGATGGCAAAAGCAATCCCAGTCGGACATCTGGGCACCGGAGACGATATCGCCGCCGCCTGCTTGTTCTTGTGCTCCGACCAGGCCGGCTACATCACCGGCCAGATACTCGGCGTGAACGGCGGGTCGGTGATATGACCGAAGCCACGGCCCCGCGTCTGGTGCCGCTACCGGTGCACGAATGGGACGAACGCACGATCGCGATGCTGTGCGGGCATGTCGGAGCGGCGGACCGGTATCTGTCGGGCGAACCGGACGCGCCACGGATGCCCAATATTCTGGGGGTTTTCGCACATCACACCGAATTGGCTTCGGCGTGGCTGGCCTTCAACGGTCTGCTGCTCGAGCGTCCCGCGCTGGATCCGTTGGACCGGGAACTGGTGATCCTGCGTGTGGCGTGGCGCAGCGGCTCGGGCTACGAGTGGAGCCAGCACGCTCGGATGGCCGCCGGTCTGGGGCTCGACGAGCACCAGATCAGGGCAGTGCGTCACGGCCCGGCCGCACCGGGGTGGTCACCTGTGCAACGGCTGCTGCTGACCACGACCGACGAGCTGTTGGAACGCCACTGCGTCACCGACCGCACCTGGACCGAGCTGGCGCGCCATTTCGATGAACGTCAGCTGATCGAATTGCTGTTCGTCGCCGGCTCGTACCTGTGCCTGGCGATGGTGTTCAACAGCGTTGCCCTGCAACCGGACCCGGAAATCGACCGGCCACGACCGTCCGAACTCCCGGAAATGGAGGAACAACCGTGAGCGAGCGTCAGCGAGCGAACCATCAACACAGCGCGCTTTCGCGCACGACGGAGCCGAGCGCCAGCGAGGTGCAGTCGTGAGTGAACTCGTCAGCGAACCGGCGCCCCAGCGCCTTTGGCCCAAGCCTGCCGAAGGCAGCTGGACCCAGCACTATCCGGAGCTGGGGACCGGCATGATGTCGTTCGAGGACTCGGTCTCGCCCGAATTCTTCGAACTCGAGCGCGAGGCGATCTTCAAACGTGCCTGGCTCAATGTCGGCCGGATCGAGCAGTTGCCCCGCACCGGTAGCTATTTCACCAAGGAACTCGATGTTGCCCGCACGTCGATCATCGTTGTGCGTGACCGCGACGGGAGTATCCGTGCGCTGCACAATGTGTGCCGACATCGCGGCAACAAACTCGTGTGGAACGAATTCCCCTGGGAAGAAACGTCGGGCACGTGTCGGCAGTTCACCTGTAAATATCACGGCTGGCGCTACGGACTCGACGGGTCGCTCGCCTTCGTGCAGCAGGAGGGTGAGTTCTTCGACCTGGACAAGAAGGATCTCGGGCTCGCGCCGGTGCATTGCGAGGTGTGGGCGGGGTTCATCTTCGTCAACCTCGATGCCGAGCCGCGACAGACGCTGCGGGAATTCCTCGGCCCGATGATCACCGATCTGGATGGTTACCCGTTCGACAAGATGACCGAATGGTACGAATTCAAGGCGGACAATCAGAGTAACTGGAAACTGTTCGCCGACGCGTTCCAGGAGTACTACCACGTTCCCGGCCTGCACTCCCAGCAGGTGCCCAGTGCGGTGCGAACCCCGGGAAAGGGTTTCGAGTGCGCGCATTTCCAGGTCGACGGCCCGCACCGGATGGTGTCGACCGGCGGCGCGCGACGCTGGACGATGCCCGCGGAGTTCATGTATCCGATCGAGCGGGTCACTCGAAGCGGCCTGGTGGGGCCGTGGGAATCCCCCGATCTGGGTCCGATGCCGAAGGGATTGAATCCCGGCCGGATCGATCCGTGGGGTATCGATAACTTCCAGATCTTCCCCAATATCGAGATTCTCATCTACCGCGGCTGGTATCTGCTGTACCGGTATTGGCCCACCTCCTACAACAGCCACCGCTTCGAGGGCGTGCTCTGCTTCCAGCCTGCGCGCACGGTTCGCGAGCGGGTCGAGCACGAAGTCGCCTCGGTGGTGTTCAAGGAATTCGCGCTCCAGGACGCGGGCATGCTCACCGGCACGCAGACAGCTTTGGAATCGGCCTACCGGACCGTGGGGATGACGCATTTCCCCGTCAACGACCAGGAGATTCTCGTGCGCCATTTCCACAAGGCCGTCGCGGACTGGGTCGACGAGTACCGCACCGACTTGGCGCAGGTGAGTGCGCGATGACAACCACACTGCTGCCACCGGCCTTCGCCGATCTCGAGCCCTTCGCGCGAATCTGGTGTCTGCCAGTCGAATCCGAACGATACAAGCAGCGTCTGAACAAGTCGATGGCCGAGATGCAGGCCTTCTACGACGCGTGTTTTCCCCGGGTGGACGACGCGATCACCTACTGCGACAAATTTCCGCTCGACGACCTGCCCGACGATGCGATCCAACTACTGCGGATGGTGTATTCGCTGGTGACCGTCGCGATGGCGATCGAGATCTTCAAGCAGCCCAAACCCGTCGACAGCGCTGACGCCGAACTCGAACGCGTTGCCGAACCCTGGCCCTGACTTGTTTCTCCAACTCGGCCACAGCGCCGTGAGCGGGCAATGGCCGGAAGGACCACACCCTCATGACGATCACTATCGACGAACTCAGCCACGATGTCGGCGCGGAAGTCCACGGCGTCGATCCGCGGACGTTACTCACCGACCCGTCCCTGCCTGACACAATCCTCAATATCCTGGAGCAGCACGGTGTCCTGGTATTCCGCGACCTGCATCTGGATCCCGAGACGCAGGTGGCGTTCTGCCGCAAACTGGGTGAGGTCGATACCTCACCCGGGCATCATCCGGTCGAGGGTATATACCGGGTCAGCCTCGACACGACAAAGAATTCCTCGGCGAGCTATCTGCGTGCGACCTTCGACTGGCATATCGACGGTTGCACTCCAGAGGACGATGCCTACCCCCAGATGGCGACCATGCTCACCGCCAAGGCCGTCGCGGCCAGCGGCGGAGAAACCGAATTCGCCAGCACCTACAAGGCTTTCGACAATCTGAGTGCCGCGGAACAGAAGTTTCTCGCGCCGTTGCGGGTTGTGCATTCGCTCGAGGCGTCGCAGCGGGGTGTGACCGCGGATCCGACACCGGAACAACTCGCCGTGTGGCGACGCCGACCGACCAAGCAACACCCGTTGATCTGGACCCACAAATCCGGACGTCGCTCACTGGTACTCGGGGCGTCGACCGACCACGTCATAGGCTTGCCCCCGAACGAGAGCCGCGCGTTGCTGGACGGTCTGCTGCGTCGCTGCACCGCACCCGAGCGCGTCTACCGGCACGAGTGGTCGGTCGGTGACACCGTGATCTGGGACAACCGGGGCGTCATCCACCGTGCGGCCCCGTATCCGCAGGACTCACCGCGAGAGATGCTGCGCACCACCGTACTCGGTGAAGAACCGATCGAATAACCCCCTTCCGCAGACCATTTCAGGAGTCAACCCAATGCCTCGTTGGCCCAAGCCCGCCGAGGGCAGCTGGACGCAGCACTATCCCGAGCTCGGCATCGAACCGATGTCGTACGAGGACTCGATCTCGCCGGAGTTCTTCGAACTCGAACGCGAGGCGATCTTCAAACGCGCCTGGCTCAATGTCGGCCGCGTAGAACAACTTCCGCGCACTGGAAGCTACTTCACCAAGGAGATCCATGCCGCGCACACCTCGGTGATCATCGTGCGCGACCGTGACGGCGGTATCAACGCCTTCCACAACATCTGCCGCCACCGCGGCAACAAACTCGTGTGGAACGAAATCCCGCGCGAGGAAACCTCCGGTACCTGTCGCCAGTTCACCTGCAAATACCACGGCTGGCGCTACGGACTCGACGGTGCACTGGCCTTCGTGCAGCAGGAAGAGGAGTTTTTCGACCTCGACAAGGCAAATCTGGGCCTAGCGAAAGTGCACTGCGAGGTCTGGTCCGGATTAATCTTCGTCAACCTCGCCGCCGAGCCGCGTCAGAGTTTGCGAGAATTCCTGGGCCCGATGGTGGCCGGTCTGGAGGGCTACCCGTTCGATCGGCTCACGGAGCGCTATTCGTACCGGTCCGAGGTCGGAGCGAACTGGAAGCTGTACATGGACGCTTTCCAGGAGTTCTATCACGCACCCGTTCTGCACGGAAAGCAGACTCCGGACAACTTCTCCGTCGCCGCGCAGCGGGCCGGTTTCGAGGCGCCGCACTACCAACTCGACGGACCGCACCGGCTCGTCAGCACCTCCGGTGTGGTCACCTGGGAACTCGATCCGACCATGCGTAAACCCATGGAGGACATCACCCGCAGCGGTCTGTTCGGGCCGTGGGACGTCCCGGATCTGGGCCCGATGCCCGAAGGGCTCAATCCGGCGGGCTGCGACCCGTGGGGCCTGGACTCCTTCCAGCTGTGGCCGAACTTCGTCATTCTCATCTGGTCCGGCGGCTGGTATCTGACCTATCACTACTGGCCGACGTCCTACAACTCCCACATTTTCGAAGGCAACCTGTACTTCCCGCCCGCCCGCACCCCACGCGATCGGGTCGCGCACGAAATGGCCGCAGTCACCTTCAAAGAGTATGGGCTGCAGGACTCTTCGACGCTGGAGGCGACGCAGCTCATGCTCGAATCCCGTGCGGTCACGACATTCCAACTCAACGATCAGGAGATCCTGTTGCGGCACCTGCACAAGGTCGCCGCCGACTGGGTCGGCGATTACGAACGCGAGCGTGCGGAGGCCCTGCGATGAGCGAAACCCTGTTGCCCGGCGAATTCGCCGACCTGGAACCGTATGCGGCACTGTGGTGCCTGCCCACCGAAACCAAACGCTACCGCCGCCGCCTGGACAGTTCGATGGACGATATGCAGCGGTTCTACGACGCCATCACCCCGCGCGCCGAGGACGCGCTCGCCTACTGCGACAAATTCACGATCGACGATATACCCGAAGACGCCAAAAACCTGATGTACCTGCTGTATTCGATGATCCAGGTGTCCTTCCCGGTCGAAGTGTGGAGGCAACCACGCATACCCGACACCGGGTCGGCATCGCTGACCTGCGTGATCGAGCCCGGCCTGTGAACGATCAGGTGATCGTGCTGCGGGCCGCGGCCTGGGTCGACGTCGAGACCGGGCAGCGGCATACCTCGGCGGTGATCGTCGTCGAGGGCAACCGCATCGCCGCGATCGACCCGCCCGAGCTGCCCGCCGGCGCGCAAGTCATCGACCTGGGTGAGCTCACGCTGCTGCCCGGGTTGATGGATATGGAGGTCAACCTGCTCATCGGCGGCCCGGACAACCCCTCGGGGCTGCCGAACCCGATGCACGGCGTGCAGGACGATCCGGTGTATCGCACCTTGCGGGCCACGGTGAACGCAGGCACCACCTTGCACGCCGGATTCACCACGGTCCGCAACCTCGGTCTGATGGTAAAGACCGGTGGCTACCTGCTCGATGTGGACCTCGGCCGCGCCATCGAACAGGGCTGGATCGCGGGGCCGCGCATCGTCGCCGCAGGACACGCGATCACCCCCACCGGAGGTCATCTCGACCCGACCATGTTCCAACGCCTCGCCCCGCACATCATGCCGCTCAGTGTCGAGGAGGGTCGTGCCAACGGGGTTCCGCAGGTCCGCGAATCGGTCCGGTACCAGATCAAATACGGCGCGGAGGTCATCAAGATCTCCGCATCCGGCGGGGTGATGTCGCACGGCACAGTGGCGGGGGCTCAGCAGTACTCGGATGAGGAACTGGTCGCGATCGTCGACGAAGCCCACCGTGCCGGGGTTCGGGTCGCCGCGCACGCGCACGGTGATGCCGGAATTCGTGCCTGCATCCGCGCCGGAGTCGACTGCATCGAACACGGCTCACTTGCCACCGACGACACCATCGCCATGATGGTCGAACACGGTACGTACCTCGTACCGACGAGCTACCTGTCCGAAGGCCTCGATGTCTCCAAAGCTGCACCGGCACTGCAGAAGAAAGCCGCCGAGGTCTTCCCCCGCGCTCGCGAAACCCTACGCAGGGCTATCCACGCCGGGGTCAAGATCGCCTGCGGCACGGACGCACCCGCTATCCCGCACGGCCACAACGCCAAAGAACTCTGGGCGCTGGTCGACCGCGGCATGACACCGGCGCAGGCATTGCGCGCGGCGACGGTCACCAGCGCCGAACTCATCGGCGTCGAGGACCGTGGGCGTCTGGCACCGGGGCTGCTGGCCGACATCATCGCGGTACCCGGCGACCCGACCGCCGACATCTCCGTCATCGAAGACGTGCGGTTCGTCATGAAGGACGGCCACATCCACAAGAACAGCTGAGCGCTACACCTACCAGGAGGCAACACATGGTCAAGGGAATCCTCTACGTCGAATCCCGGCCCAACTCCCCCGAAGACGCTGCGGCATTCAACCGTTGGTATGACGAGACCCACATGAAGGAAATGCTGGGACTCGATGGGATCGTCTCCGCTCGACGGTTCGCCCCCATCACCGAGGGCCCGTTCGTAGCGGTCTACGAGATCGAAGCCGACGACATCGCGGCCGTGCAGGAACGACTTGCCGAGACCACTAAAGCAGGAGGGTTCTCGCCGCCCGTTGGTCTATGTGTCGACCCGCCGCCGATTGTCCGCTTCTACCGCGACATCACCGCACCAACACTGTGAGTAGCCGAGACGATCCAGCACGAGGCATACGCATGGCCACACACGAGCATTTGTTCATCGGCGGGCGGTGGGTGAGGCCGGCCACCGCCGACACGATAGAGGTGATCTCGCCGCATTCGGAGCGGGTGGTCGCCCGTGTCCCCGCCGCGACGCCGACGGATGTCGATCGGGCTGTGTCCGCGGCCCGCACGGCCTTCGACGAGGGCCCCTGGCCGCGCACTGATCCGAGCGAGCGGATCGCGCTGGTTCGGCGGCTGGCCGAGCGCTACACCACGCGTGAAGATGAACTCGCCCAGCTGATCACCATCGAGATGGGTGCGCCGATCACCTTCGCCCGATCGGCGCACGCCCGGCTTCCCGGCGTCATGATGCGCGCCTTCGCGGATATCGCCGAGAACTATCCGTGGCAGCAGACGCGATCCGGATTCATCGGTGGCGATGTCCTCGTCGTCCACGAACCCGTCGGTGTGGTGGCCGCGATCATCCCCTGGAATATGCCGATGTTCCTCATCGTCGCCAAGTTGATTCCCGCCCTCCTGGCAGGCTGCACGATCGTGCTCAAACCCTCGCCGGAGACACCGCTGGACGCCTACCTCATGGCCGAATTACTCGACGAACTCGGCCTGCCACCGGGTGTCGTCAGCATTCTGCCCGGCGACCAGGACACCGGCCGTCACCTCGTCGCGCACCCGGGTGTGGACAAGGTGTCCTTCACCGGCTCCACCGCCGCCGGACGACAGGTGGCCGAAACATGCGGGGCCGCGCTGCGCAGGGTCAGCCTCGAACTCGGCGGCAAATCTGCCGCCGTGGTACTCGACGACGCCGATCCCGACGATGTCGCCGAAGGCATGCTCGTCGCCGGACTGATGAACAGCGGCCAGGCCTGCGTGGCCCAGACCCGGATACTGCTGCCACGGCACCGCAGCTCCGCATTTCTCGACGCCCTGGTCGACAAGGTCGAAAACCTCACCGTCGGTGACCCTTTCGATCCCGCGACCCGGGTGGGCCCGATGGTCTCGCAACGGCAGCAACACCGTGTCCGCGGCTATATCGAAAACGCACAGCACCAGGGCGCGCGCCTGCTCACCGGCGGCACCGCGCTGCCGGATACGGTCGATCGCGGCTGGTATATCCGGCCGACCGTCTTCGCCGATGTCGATAGTTCGATGCGGATCGCCAGGGAGGAAGTCTTCGGACCGGTTCTGAGTGTGCTGACCTACACCGACGACGACCACGCCGTGGAGATCGCCGATGCCACCGAGTACGGGCTGTCCGGCTCCGTGTGGACCGCCGATATCGATCGCGGTTCAGCCGTCGCCCTGCGCATCCGTTCCGGCACCCTCGGCATCAACCAGCCCTACACCATGGACCCTGCCGCGCCCTTCGGCGGTGTGAAGAACAGCGGCATCGGCCGCGAATTCGGACCGGAGGGTATCGGCGCCTACCTCGATACAAAGTCCATTTCCGTGCGGGCCTGAACCACAGACCGAAGCCTATTACGAGCGAGAGCAGCGCGGATAGGGCCAAGATCGGGCGGTCGAACCGCGGATCCTCTTGCCGCTTCGCCGCCGCAACTGTCCCGGCGATAGCCGGCGCGCCATGCGGCGATGAGCGCCGCCCAATTGTCATGACATTTGGCATCTATGTTGCGTGAGGCGGGCATCACCAGCATGTCCGAACAGATCCTCCAGGCGAGCGCGGTGTGCGGCGTCCACCCTGGACGCGACATCACATCCTGCACCGAGACCCGGCCGTTGACGTCGACCCGGCGGATGCCGCACCGCCACTGCAGCTTCGGCACCGGGGCCGCGCGGAACAGTTCGGTAACCGGACGGTCCTGGCCGTCACCATGCGGCGCGCTCGTCTCAGCATTGCCCGGTAGAACAGATGTCAGAAAATCGGGGGTCATCGCTACCGTTCGCTTCCCGTGCCGTCACTCCGCAACAGCACAACTTATGGAGCGAATCCGCTGCGTTAGAGTGTCCTAATGCCCGAAGAAGCGCATCCCACACCAGTGGTGCGTGTCGGAGCGGAAGCGGGGTCCGATGGTGCTACCGCAGCCGTGGGGGGATCCGATGCCGACCTGCTCTCGCTCGCATCACAGCTGTGCTTTGCTCTGTATTCCACATCCCGATCGATGACCGCGGCATACCGGCCGTTTCTCGAGGGGATGGGTGTTACCTATCCGCAGTACCTGGCCCTGCTGGCGTTGTGGGGGCGGCCCGCGATGACCATGAAGGAACTCGGCGAACAGCTGCAGCTGGACTACGGCACGGTCTCACCGCTCATCCAGCGACTTCAGGCACATGGTTTGGTCGAGAGCGTCCGGAGTGCCAACGACCGCCGTGCCGTCGAACTACGCGCCACCGAAGCCGGACGCGCACTGCAACCGCAGGCCCGGCAGATGATCGAGGCGGTCATGGCGGAGGTCGGCTATCCGATCGAGCATCTCATCCGGCTGCGCGACCAGGTCAACGCGCTCGGCGCCCGCCTCGACGCCGCCGTTGCCGAGCGATCCGGCCGGTAAGCACCGTCCGCCCTGAGTCGCGCGCCGAGTTCAGGCGTCGAGTAACTCGGGCCTGCCGACCGCGCGGACACAGAAAGTCGGCGCGAGTCTACAGTCGGCGGAGGGTCGTGAAAATCTTCTTGGCCGACTCGATATCGATGGCACCCGGCACGCCGCGATCGGAGACGATCACCGCGACCAATGTCTCGTTGCCACTGGTGAACCCGAACGTGTACACCGAATATCGCGAGCCGCCGCAGGGCTCGAGTGGGCGGGTCGTGCCGGTGGTCTCGACCATCCACCCGGCGATACCGCCACCCGCAGTGGTCAACGGCACGGCGGGGCCGGGCCTGGCGTCTTTGGTATCGTCCCACCCACCTTGGGCACCCGAACGACCGAAATCGACGGCGGCAGCGGCCGGATCCGAGATGTCTTTGGAGCGCGAAATCCACGATGCGGGCCCTCCCGAGGTCTCGCAGGTGGCCCGCTTGAAGTGGGCATATCCCTTGCCGGTGAGCCGTCCCCGAGAGCTCTCCACGCCGCCGATGACGGATGTGGACTCAACCGTCCAGTCAGCCGGAACTTCGTACGCCACACCGCGTTCGGGTGCCGACACCGTCTGGTTGATGTTCGCGGGGGGCGTCTCGATGCGAGGTGCCGATGGCGTACTCGTCGTGGATGTCGTCGACCGCGCGTTCTTCTTGGACGAGACCGGGGCCGACTGCCCGGGCATCCTCAGCACGGAAGTCGTTGCGCCGCTCGCGCCGAGCACGTACACATCGCCGGACCTCGTCACCTCCACAGCCTCGGGCGAAAGCGGCGTGGAAAGCGCCTCGGGGGCGCCGGACCCCGACGGAAAACGAAGAATCTGCGGTTTCACGCTGGACTCGGGAACAACGTAGAGATCGCCGCTGTCGCTGATGGCGATGTCGGCGACCTTTCCGGGGACCGCGTCGATCCGCACCGGCACAGACGTGCCGGCGGCAAGTTTCCATGTGGTGTTCGCGTTCCAGTTCTTTTTGTCGACGACGACGATGTCTCCGACATTGTTGACCGCAACCTCGCTGATCTCCTCGGGGCCCGGAAACGGCTGCACGATAACAGAATTCGACCCTGCAGGCAGCTTCTTCAGCGATCGTCCACCGCCTGCGATGTAGATGTCACCCGTGTTGCTCACCGCTATCGAACGGGGATACACGTCGTGGCCGGTAGGAACCGGGATCGGTGTGGCGGAGGCGGCCGATACCTTCAGGATTCCGTCGAACGTCGACGGCTGCGGGCCCAAGAACAACTCGTTACTGCTCGCGCCGACATAAAGATCACCGGCGTCCGTGGCCGTGAGCGAGAGGAGGCCGGACGGCCCGATGCCGGGGACCGTGGCCGCGGCGCCGGTGGCCGCGGACCTTTTCCAGACTCCCGATCCAACACCTTGGGAAAAGCTGCGTGAGTCGAAGAACCACATATCACCGGCACCGTCGACCGCCATATTGTCGACAGATTGCAGCTGCGCCGGAAGCGCGATCGTCGTCGGCGTTCCGGGCCGTGCCCTGCCCGCAGGAGCATCGCTGCGGCTGGACCCTAGGGAGGTAAGGATCGCTGCCACGATCACGGCGACCACGATGACCAACGCGAGGACGATCACGACTATTGCGCCCGCGTCGAGCTTGTCATGCCCCGGCCGCTCGACGACGTTCGCCGACCGTGTCGGTATCTGCTGTGCGAGCGGCGGTGACACGGTGGCGCCGCTCGCCGAGGGATCCTCATCACGCGGCGACATTGTGGGCGCAGCCGCGGACGACGTCAACGCACCCGGCGGCGGTGCGGGAACGGGTGTCCGTGCGGACGGTGCCGGATGCGGTGGCGCTACGGGTTCGAGGTGCGCGAGTACCTGCGCCGTGGTGAGGCGGGCATCGGGTTGTTCGGCGAGGCAGCCGGTGATGACGAAGCGCAGTCGGGTTTCGGGTATGCCGGTGAGGTCTGGTCGCTGCGTGGCGATGCGGTGCAGCAGCGTCGCGGCATCCGCGTCTCCGAACGGCGCGCGGCCGGTCAGCGCGAATGCCAGCACGCCGCCCAGGGAGAACATGTCCGATGCTGGCCCCGTCGGTACAGCGGCGAGTTGTTCCGGTGCTGTGAATACCGACGGCTCGGGCTGCGTGGGGACACCGAAATCGACGACACGGAGCCCGGCTTCGGTGATGATGACCGACGATGGGGTGAGAGCACCGTGCACGAGACCTGCGTCGTGGAGGGCGGACAAGGCGTGCGCGACACCTGCGGCGATGCCCTCGACACCCAGTGGCGGTAGCGGCCCGCGTTCGGCGATCAGGTCGCGCAGCGAGGGTCCGGCAACGTATTCGGTCGCAATCCATGGCCGCGGCGCATCGGCGTCGGCGGCCGACACGACCGGTGTGAAGTCGCTGTGCACGGTCCGGGCCGCGGCGAACGCGCGAGCAAGCTCCATGCGGTCGGCGGCGTGGTGGGGGTGCATGGCCCGGATGACGACCTCGGTCGCGTCGGCTGCGCGACCCAGGTAGATATCGCCGACGGAGTCGGAGCCGAGTCGGCCGAAGAGTGTGTACGGGCCGATCGTCGAGGGATCGGTGTCGCGCATAGGCAGGGTGTGCGGGCCGGGTTGCACGGACGGCTCGGTGAAGGATGTGCTCGATTCGGCTGGCGGCACTGGGTCAGGAGTTGGTCGGGGTTCCTCGGTGGCCGCCGTCGAGGCAGATGCGGCAGCGGTGCCCGCCGGGCGGGTCCACGGCGTCGGTGATGACGGGGTGCGTGGTGTCGGCGCCGACCCGGTGCCGGGCCGACCGTCCAGGTAACTCGCGCGGATCTCCTGCCAGCGCTGGATTTGGATGATTATGGTCCCCAGGCAGATTGCCGCGACCGCCAGCACACCGGTTTGGATCAGCTCCACCGCGATCAGGCCCCATCCGCCCGCGGGGCCGACCCCGTACACGAAGTACTCGCCGGTTGTTTTTCCTCTCGGCTCCGGTGCGCTCAATCGGATCGTCACGACCGTGAGTGCCCAGCCGACCAGGAAGGACAGCCACCACGCGGTGACCAACGGCCCTGCCGGACGGCCACGCAGTACCGGTGCGTCGGCGGGGGTTCGTGGGTCGCTCGCGCGCAATACATCGGCGATGACCATGTGTGGGAACCAGAGGTTGACCACGGGACAGAACCAGCCGCCGATCACCCAGCCGATCGACAGTCGATGCCGTGCGGCGCACAGCATCTCGACATTGCGACGCGCGCGCCATAGCCACACGATGACAACGATTCCCGCGCACAGCAGCAACCACGACGCAATGCTGCCGGCCCAGGTGCTGGACTGCCATTCCTTGCGCATGTGTTGCGGTTGGTCCCAGCTTCTCTCGAAGTCCGCGAGGGTTACCCAGTCGATGATCGCGCTGACGAACAACATGACGACCGCCCCTGCGATCAGGGTGATCGCCGCGGCCCCGAACGGCCCGAGCGGACGGATGCGCCCACCGTCGCGCGCAATCGCGACTTGCCGTTGCACTGACATGCCTTAATCCCTTCTGCACCAGCAAATGACAGCTGCCCCGGTTCCCCTGGCCAACTGTCCCACGACATCACTTCGCCCGAGGTGACGCTGACATCAACTGGTCGATCCGGGAAAACGTTGGGTCGCAACCCGATCGCCATCCAGCCCCGGCCCGCCACGCATCATTCAGCCGATCCCTCAGCACGTTCGATCGGACGTGAGATAGTGACCGCAGTATCTGAACATCTCGCGCCGCGGCGCACGCTCCGAACCACACGGCCACTTGGCCGTTGGTGAGTACGACATGCAGATTGCCGCTGTCGGCACCGATCGAATAGACAGTGTTTTCCGCGGAGCCGAGTCGGCCCGCGCTGCCGTCGCTGACCGGCGTCCGGTGGTGGGCGGCGTTCGCGGTATTCGTGTTGCACGCCTTGGTTTTCCTGCCGGTCTACCCGTTCCAGAAGTCCGAGCTATTCGCGCAGATCCACTGGTGGGTACCCATGCAGCTGGGGCGGCGGGGGTCACCTTCTTCTTCGTGCTATCCGGATTCATCATCTACTGGTCGTTCCGGCCCGGAATGTCGGTGCGCGGCTTCTATCGGCGGCGAGTGCTCAAGATCTATCCCATGCATCTGCTGGCCGCGCTGGCCTTTGTGGTGGTGGCGAGTGTGCCGCTGTCACGGCTGGTCGTGTGGATGCCGAATCTGCTGCTCGTGCACACCTGGGTACCGAAATGGACCACCGTGGGCGGATTGAATGTGCCCGCCTGGTCACTGGCCTCGGAAATGCTGTTCTACCTGAGCTTTCCACTGCTGCTTCCGCTGATCATGCGGATCCCCACCCGGCGGCTGCTGCTGGCCGCGGGGCTGTTGATGCTCGCCATCATCGCCCTGCACACCGCCTACTACCTGTGGGTGCCCGGTCCGAAGGGGATCACCAATACCTTTGCGCCACGGCTGCTTCCGGGTGAGGCCTCCCCGTTCTTCGAACTGCACGCCGATCCGCGCTGGTTCACCCAACCCGATATCCCGGTTTCGCTGTCGTACTGGTTGAGCTACAATTTTCCGCTCTCCCGGCTGCCGGAGTTCTTCCTCGGCGTCCTGGCGGCCCGCATGGTGCTCGAAGAACGTTGGCGCGACACATGTCTCACGCCGCCCCTGCTGGCGCTGGTCGGTGCGTACGCGGCGACCTGGCTGGTACCGGTCAACTACAAGATGTCGGTGCTGATGCTCGCACCGATGACAGCGGTGGTGGCCACCCTCGCCGCACGCGATCTGCACGGAATTCGCGGTCTCAACGCCCATCCGCGCATGATATGGCTGGGCAACGTCTCCTACGCCTTCTACCTGATCCAATTCCCAGTAATGGTGCTGATCACCCGGAATCTCATCGGCGGCAAACAGTTCGGCATCCTCGGCTGGGCCGGATTCGCAATATTGAGCCTGATCGTCTCGACCACCATCGCTGCGGTGCTGTACCACTGGGTGGATCTGCCCATCATGCGCCGCTTCGCTCGCGCGAAACGAACCACCGAACCGCAGCCGACACCGACCTGAACCGCCGTGCCTCAATGGCTCCGCCTCCGGGTGGCCGTCCTCAACGGTCACTCGATCTCGACATCGACTTCTGCGATCCGGCCGGCCGGTAATCACCGTCCGCCTGAGCCGCGCGCCGAGTCGTGCGGTTCAGGCGTCGAGTACCTGGGCCTGCCGATCGACCACCGGCGGTTCGGTGGACCAGGGGAAGTTGATCCAGCGGTCGGTGCGCCGCCAGACGTATTCGCAATCGACCTCGGAATGCGGTTTCTGGTACACGACCGCGCAGCGCACCTCGGCGACATGATCGATGCAGAAGTCGCGCACGAGTTTGAGGGTGGCGCCGGTATCGGCCACATCGTCGGCGATCAGGACCGTCGCGCCGGCCAGATCGACCGCCTGCGGGACCGGCGGCAGCATGACCGGGAGATCGAGGCGCTGATCGATACCGGTGTAGAACTCGACATTCATCACGTGCAGGTTCTTCACGTCCAGTGCGTAACCGAGCGCCCCGGCGACGAATAGGCCACCACGCGCGATCGAGAGGATCAGATCCGGTTCGAACCCGTCTTTGGCGATTTCGGTGGCGAGCTCGCGGCTCGCCGTCCCGAATAGTTCCCAGGTCAGCACTTCCCGATCCGCCATGGATCCTCCATCTCCCTCGATGCCGCTGGGCAAGAGCATACGACCAGCAACGACGCGGCGTTCCCCACTTCGGTCCGGGGAATTAGGGTGGGTCGGGTGCGGATCTATCTGGCCGGCGCGACCGGCGTCATCGGAACGCGGTTATTGCCCTTGCTGCTCGAGGCCGGACACGAGGTTGCGGGAATGACCCGGTCTGCGGCCAAGGCCGATCAGGTGCGTGCCGCCGGTGCGGAACCGGTGGTCTGCGATGTGTACGACCTCGACGCGCTCATCGCCGCGGTCGTAGCCTTCGGGCCCGATCTGTTGATGCATCAGCTCACCGATCTCCCCGACGATGCCGCGCTGCTCCCGGAACTCGCCGGTGCGAATGCGCGCATCCGTTCCGAGGGCACTCGCAATCTGATCGCCGCCGCGCAGGCTGCGGGCTCGAAACGCTTTGTCGCCCAGAGCATTGCGTGGGAGCCGCCAGCCGGTCGCGGTGCCGTCATCCAGGAACATGAGGCCGCGGTACTCGATATCGGCGGTGTGGTCGTCAAGTACGGCCAATTCTATGGTCCGGGTACGTACTACGAATCCGAGCTGCCCGATCATCCGCGCGTGCACGTGGATGATGCTGCCGCGCGGACGGTTTCGCTGGTCGGTGCGCCGAGTGGCGTGGTGGTTATCGCGGATCCCGCCTGATCCTCGGCGCGACTGGCTGCTTCGGGTCGTGGCCGTGCCGGTCGGTTTGGAATACGGTGGCGGGGGTGATCGCCCGGATCCGCTCACATCCGCCGAAGGAGACCCGCTTGCGCAACACGCTGCTTGTCACGTCCGTACTCGGTGCCGCACTGGTGGCGATGCTGCTGCCCGCTGGCGCTGCCGGTGCTCAGGCGCCGAGCGACGGTCCGCTGAAGGTGCAGGCGAGCACCGGCACCGATCAACTGCCGGTGACGGGTGTCGGGGTCGGCATAACCACATGCGCCGCCGGCCCGGTGCTTGCCACCTTGACAACCGGTGGCGATGGAACCGCGACGCAGGCCTTCCCGAACGGCTGCTACCAGGCGCAGGTTACCTCCGTGCCCTCCGGTTGTGAGCTGGCGAGCATCGCCTACGTCCAGGTCGACGTGGCACCCGGCGCGACGCCGCTCGCAAGCTTCCAATTCCGCTGCGCATAAATCGATTTCGACTCAGCAAGGCGGGTGTGGTCGACCGCTGCGGCAGACCGGAATCCGCGGTGATGCGGCCTGAGTAGGACGCTGCCGCGCAGTTCCGTCGGGCAGCGGCGCAGTGTCGCACCCCGGTTGCGATGACGCATAGCGCACAAGCGATATGCGGCTACGACAGAGGGTGTGCACTGTCCAACGCACGGCGTGCATAGGCGCGCACATCCGCATCGGTGTCATCGATCGCGAGCTTCAGCGCATCATGCGCCGCCCCGCTGTGCGGCCAAGTGGCAAGCGACAACACTGCCGCCTTGCGCACGTCGAGGTGCGGATCATGCAACGCTTCGGAAAGCGGGATGACGCCGAGATCGGGGGCCGCGCCCGCGAGACCCCGCGCCGCACCCACCCGGACCTGCCAGGCCGAGTGTGCGAGCGCGCCGACAAGTAGCGGGGTGTCATCTTGTGTCACACCGAGACTCGCGAAGGCGGCCAATGCGGCGGCACGCACGAGCGGATCCGGATCCTCGGCCAAGGCGTGCGCGGTTTCGGTGCCCTGACCGCCGATCGCCGACAACCCGTGCGCGACGGCAATGCGTACTTCGCGGTTTTCATCGGTCGCCGCGGCGGAAACGGCCCGCCAGTCATCGAGCGACACCAGCGCCCGCACGGCCTCGATGCGCACCCGATGATCCGAATCAGTCAGCGCCGCAACGAATTGCGCTGCGTATCCGGCTCGCAGCGCGCGCAGCAGATCCACGACGGTCGCCCGGACGACGGGATCGGGGGAGTGGAGTCGATCGGCGAGACCGGTCGAATCGGGAAGCACCTCAACGAGTTCGCGCAGGCTGGCCGCGGCAGCCGTGCGAACGGATGCCGCGTCATCGTCGAGCGCGCCGATCAATACCGACGTGAATCCCTCGGGGGTGTTCTCGGTCAGGACCGACAGTGCCGCCACCCGAACACCGGCGTCGGCATCGGACAGATAGGTCGAAAGGTCCGGCACTGTAGGAGAATCCAGGGCGAGCAGGCTGACCAGTCGCGGTGACGGTGGTGTGGTCGATGTGCGGACGGTGCGCGGTGCGTCGGCGGGTGCGCGCCCACCGATGAGTTCCGGCTGCGCGACCGGGACCGCGGTGGTGTCGGTCGAGGGCAGGTCATCGAGACCGGGCACCGATACCAGATATGGCGCCACCGGCCGCTTCAGGAATTCCATCGCGCCATCGGAGTTCTTGCGCAGGTTCAGGTGATAACGCCACTCGGTATCGTCGCGCTGCGGCAGATCGGCACGTTCGTGATAGAGACCCCACCGTGACTCGGTGCGGGTCAGTGAACTGCGCGCCGCCATTTCGGCGCAATCGCGGATGAAGGAAACCTCGACCGCGCGCATGAGCTCATGCGGTGTGCGGGCACCGATTTCGGCGATCTCACCGCGCATCCGCTCGAAGGTCTCGACCGCGATCGACAGTTTCGCGGCCGTCTTCGGCGGCGCGACATAGTCGTTCACGAATCGTCGCAGCTTGTACTCGACCTGGGGCTGCGGCGGGCCGTCGGGCTGATGTAGCGGTCGATAGATCAGTTCGTGGGCCTCCGCCAGCTGGTCTTCCGGAAGTTCAACGGGCGCAGCGATTTCGGGTAGTGTGGTCGCGGCGTGGCCGCCCGCTAGATCGCCGAATACGAAAGCGCCGATCATGTAGTTGTGCGGCACGCACGCCAGATCACCGGCCGCATAGAGGCCGGGCACGGTGGTGCGGGCATGTTCGTCGACCCACACGCCGGACGCGGAATGTCCACCGCACAAACCGATTTCGGAGATGTGCATCTCGATATCGTGGGTGCGGTAGTCATGGCCGCGGTTGGCGTGGAAGGTGCCGCGGGTCGGGCGTTCGGTGGTGTGCAGAATGCCTTCGAGGGTTGTGAGCGTCTCGTCGGGCAGATGCGACACCTTGAGATAGATGGGGCCGCGCGCGGATTCGATCTCGCGCTTGACCTCCGACATCATCTGTCCGGACCAATAATCGGAGTCGACGAAGCGTTCGCCCTTGGCGTTCACCTGGTACCCGCCGAACGGATTGGCGACATAGGCGCAGGCCGGACCGTTGTAATCCTTGATGAGCGGATTGATCTGGAAGCATTCGATACCGCTGAGTTCCGCGCCGGCGTGATAGGCCATCGAATACCCGTCGCCCGCATTGGTCGGATTCTCATAGGTGCCATACAGATAACCCGATGCGGGCAATCCCAAGCGGCCGGACGGGCCGGTCGCCAGAATAACTGCCTTCGCGCCCACCGTCACGAATTCGCCGGTGCGCGTATTCAATGCGGCCGCACCGACCGCGCGACCAGCATCGGTGAGCACCCGCACCGGCATGAGCCGGTTCTCGATGCGGATCTTCTCGCGCATCTTGCGTTGGCGCAGTACGCGATACAGTGCTTTCTTGACATCCTTGCCCTCGGGCATGGGCAGCACATACGACCCGGAGCGGTGCACCCGGCGCACCGCGTACTCGCCGTACTCGTCCTTCTCGAACTTCACGCCGTAGCGTTCCAGTCGCTGCACCATGGCGAAGCCGCGGGTGGCGGTCTGATAGACGGTGCGTTGGTTGACGATTCCGTCGTTGGCTCTGGTGATTTCGGCGACGTAGTCCTCGGGCTCGGCCTTGCCCGGAATCACCGCATTGTTGACCCCGTCCATGCCCATGGCCAACGCACCGGAGTGCCGCACATGCGCCTTCTCCAGCAGCAGCACATCGGCGCCTGCTTCGGCGGCGGTCAGTGCGGCCATGGTCCCGGCGGTGCCGCCGCCGATGACGAGCACATCGCAGTCGAGCCGGATCCGGTCGGATAGCTCGGGAATATTCACAACTTCTCCAGGATTTCGGCCTTCACCGACCGGCGGTCCGCGGGTGTGCGCGGTTCGGGCACATCGACCACGGTGTGCAGTACGCCGCCGCCGAGTACCGCGATGCGGTCGCCGAGCAGTAGCGCCTCGTCCAGGTCATGGGTGACGAATACGACGGTGGTGGGGTGAGCGCGCCAGGTATCGATCAGCAGGCGCTGCATGGTTGTTCGGGTTTGGGTGTCGAGTGCGCCGAACGGTTCGTCCATCAGCACCGCGCGCGGCGATCCGGCGAGACTACGTGCCAGTTGAACTCGCTGACGCATGCCGCCGGAGAGGTCGCGCGGAAGATAGTCGCCGTAGCCGGTGAGCCCGACCTCCTCCACCCAATGCCGGGTACTCGCCTTGCGTTCGGTGCGCGGTACCTTGCGCAACTGCAGTGCGAGCTCGATGTTCTGGCGCACGGTGCGCCACGGCAGCAGCGCATCATCCTGGAAGACCAGGGCCCGATCGGCGGACGGTCCGGTCACCGCGATGCTGTCGGCGCGGATCACGCCCTGGTCCGGCTTGCGCAGTCCGGCGATGGCCCGCAGCAGCGTCGACTTACCGCAGCCGGATTTGCCGACCACGACCAGGATTTCGCCGGGCGTGATGGCCAGCTCGAGGTTTTCGAGCACCGTTTTGCCGCCGTAGGCGATGCGAATTCCGTCCAGGCTCAACCGCATCCCGGTCGTCGTCGGGGTAGCGGGTGCGGTTGTCGTGGTCATTCGGCGACCTCCCTCGGCAGCCAGCGGGTGATTCGACGTCCGGCCAATTCCACGATTCCGGAGGTGCCGAAGCCGAGGATGCCGATGGTGATCATGCCGACGAATACCGCCGGATAATCGACGATGGTGTAGGCCTGCCAGGTCCGGTAGCCGATGCCGAGTCGCCCGGAGATCATCTCGGCCGAGATGAGGCAGATCCATGCCACGCCCATGCCCACCGACAGACCGCTGAAGACGCCGGGCAGGATGCCCGGGAATACCACTCGCACAAGGACATCGGTGCGCGATGCGCCCAGTGTGCGCAGTGCGTCCTCCCAGATGGTCGGCAGTGCGCGCACCGCGTGCCGGGTGCTGACCAGCACCGGGAACAGCGATGCCATGAAGGTGATGAAGACGATGCCGGATTCGTCGCTCGGGAACAGCAGGATCGCCACCGGCACCAACGCGATGGCCGGAATCGGCCGGGCCAATTCGGTGAGTGGTCCGAACACCGCGGCGAAGAGCCCGGAGCGGCCGAGACCGATGCCCGCGACCACACCGACCACGGCCGCAAGGCCGAATCCGGTGAGAATGCGGATCAGCGATTGCGCGACATCGACATAGAACTGGTCCGACTGCAGCTGCTTGCCGAATTCGCGGATGATCTCGTTGACCGTCGGCAGCGTGTCGAAGCGCAGCCACCACCGCACATTATTGGCGGTGAGCAGCTGCCACAGTCCGATCGCTGCCGCGACCGACGCCACCTGGAGCGCCCGGGTACGCCATGCGGAACTTCCACGTACTTCGGCGGTTTGATCACCATCGGTCGCGGTTGGGCCGACCGGGTCCGCGGTGCGCCCGCTCGTTGCCCGGCCATCGGTCAATATCGAGGCGCTGCGCGATGCGGTCATGGTCGCACTTCCGTGACGGCCTGGTCGTAGGAGATCGCCGTCGCGCCCGGGTGCGCCTGCCGATAGCGCTGCGCGGCCGCCGGTGTCGTGAACGGCAGGAAACTGGCACCATCGCGCAGCCACACCGCCTTATCGGCGAACCAGCGCGTGCCGAGTTCGGCATCGGGCACATAGGCGGCGCGGATGGCCTTGCCCTGTGCCTTGGCCGCCTGGACCGCGCGCAGCAGGCAGGTCGGATCGGCGGCTGGCTGCGGTTGATCCGCGCCGTCGAGCCACAGCTCACCGGCCTGCGCGGCGTTGCTCACCGGACGCGCGCAAACCAGGTCGGTGCCGGCTATACGGCTCGGGTTGACAGTGGAGGCCACCGCTTGGTCGTAATCGCCCGCGCCGTTGTCGGCGAATGCTTTGCGCAGCGGCGTGGGATCGACGAACTTATCGATATCGAGTTCGGCGAAGTCGCCGATCGACTTCAGATACTGCACATCGCCTTTGAACGCGTCGATCAGACTGGGCTTGAGGGTGGTATCGAAAGACGTTCCGCCGGGCCCGTTGTAGAGGTACACGACCTCCTGCGGCAATCCGGAACCGTCCGCGACGATCTTGGCGGCTTCGAACGGCTTCTCGTTCAGGAACTTCGTGGCATCGAGTTGGGCGGCGAGGAAGGCTTGCAGCACCTCGGGGTGATCGGCGGTGTAGGAGCGCCGCGCGACCACGCCGTGGAAGGTGGGCACGCCCAGTTCCGCACCGTCGTAGAGCAATTTCGCCTTGTTCTGGAAGACCAGCAGCCCGGGCCAGGCCACGAACTGTGCCAGCGCGCCGACCTGGTGCGATTCCAGTGCGGTCGCCCCGATCTGCGGCTGCTGGTTGAGCACCTCGACGCCCTTGGTCGGATCGACGCCCGCCCGCGAGAGCGCCTGCACCAGGGTGCCGTGTCCGGCCGAGCCGACGCTGGCCGAAATCTTCTGCCCGGCCAAGTCGTCGACCCTGGTCGCCGCCGAATCTTGCGGGACCACAACCATATTGAGCGCACCCTTGGGGTTGTAGCCGGTCACTGACACGAACGCTGTCTTCGCGCGCTCATTGGACTGGGTGCGAGATCCGTTGATCAACAGCGGATAATCGCCCATCGATCCGATATCGATCTTCTCGGCCAGCATCTGCGCGGTGATGGGCGCACCGGTGTCGTAGTCCTGCCACTCCACCTGGTACTTGGCGCCGCCGCTGTCGGTGATCTTCTGTAGCCGCTGTTCCAGATAACCCTGGGCGCGCAGCAGAGTCCCCGCGGTGACGGTATTGATGGTCTTGGACTGGTAGCCGACGACGACCTTGACGGTTCCGGCGGGGGTGCTGTCGGAACTCTGCAGGGAGCAGCCCACCACGGCGAGTGCGACGGCGAGCAGCAGGGGAGCGAGGCGTTTCTTCATGGGACTTCCGGATCGTTCAGCGCAACAGGTAGGGCATATTGACGGTGACGGCGCCCGTGGGACACCGGGCGGCGCATGGGCCGCAGTACCAGCACTCGTCCACGTGCATGAAGGCCTTACCGTTTTCCGGATTGATGGCCAGCGAGTCGAGCGGGCAGATCTCCACGCACAGCGTGCAACCTTGGATGCATAGTGATTCGTCGATGGTCACGGGAATGTCGGTGCGTTGGTTCGCCAGTGCCATCAGATGACCTTCCATTCGGATGTGCTGCGGATCAGGCTGCCGCGCATGGTGATTCGGTCCCCGCGCATGCGGATGTACTCCAGATCCACCGGTCTGCCGTCATCGAGCCGGGTCAGCCGTTCGAGCATCAGCAGCGCGGCGCCCTCGGGTGCTTCCAGGGTGGCGGCGGTGTGCGCGTCGGCGGTAATCGCTTCCAGCGCCAGGTCGGCCGAGCCGAGCGGTCCGCCGCTGATCTGTTCGATGAGTACGAAGATGTCGTTGGTCTCGAGATCGTGGCCGAGGATCTCGGTGCCGATATCGGGTGCCAGGTAGGTCAGATCCAGGCTCAGCGGCAGGTCGGCGAGATAACGCAGTCGTTCGATATAGACCACGCGCTCACCGGGATTGAGGCCGAGTTTGCGCGCGACGGCGGGTGGTGCGGTGATATGCATGGCGGCGCGCACCTCGTTGCGCACCGTGCCGTGGCCCTTGAGAGTTTCCTGCAGCCCGAGCAGTGCGTCCAGCCCGTGATCGTATTTGCGCCGGGCGACCCGGGTGCCGACCTTCGGCACCCGATCGATCAACCCTTCGTCCTTGAGCAGCGCGAGCGCGTCGCGGACAGTGTTGCGCGACGCGTCGTATTCCGCGACCAACTGCTGTTCACTCGGCAGCACGTCATCGAACGCCCCCGCATGTATCTGATGACGCAGCACGTCGGCTATCCGGCGCGCCTGGTCGGCCCGCAACCGTCGCACGGGCGTCGCCTCGGCTCCCACCTCCGCCACCTTTCTCTCGCTGACCTGCATGGATAGCGACGATAGCTGCCGCTCGGACGCCCAAATGCGCGCTAGCGAGCGCCATAAATCAGCGGATGTTATTGCGCCGCTCCCTGCTGCCTCTGACCTGGGCGGATAGGTCTCGGAGTGGCCATTGCGCCACCCTGCTCGCGGCCGACGAGTTTCGATCACACAGATTCGAATGCCGGGCGATCTGGGTGATACGGAACAACCGTGCGCGGGTGAGCCCGGGGCGTCGGTTCCGCAGCGCACAAAGCCCCATGATTGCTCTGACCAACACGCTGCCAGAGCAGCCACTTCTGGCTGGGTTCCCCCGTGGCGGTCCGCCGAGGGGGATCACTGCCCGCGACACCCCATTCGTTGTCGGGTCGACAGCACCGTCGTCCATGGGCAGCGGTCAGCGCTTGGGCTTGCGCCGCGCGGGCGCACCCCGATTCTGGTTATTGAATCAGCAGGTGACCCAGCGGTGGTTTCGGCGGTGAGTTGGGGGATTATCCGGATGCTGGTCCAGGGCGGCATCACTCCGGTGGGGGAGGCGAAATCCCCACTGGGGGTGATGTTCTGGCGGGCGCGCATCCCTACCATGACGGGCGTGGCTGTTGTCGGCGGTGTTGGTCGTACTCTGCTGGTCGCAGGGGTGTGCGCGTTGTTGGTGTCGATGGGGGTGGGTTCGGTATCGGCGGATTCGGCCGCCTCCGGTTCGGATATTTCGGTCGCGCAGTCGCTCGGTGATCGGGAGCTCACGATCATCTTGCGCCGGGTGACCAGCGTGCCGGGGCCGTTGCGGGTGGATGTGGTCACCCATGCCGGTACCGCGCCCGGGCAACTCACGCTGGCGGCGACTCCGACCGGGGTCTCGACGCGATCGACGCGGCCCGCACCGGGAGCGCCCACCGCCGAGGCGGTTGTCGAACTGGGCGGCACTCCGGGGATGTATTCGGCGACCGTCCGAATGGACCGCGCCGGGCCGTGGGAACTGGCCGTCGGCGACGGTATGCGGGTGGCGCGGATTCCATTCATCGTGCCCGCGCAGGTGACCTCGCCGCCCGAGCGCTTGGTGTATGGCGGGTTTCTGGTGGCGGGCGTACTGCTGCCGGTCGCTGTGGTGATCGCGATGCGTGCTCGGCGCAGCGTGTGGGCGCTGGTTCCGGCCGCCGGAATGGTGGCCGGGGTGGCGGTTTCGGTGACGGCCGCACTGCTTTCGGCATCGCTACCGTTGCCGCCGCAACCCGGCGCTCAGCTCGATCCCTCGCTCGACAATGTCACCGATCCCTATGCCGTGAATCAGCCGTTGATTTCGGACTTTTCGCGGCCGCCGGTACTGCTCACGGTCGCCGGTGGGACCGTGACCGCCGGACAGCCGGGCGATCTCGAGCTCGGTCTGATCGATGCCGCCACCGGTGCGCTCGTCGACGATCTGGTCGTGCACGACAGTGCGCTCATGCATCTGCTGCTGGTAGGCCCGACCGGTCGTCTGTCGCATCTGCACCCGATCCGGACCGGACCAGGTCGGTATCAAGTTCATCTCGCAGCGCCCGAGGCCGGGCGATACGCGCTGTCCGCGGAGTTGGCGCGGCGCGGCGGTGGTGTGCAAATGGTGCGCTCGGCAAGCGGATTCACGGTCTTGCCTGGTGCTGTGGCACCGGAATCTGCCAGTGCCACAATGCATCTCGGTGGCGGTGACAAGGCCGCGTCAGCCGTTGTCGACGGTAACCAGGTCACTGTCGGGACGACCACACCGGTCGCGGGGGTGCCGACCACCATTACCGCCGAATTCGGCGACGCCGCCGATCTGCAACCGTGGCTCGGCATGGTCGGCCATCTGATAATGGCGGGTCCGCTGCCCGACGATCCGAATATCGGTGCGGCCGTGCAGACTTCACCCATCTGGGGGCACGGCCACTCGATGGGCGTGATGTCGATGCGGGGTAAGTCCGAAATGCTGGGGATGGACATGGCGGGAATGGATATGACCGAGCCCGCCGCGAGCCACGGCACCATGCTCATGCCACCGGCCAACGGCGAAAGCGCTCCCGACGAGACGGTCGCCGCATACGGTCCCGATGTGCCGTTCACGTACACCTTTCCCCTCGCGGGACGCTATCGCCTCTGGATCCAGGTCGAACGGCGCTACACCGTGCTCACCGTCCCCGTCGTACTCGATGTCGCGGCGGGAGCACGGCCATGAGCGAGCAAGCGGAGAACACAGCGGCACCCCGGAAGGGTGTACTTCTCGCGGGGGGAGCGGTCGTCATCGTGCTGGCCGCCATCGCCTGGTTCGTCTGGCCGCGCCCGGCCGGTCCGCTCGTGTTGAAAGCCGGTTCCCCGCAACATCTCGTCACCATTTCCATCGACAGCGTCCGAATCGGCAGCACCGCAATCGATATCAGCGTCACCGACCGCACCGGCGCTACGAAACACCATGCCGCAGTGAGTATTCAGGCGAACCAGCCACTCACGGGCCACGCCGGAGAGCCCGTCGCGGCGATGGCCACCGGTCCGGGACATTTCCACGCCGCAGCGGTACCACTGATGATGACCGGCCCGTGGGAGCTTCGACTATCGATCGACGAACACGACAGCGTCGACGAACTCGCGGTGCCGATCTGGGTCGGCGGCTGAAACCATGCACACATCAGGAGGAATGAGCACCATGAGCACCGCAGCACCGGTCGAAGCCGACACTGGACCGGAGATCTCGGATGACACCACCGCAGCACGCATCGGCGCCTGGGGCGTACTACTGGGAACCGCAGTCACATTGATCGGACTCAGCTGGGATATCGAGTGGCACAACGAAGTCGGCCCCGATACCTTCTTCACCCTGCCGCATCTGTTCCTGTACTCCGGCAGTGCGATATCCGGATTCGTCAGCCTGGCCATGGTTCTCATCGCGACCTCGGCTCAACGTGCCGGTCGGCCCGTGCCTCGTCTCGGTGGCACCCCTATCCGTGTCTTCGGCAGCAACCTGACCGCACCGCTCGGCTATATGATCGCCGGAGCCGGTGCGGCACTATTCCTCCTCTACGGACTGCTCGATCTGGAGTGGCATTCGATCTACGGCTTCGACGCGGTGCTCAATACCCCGTCGCATGTAGCGCTGTTCCTGTCCAATGCGCTCACCATGATCGGCAGCATCATCGTTTTCGCCGCCCACCGTGATCACCGCTGGGGCCGCGGCGGCATCGTCGTCGCGATTCCGATCCTGATCACCTTCGCCCCGATTCCCACCAATGCATTGAACAACCTGCACCTGCCCGTCGATCCGACCATCCTGGGCATCGTCGCGTTCGGGCCGATGCTGCTCATCCTCGGCGCGGCACTGTTGGCTCGTGCGGGCGCGGCCATTGCCATCGCCGTTTCGCTCGGTGCGATGCAGGCGTTGCTCTGGTGGTTCTCGCCCTGGGCCGCGGAAACCTACGCGTCGGCGATCGGACTGCCGCTGCGGGACGGTCTCACAGGACGACCGCCGGATCTGCCCGTCATGATGCCGATGTTCCTGATCGTCGCGGCGGTCGCGGTCGAGGGACTGTTCTGGCTGGCCCGTACCCGTGGTTTCGATGCGCGCAAAATCGTCTTGGTGGCCGGTGCCGTGACCGGCGTCATCATCGGCGCGACGTTCCCGCTGCAGTTGAATCTGGTCCGCGCTACCTCGCATATCGCCCTCGGTGACATCGTGACGATCACGCTGCTCGGCATTCCGCTCGGCCTGCTCGCCGGATTCCTCGGCGGCCGGTTCACCACCATGCTGCCCGCGACGAAGGAAGCGTGATGACCGTACCCCGCAGGCTCACCGTCACCGTACTGGCCGTGCTCACCCTGTCGCTGATCGCCGTCGCCCCCGCCTCCGCCTATGCGCCGGTCGAGATTGTGCACACCGAGCGTGTCCAGGTGGGGCCGTACGGCGTGACCGTCGGCTTCTCCACCTGGCCGATCCGCGCGATGAAATCGCTGGACTTCACCTTCATGCCCGATGGCGGCATCGCCGACAAATCCGGGACGCTGCGCTTGACCGGACCAGCGATCAGGCCCGGTCGCCGCGCCACGCCCCTTGTCCGCCATCCCCGCAAACGCGAGTCTTGGGGCTTGGACGTCAAGGCCTTCGACGCGCCCGGCACCTACACCTTCACCTTCGCGATCGATGGCCCGCTCGGACACGGCGAAGGGACCATCGGCGATGTCACCGTGCTCGACCAGCCCGGACCGCCGCTGCCGCTGAGCTGGACGATCGGCACCCTACCGCTGGTCGGCCTGCTGGTCTTCTTCGTGGTGGCCTGGCGTCGCACCCGCCCGGGACGGCAACCGCTGGTCGTCTGACGGGTCAGAACCAGGCGTCGCGCATCTCCAGTGTGGTGCGGTCCATCAGCTCCAGCAGATCCAATTGCGGTGTGGTCTTGGGCAATTCGTAGCGGAAGAAGTAGCGGGCGGCGGCGCGCTTGCCGTCGTAGAAGTCGCCTTGTTTGCCGTGCGCGGCCAGTGCCTGCTCCAGCCAGATCCAGGCGACCACGACGTGTCCGAAGGCCTCCAGGTAGGTGCTGGAATTGGCCATGGCGGCGGCGATATCGCCGGAGGCGAACATCCAGCCGGTGACGGTGAGCAGCCGCTGCCAGACCGCATCGAGCTGTCCGCCGAATTCGGTCCACTCGCCGCCGGCGTCGGTGGCCGCCAGTACGGTCCGCTCGATCTGTGCGGCCAGCAGCCGCAGGCTCGCGCCGTCGTGCTGGATCACCTTGCGGCCCAACAGATCCAGGCCCTGGATGCCGTGCGTGCCTTCGTGGATGGGATTGAGCCGGTTATCCCGGTAATGCTGCTCGACATCGTATTCGCGGGTGTAGCCGTAGCCGCCGTGCACCTGGATGGCGAGGCTATTTGCCTCCAGACACCATTGCGACGGCCAGCTCTTCGCCACGCCGGTGAGAATTTCCAGCAGCAGCGTGTGCTCGCGTTCGGCCGCCGGATCTGTGGCGGTGCGTTCCAGGTCGACGAGGCGGTTGCAGTAGAGCAGCAGAGCGAGCGCGCCCTCGACATAAGCCTTCTGCGCCAATAGCATTCGCCGTACATCGGCGTGTTCGATGATCGGCGTCTGCGGTGCGGACGGATCCTTGGCGGTGACGGCGCGGCCCTGCCGGCGTTCCCGGGCGTAATCGAGCGATTTCAAATATCCGGTGTAGCCCAACGCTGTTGCGCCCAGACCGACGCCGAGGCGTGCCTCGTTCATCATGTGGAACATGTAGGACAGGCCGCGATGCGGTTCGCCGACGAGGTAACCCACCGCGCCGGGCGCGCCATCCGGATTGTGCTTGCCCTCACCGAAATTCAGCACCGTATTGGTGGTGCCTCGATATCCCATCTTGTGGTTCAAACCGGCCAGCACCACGTCGTTGCGCGCGCCGAGCGAACCGTCGTCGGCCACCAGGTATTTCGGCACGATGAACAGCGAGATGCCCTTGGTTCCGGCAGGTCCGCCCGGAATCTTGGCCAGGACGAGGTGCACGATATTGTCGGTCAGCTCGTGATCGCCGCCGGAGATCCACATTTTCGAGCCGAACAGGCGGTAGGTGCCATCGGCCTGGGGTTCGGCGCGGGTGACGATATCGGCCAGCGACGAGCCCGCCTGCGGTTCGGACAGACACATCGTCCCGGTGAACCTGCCCTCGACCATGGGCTTGACGAAGCGGTCGATCTGCTCCGGAGTCCCATGCGCGGCAAGGAGATTGGCATTGCCGACGGTCAGGAACAGATAGCCGGCGGTGCCGACATTGGCGGCCTGGAACCAGCAGAATCCGGCGGCCTCCACGGTGGCGGGCAGCTGCAGCCCGCCGATCTCCTCATCCATCGCGGCGCCGATGAGATTGGCCTTGGCGAAGGTCTCGATCGCGGCCTTCACCTCCGGGATGATAGTGACCTTCTCGCCGTCGAAGGTCGGCTCATTGCTGTCGTTGCGCTTGTTGTGAGTGGCGAAGTGCTGGGTGGCCAGATCCTCGCAGAGGTCGAGAAAGCCGTCGAAGGTCTCTCTGGAGTGTTCGGTGAACCGGGGCAGCGCCGTGAGCTCCTCGACCCGCAGCCATTCGTAGAGCAGGAAGTCCAGGTCCCTACGGGAGATCAGGGTCGAGCGCACGGGCACATCCTCTCGCAGTGGCGGAGCACTGGCCCAGACGGGCGCGGTACTCGCTCGGGTCGGTTTGGTACATTACTACGCATGTGTCGCGAATCGATCCCAGGGCTGGGATGACCACAACCACCGGTGCCGCCCGACCCGTCGGTCGTCCCGCCGCCGCCTCCCAGGCTCAGGTGCTCGCCGCGGCCAGCGCCCAGTTCCTGGCCTGTGAGCGGGTCGATGTGCAGGCGATCGCGGCCGAACTCGGATTGTCGCGCGCGACCATCTACCGCTGGTTCGGTTCGCGAGACGGACTGCTCGGCGCGGTCATGGTGTCGGAATTCGAGCGGATGGTCGTCGCGGCGCAGACACGCGTCGACGGCACCGGCGCGCGGCGGGTACTCGCTCTGTTGGACCGGGCGGCGCAGTGGATGACGCGCAGCGAGGCATACCGGTATTTCATCGCGACCGAACAGGCCACCGCGGGCCGCATAATCACCACCAGCGATGGGCCGGTCCAGCCGAAGGTGGTCGGGGTGGTCGCCGAAATTCTGGATACCGCGATGGTGGAGGGCTACCAGAACCGGGTCGATACCCAGACCTTCGCCTATGCGCTGGTCCGGCTCATCGAGGCCTTCCTGTATCAGGATGCGGTGACCGGCCTTCGCGGCGATGTGGAGCGGTTGCGCGCGGTGCTGGCCGTCATTCTGGGACTGGACCCGGATCAGCGCGGCCCGTAGGTATCGAGGAACAGAACGGGTCCGTTGCCGAAGTCGCCACGGGTATCCATCGCCAGGAGTCCGGCCAAAGCCTTTGCAGTGTAGACGGTTTCCAATTCCAGCCCGTTGGTCGCGGCGAGCTTCTTCGCGGCAATGGCGACCGGGGTTTCATGGCCGTAGCCGGGACCGAGCCAGTCACGCACCATCGTCACGTCGTCCGGGCGCAGCTCGGGCGCGGTGAATTCCGTGCCGCGTGCGCGCAGCACCCTCGCGGCGCGGTTCGCCAGCTCGATAATGTGTCGATCGT
This sequence comes from Nocardia sp. NPDC049737, assembly GCF_040674755.1. Lineage (NCBI taxonomy): Bacteria > Bacillati > Actinomycetota > Actinomycetes > Mycobacteriales > Nocardiaceae > Nocardia > Nocardia sp. NPDC049737. The sequence continues at coordinate 160,863 of NZ_JBFANH010000006.1, read as the reverse complement.
CGAGGGGAAGCGAGTCGTTTACGACGACACCGACGACTCGCGTACGTAGCCCGGCAAGCCGTAGGCCGAGGGCCAAACCCGCTGCCGTGCCACCGGATCCGACGGCGGTCACCAGATGTGTCGGTTGCAGTAGTTCGCCCGCGGCGATCTGCGCCGCCAGTTCCAATGCGACCTCGACATAGCCGAGTGCGCCGATCGGCGACGATCCGCCTACTGGCAGCAGATACGGTGGGGTGCGCCCGTGCATATGCCGCAGCAGCAGCCACGGTGCGGCCAGGACGGTGCGCAACTTGCTGTGCGTGAAATATAGGGTGGCGCCGGAGTTTTCCAGTCGTCGCAGCTGCGCGCGGACGTGGTCGTCCACGGGTTGGTCGACCAGCGCCAGCGCGGTGTCGATGCCGAACTCCCGCGCGTAGAGCGCCGTCGCCAGACCCCAGTTGGTTCCGGTGCCGCCGAAGGTGAGAATGGTGCGGGCACCGCGCCGTCGGGCCTCGGGCAATAGCCACTCCAGCTTGCGGATCTTATTGCCACCCCAGCCGCCGGACCCATACCCGCTTTCGTCCTTGCACCACACAGTGCTGTTGGTGCCGAGGTCCAGCGGACGGACCGGCGTCGGCGCGATACCGAGCCGGGCGAAGGGCAGTGTGCTGGCCAGTTCGGGGAAGCGCTGGTGGAGTAGGGATTCGGTCATAGTCCGACCATTATCGGGGTTCAGCTTTCTTTGGTGAGCAGTTGGTCCAGGCGGGCCGTGCAGGCCTGGGGCGGATCGCCCGTGCCGAGGTGGCTGGACATACGCAGCAGCGGAACGTAAAGCAGGACCGCGCAGGGGATTTCGTTGAAGCGCGGGTTGCGGACCGGACAGCAGTGCGGGCTTCGTAGTCGGCGATCGTTTCCTCGCGCATCGGTGTACCGGGCAGCAGTGCTTGCCGCGGCAGTTTATTGGGAGTTTCTAGCCGAAAGCTTGCTGGTACCCATCGCGGGTATCCAGGAGAGCGACAAACGAATTCCAGATCCTCAAACAGAGACGCCCAGCCAGCGCGCGAACTCTGCCGTGCTTCCTGTGCTGCGGCGCTCTGCGGCGGCGATTCCACCGAGTGTCTCTCGCACGCTCGGATGCAGCTTCGTCTGCTGGGGAGCCACCTTACGCGCGACGTTGAGTGCTTTGATCGCCTTATCCGGCTGTCCTGTCATCACCCAGGCGCGGGCGATGTCCTGCCACAAATGGCCCGCGCGGGTCCTCGCGATTGACGGCGGAAGGAGAAGGGCAGAACCCTCACGTGCCGCGCGTCCCGGGTCGCCCGCTTCGAGTTCGACACCGACCGAATGGATCTCGGTATTCGCCGGGCCGAACAGCGTCTCGTACGCGCGGGTCTCGAACCCCAACCGTGAACCGATCAGTCGCGCCTCGGCGATATGATCACGCGCCGTATCCAGCCGCAGCCCGCGAGCGGCGGCAACGGCACCCGCGAGGTGCGCCGCCCCCATAACCGAAAGCGCATCGTCACTGTCGCCTTGCGCCTCTACCAGCGCTTTGTCAACGAGCATCAACGCCAGGTCGGTGCTGTCTTGATAGACAAGCAGCCGGGTACGCATCACCTTGCCGACGGCGACCGCGAGGCGGTCGCCAGAATGTGCTGCCGCCCAGTCATAGCGGTCGACCGCGGGAATAGTCAACGACATGAAGCCGAAGCGACGACACATCCGGTCGGCCGCATTGAATGCGTTGCACAGCAGGTCGTACACCTCGGGGCTTGGGTTGTCACGTAAAGTGCCATACGTCTGTCGGATCAACGCTGGCAGATTCGCCAGCGCGCGACGGCTCTTGCCCTTGCGGTCGTCGTCGTTGATCACCTTCATCGCTGCCTGCAACTCTGCGAGCGGCGGCGGCTCTACGGCGCGAACATATTCGCCTTCGCAGAGGATCGCGCGCAATTCGGCGATGCCCTCGAGCGGGCCATCTTCTTCGAGGGTGTCCCGGAATGGCGTGCCTCGCAGTACCTCCTGGTCGATGTCGCACACGCGAGCGACGGCAGCAATGAATCCCGGCGTCGGGATCTTCAGATCCTGCTCGACTTTGCGCACCATAGAGGGGCTGTAGTCAATAGCCCGAGCCAGCTGTAGCTGTGTCATTCCAGCAACGCGACGTTCGCGGGCGATTCGCTTGCCTATGCCGAGACCCATTGCCATGGCTCGAGTTCCTTGAAGTTGAAGGTTGCCCCCATGCCTCCATCAGGGTAGCGGCATCGCGGTGTCAACACCATTGACACTTCAGTGTCATGCGGTGGCACTTTGGTGATACTTCGACGGCGTCGAGGGGTGCGACCGTTCCAGTCAGCGCACGACGTCGACGCTGCGGCCCCGAGACCACAGCGATTCGAGATCCGCGATGCGTGCGCACTAAACCGCACAATGCACCCGAGGGGACCACTCGATGCCCGCTGAACTCGTCACAGTCATGGTTGTCGCCGCCACGGTCGTGTTCTTCCTGTGGCTAGTCTTCTATGGCCTGCCCTACCTGCTCGGCTCCGGTGCCACTCCGGATGAGGCGATCCCGGCCACTGACATCCTCGAGCGCGTCACCGGTGAAACCGCGCGTATTCACCCCGCACCACCCAGCGGATACACCGTCGAAGAAGCTGGTTACGTCCTGCAAGACCACCTCGAGTGCAGCCGCGACATCTGCGACGCCAAGAACACCGCCTTCTGGATCCGCGCTGAAGCGGGGAAGCTCCAGCCAACCCGGGAAGCCGTCCGATGAGCGGCCTGATCGAATTCAGTGACGGCACATTCGGTTTCGTCGGTGACGATGGATGGGTCGAGGAATTCGACGCCATCGAGATGCCTGCCTCCGGATTGGAAACCACTCCCGCTTTAGAAGCGGCGTTCATGGACGTCGACGCCACCTCTGTCGTCGATACCGAACTGCCGCAGCGGGTCCCGTTCGTTGGGCCGCCAGCTCCGGTGGATCTGCCGGTCGAACTACTCGAGCGCATCGCAGACGCTGTCCGGGAGTGGGCCGATCAGTGAGGATTCCCGCCAACCGGATGCCGACGGCCGCCGCGTACCGGCCGGACTCACGCGACGCCGGGATCCGTCGCTACTTCGGTCTGGTCCAGTTCGCGTTGATCGTTGGCGTGCCCGCGTCGAGGCTGTGCTCTTGGCGGCACGGCACCCACATCTGGGTGCCCTCACCCGACATTCAAGTCGGCGACCATCCCGGTTGGTCGATGGCCTGCATCGACGCATGGGTTCCCGGCGGCGACCCGTTCCTGCGGCCGCCAGTTGTGCAATTCGCAGACACCGCCGCCATCAGAGCCCGCTACCACGGGATGCCCGCCTCCACGTTGTGGGCGTGCATCGGCGACGGCACTATCCCCCGGCCGGTCGTGTGGGTCGACAACCGACCGGGCTGGCTGTTGTGACGCGTGCCCGTCACAACTCCCGTCCCCGGCCGTGCGTGGCCGGGGACGGTTCTGATCTCTCCCGTGCTGCTTCAGTCAGCCACGATGAGACCGTGTTTGCGGGCAACGGCGGCAGCTTCGGTTCGCGTCGCGGCACCGAGTTTGGTGAGGATGCGCGATACGTGCACGCCCGCGGTATTGCCGCTGATGAACAGCTCGGCTGCGATCTGGCGATTGCTCAACCCTTGTGCGACCAAACGTAATACGTCGATCTCGCGTGGTGTCAGACCGAAGGTGCGTGGCAGCCCAGTCGCCGGTTCCGGCCGGGCTACCTGGAGTACCACCCTGGCACGCTCGGCCACCTGCTGGGCCGCGTTGGCCAATCGTGTCGCCCCCAAATCCGCCGCGAGTTCGGCGGCTTCGCGCAGGGGTTCTCGGGCGGCGGCGCGATTGCCGACCGCCAGTTCGGCTTCGGCGGCGCTGAGCAGGCTGCGAGCCAGGTCGTAGCGTTGATCGATGGCGCGCCATGCGGATACCGCCTGGTGCCAGGCGGCCGGATCGCTGTTTCTGCTGGCGGTGACGACGGCATGGTAGGCCGTATCGACCGCGGTGGTCACCGGCAACCGGTCGGCGGTGGACGCGAGTTCCGTTGGCGCGTTCGTGATCCGGGCCGCGGTTGCGAGCAATGGCCACACCTCGTGGTGGTGGGTGGCGAGGTCATCGGCCGCCAGCGTCTCGGCGACGATCTCACCGGCATGTGGGAATTGTCCTTCCGCGATCGCGATTTCGGTTCGCACCGTGCGCAATTGGAGCTGGTACTGGCGCGCCCACGGTCCGTCGCTCAAGAGTGTCGCTGCGGTGTCGGCACTGCTGATTGCCGCGGCCGAAGAGCCCTGCGCCAGCACGATTCTCGCGTGACAGAGCAGCAGCGCGGCCGTGCTGAGTGGCGGTAGCTGCTCGGTTAGCGATTCGTCGATGAGGCCCAGCGCCTCCGGCCAGCGTCCGAGTCCGGCCAACGCCTGAGCCCATTTCACCAGCAGGATGGGTGCGGCATCGGCGAAACGAAAGGTTTCATGGGCGGCCCGCAAACCCTGTTCGATTGCCTCGATGGCTGCCTGGTATTCGCCCGCCGCGACCAGCGCCGCCGACTCCCACAGCACCACAGTCAACAATGTCTGCGAATCGTTCGCCGCAGCATGCGCCTGCTCGAAATACGCGACGGCGGAGCCATTTCCGGCGGCCGCCGCGAGCCCCTGGTAGGCATAGCCGCGTGCGGCGAGCGCCGGCGTGCCGGTCTGCTCGGCGACCTCCACCGCGGCGCGGGCATCGCGCGCGGCCCCGACGGCGTCACCGTTGAAGACACGAGATGCGGCGAGCGTTGCGAGCACCTCACCACGCAGCACACTCGGCGGATGCGCGGGCAATAACTCCAATGCCCGGGTGAGATCATCGACGGAACCGCCGCTGCTCTGATTCTCCAGGCCCGCACGGTAGTAGTACAGGCGCGCGGCCCGCTCCGGTGCTTCCGAGACATCCAGCAGTTTCAGCGCCTCATCGGCAGCCGCCACGCCGCGTTCGACGATGCCACCGTGAAAGCATGCCTCGACAATGCGTTCCAACACGATGAGCCGATCGGCCCCGACCAGCGTCGCCGCATCGGGCACGCGGTCCCACAGCTCCACTACGCGGTCCAGCTGGCGCACGCGTTCGCTTTGTGCCCCTTCGGATTCTGTTGCGGCACACCAGGATGCCACGAGTGCGTGTGGCAGATCGCCCGCAGCGTACGCGTGATAGGCCAGCTCACCCTGCCGCTGGTCACCGGCCTGCAGCGCCTCTTCTGCGAGCAGTACCTGAGAAAGCCTGGTGTGCAAGCGCTTTCGCTCGACCGGCAGCATATCGTCATAGACGGCATCGCGAATCAGACTGTGCCGGAACTCGTAGCCGCTATCAGTGGCGAGCAGCAACCGGTGGTCGGTGAGCTGGCGCAGTGCTAGATGCAGCGCGTCTTCGGACAGGTCTGTCGCGGATTCCAGTAGCCCGGCCCGCACCGGCGAACCCGCGGTGGCGGCGAGTCGCAGGAGCGCCTTGGCATCCTCGGGCAGCCCGGCCTGATAGCCCAGCAGCAGGTCGGACAGGTCCGTCGGTACGCGGTCGGGATCCTCCTGCAGCGCTCGCCCCAGCGCCTCGACGAAAAGCGGAATTCCCTTGCTGCGCTGGAAGACTCGGGTGACAACCCCGGGTTCGGGTTCGCGGTTGAGCACCGCGGCGAGTTGACGCCCGACCTCGTGTTTGGTCAGCGGCTCCGGATTCAGTACGCGCACACCGGGATCACGGCGCAGCCCGGTGACGAGTCGACGCAGCGGCTCCGAATCGGTAGGCCGGTAGGTGCCGATCAGGAGCAGATCGCGCTGGGTGAGATTCGCGATGAGGAACGCCAGCAGTTCGCGGCTCGAATCATCGGCCCAGTGCAGATCCTCCAGGACGAGCACCACCGGCTGCGAGATCGCCAGTTGCTCGAATACCGTGAGGATCTCGCCGAACAACCGGATCCGATCCGATTCGGGCTCGGCCGCGCCGGTGCGCATCGCAAGCTCGGGCAGCCAGCGTGAGAGCGCGGGGCGAGCGACTGGAAGTAGTGCGGTCAGCTCGTCGACGCCGATCCGCCGCACCAGAGCGCGCATGATCGTGACGAACGGCGCGAACGGCACTCCGCTCGCGCCGAACTCCGGACACCGGCCGGTCAGTACCAGCACATCCGAGCCGAGCCGCGAGGTGAATTCGCTGACCAGCCGCGACTTGCCGAGACCGGGCTCACCGGCGATCAGCACGGTATGCACCGACTCGTCCTGGTACGCACTCTGGAGCGCGGAGACCTCTGCTGCTCGCCCGACGAAGGCACCGCGGTCGGGAACGCTCAACACCACGCGATCATGCCCGGATCAAGAGCTCGGTGCCAATGTAAAGAGCCGTGGACCCGAAGATAACGAATTCTCGTGATCCGTCGGCACCCCCGTTACCAGCAGAGTCGATCACATGACGAACAACGAAATCCGCCCCTTCCGCATCGAGATCCCCCAGACCGATATCGACGATCTGCGCGAGCGGCTGACCCGCACCCGCTGGATCGACGACCTGCCCGGCACCGGCTGGGAGCGCGGCGTGCCCACCGCCTATCTGCGCGAGCTCGCCGGTTACTGGGCCGAGAAGTTCGACTGGCGCGCGACCGAGGCGGAGCTCAACGAATACCCGCAGTTCAGCACCACTATTGACGGGCAGGATGTGCACTTCCTGCACGTGCGGTCCGCCGAAGCCGATGCCACCCCGCTGCTGTTGCTGCACGGCTGGCCCAGCTCGGTGATCGATTTTCTGGATCTGATCGGCCCGCTGACCGATCCGAAGGCGCACGGTCACGCCGACGTGCCCGCCTTCCACTTGGTCATTCCGTCGCTGCCGGGCCATGGCTTCTCCGGTCCGATCACCGAGGCGGGCTGGCATGACGGCCGGGTCGCGGCGGCCCTGGCGGAGCTGATGGCTCGCCTCGGCTACGACCGGTACGGGGTGCACGGTGGCGACCACGGCGCGTTCCTGGCCCCGCGGCTGGCCCGCCTCGATGGCGCGCATGCGCTCGGCGTGCACGTCAATGCGCTGGTCACCTTCCCGACCGGCGATCCGGCCGATATGGCCGCGCTCACCGAGGCCGAGCAGCAGCGGCTGGCGCGCATGCAGAGCTTCCAGAAGGACGGCTCGGCCTATATGAATCTCAATGGTTCGCGCCCGAACACCATCGCGCAGTTGCTGGCCGATTCCCCGGCCGGGCAGCTCGGCTGGATCGTCGAGAAGTACAAGGAGTGGATCGACCAGTCGCACGATCTGCCCGAACAGGGCATCGACCGGGATCGAATGCTGGCGAATGTGAGCATCTACTGGTTCACTGATACCGCGCGCAGCGTGGCCAACTTCTACTACGAGCGGTTCCACGATGCCGCGATGTTCGCGCCCACGCCGAAGGGCACGGTGCCCACCGGTGTCGCGGTCTTCAAGGACGGCGACTACGCGATCCGCCGCTTCGCGGAGAAGGCGCACAACATCACCCACTGGTCGGAGTTCTACTCCGGTGGCCATTTCCCGGCACTCGAGGTTCCCGACCTGCTGATCGGCGATATCCGCGAGTTCTTCCGCACCATCGGCTGAGGCCACCGACCGGGGGATTTGCGTCTCCACCAAGGGGAGACAAGAGGGCAGAGGTATGGACGGCGACACGCTTTATCCGATCGGCACGATGGCCGAACGGACCGGTCTCTCGGTCAAGACCATTCGGTTCTACGCCGACACCGGTGTCGTGCCGCCGACCACCCACAGCCCCGCCGGTTACCGGCTCTACGACGACGATGCGCTCGCCCGCCTGCAACTGGTGCGCACCCTGCGTGAACTCGGGATCGATCTGCACGCCATCCGACAGGTGCTCGACCGCAAACTGACGGTGCCCGAGGTCGCGGCCGCCCATGCCGACGCGCTGGAATTCCAGATCAGCACACTCCGAGTGCGACGCACGGTGTTACGAGCGATAGCCGAGCGGGGCTCGACCCCTGAGGAGATGGAACTCATGCACAAGCTCGTCGAACTCTCCGACGCCGAAAAGCGCCGCCTCATTACCGAATTCGTCGAAGACACCTTCGGTGGTACCGATGCGAACCCGGAATTCGTCGACCTCATCCGCTCGACAATGCCGGAACTGCCCGACGACCCGGCACCCGCCCAGGTGCGGGCCTGGGTGGAACTCGCCGAACTCACCCGAGATCCGGATTTCCGCGCATCGGTGCGCCGCATGGCTGAATATCAGGCCGCACAGCGCGCCGAAGGCGACACCACCGGCCTGCACCACGAGCTGACCGAACTCGTGCGCGAACGAGTCGGTCAGGCGCTCGCGGCGGGCACAGCGCCGTCGTCGGTTGCGGCCCAGCTCATTGTCGATGAGCTGACCGCCGCATATGCGACGACATTCGGCCGCCGCCCCGATGACGCCGAGCTACGGAACTGGCTGCTGCTACGCCTCGACGTCGCGGGAGACCCACGCGCCGAACGCTACTGGCAACTCCTCTCGATCATCAATGGCTGGCCCGTCCCGCCGACACTTGGTCCGGTGTTCGAATGGTTCGGTGCCGCGCTGCGGGCGAATCCCTGACCGGGTGCATCATTCGAGATCCGCCAGCTTGGCGAGGATGGCCGCGGCCATGGCCGCCGGATCGCCGTCCTCGGGACGCAGCACCAGTTCGGCTCGAGTGGGTGCCTCGTAGGGATCGTCGATGCCGGTGAAGCCGCGGATCTCACCGGCCCGGGCCTTGGCGTACATGCCCTTGGGGTCGCGGGCCTCGCAGATCTCCAGTGGTGTATCCACGAAGATTTCGACGAACGGGATGCCCGCGGTATCGTGCACGGCCCGTACCTTATTGCGATCGGCGGCGTAGGGACTGATCAGGGAAACCACCGCGACCACACCGGCTTCGGCGAACAGTCGCGCCACTTCGCCCACGCGGCGGATGTTCTCGACGCGATCAGCCGCGCCGAAGCCGAGGTCGGCATTGAGGCCGTGCCGCAGATTGTCACCGTCGAGCAGGAAGGCCGGACGGCCCGCCGCGACCAGGCGACGTTCCAGTTCCACTGCGACGGAGGACTTTCCGGAGCCGGACAGGCCGGTCAACCAGACCGTCAGCCCTGCTGTCGGGCGCTCGTCGCGGCCGACAGCGGTGGCATGCCAGACGACACGAGAGGAGGGCAAGGTCGGCCCGGTGATCATGCCCGCGGCGACGGTGTTGTTGGTGGTGTCGTCGACGAGGATGAAGCTGCCAGTGATGCGGTTGCGGCGGTACGGATCGAACAGCAGCGGCTGGCGTGTGCGCAGCTGAATGCGTCCGATTTCGTTGAGCGACAACGAATTCGCGCTCTCATCGCGATGCAGGGTATTGACGTCGAGCCGGTAGTCCAGGCTGCGCACCTCGGCGGTCGCGGTGCGGGTGGTGTGCCGGATGGTGTAGGTGGCACCGGGGGTGAGATCGGAGTCCTCGGCGAACCAGCACACCATCGCGTCCAGATCGCGTCCGACATGGGGCCGGTTCGCGGGGCGGCAGATCAGATCGCCACGGGAGACGTCGAGTTGGTCGGTGAGTTGGATGGTAACGGCCTGCGGCGGAAAGGCTTCGGTGATCGGTGTTCCGCCTGGACCCCAGATCGCCTCGACCGTTGTGGTGAATCCGGAAGGCAGCACCGCGACTTCGTCACCCGGCTTGAAGACACCACCCGACACAGTGCCCGCATACCCCCGGAAATCCTCTGCGTGCCTGCGGGTTACATACTGCACCGGGAACCGCGCGTCGATGAGATTACGGTCGGAGGCGATATGCACCTCCTCGAGGTGGTGCAGTAGCGGCGAGCCCTCGTACCAGGGCATGCTCGCACCGCGATGCACGATATTGTCCCCGTGCAGTGCCGACATCGGGATGAAGCTCAGATCGGCGACCTCGAGTTTCGTCGCGAAGCTGGCGAATTCCTCGCGGATTTCCTCGAACCGGTCCTGCGACCAGCCGGCCAGATCCATTTTGTTCACGCACACCACCAGGTGCGGGATGCCGAGCAGACTGGCCAGGAAGGCATGCCGCCGAGTCTGTTCCACAATGCCCTTGCGCGCGTCCACCAGGATCAGCGCGAGATCGGCGGTGGAGGCGCCGGTGACCATATTGCGGGTGTACTGGATGTGGCCGGGTGTGTCGGCGATGATGAATTTGCGCCGGGGCGTGGCGAAGTAGCGGTGCGCAACGTCGATGGTGATGCCCTGTTCGCGTTCGGCGCGCAGGCCATCGGTGAGCAACGCCAGATCCGGATAGTCGTCACCGCGCGCCTTACTGGTCCGCTCCACCGCGGCGAGCTGATCGGTGAAGATCGTCTTGGAGTCGAACAGCAGACGGCCGATCAGCGTCGACTTACCGTCATCGACGCTGCCCGCGGTGGCCAGGCGCAGCAGGGTGGTGGTCGTCATCAGAAATACCCTTCCCGTTTGCGGTCTTCCATGCCTGCCTCGGAAATACGGTCATCGGCGCGGGTGGCGCCGCGCTCGGTGACTCGGGTGGCGGCGACTTCGGTGACCACATCCGCGGGGTTCGCCGCGGTCGATTCGACACATCCGGTGCAGGTCGCATCGCCGACCGTCCGGAATCGCACCGTGCTCTCATACGGCTGCTCACCGTCGAGCAAGGTGAGAAATCGCGTGTGCGCCAATAACATTCCGTCGCGTTGGACGACCTTTCGGCGGTGCGCGTAGTAGAGCGGCGGCAGCTCGATGGCTTCGGCGGCGATGTAATGCCAGATATCGAGTTCGGTCCAATTGGACAGCGGGAACACCCGGATGTGTTCGCCCTTGCTGTGGCGACCGTTGTAGAGATTCCACAGTTCCGGTCGCTGATTGCGCGGATCCCACTGCCCGTATTCGTCGCGGAAGCTGAATACGCGCTCCTTGGCGCGCGCCTTCTCCTCGTCGCGGCGCGCGCCGCCGAATACCGCGTCATATCCGCCCTCGCGGATCGAGCGCAGCAACGTGGCTGTCTGCAAACGGTTTCGGGAGGCGCGCGGTCCGGTCTCCTCCTTTACCCGGCCCGCGTCTATATCGTCCTGCACACTCGCGACCACGAGTCGCAGACCGAGCCGCTCGACGGTGCGGTCGCGGTATTCGATGACCTCGTCGAAATTGTGTCCGGTATCGATATGCAGCACCGGGAACGGCAGCGGCGCCGGCCAGAAGGCCTTCGCCGCCAGGTGCAGCATGACCACCGAATCCTTACCGCCGGAGAACAGCAGCACCGGCCGTTCGAAGGTCGCGGCGACTTCCCGGAATATATGTGCCGACTCGGCCTCGAGCGCATCCAGATGAGGCAGCTCGTAGGTGTTCGCCGTCGACTTCGCGTACTGGCTCACGCCCCAAAACTAGAACACGTTTCGGTCATTGGTCAATGGTTGGAATCCGGCTTGTGACCCCCGGATTCGGCGGTCACCCGATCCGCGGCGGCCACGAGCGCCGTTCCGCGACGATCGATCTCGGCGCCGGTGATGGAAGCTCCGACATACATCGTCAGCACCATGTTCTGCCTGCCGTCGCCGCCGTAGGTGGGTGCCGCGAGGAGGCTGACCGGATGTTCCTTGCGCGGGCGCAGATCAGTGCCGAGATAGACCCGCTCCCCGAGGCTGGTCACCAATTCGCCGACGAGTTCGCGCACCTCATTGGGCAGATCGCTGGCCGCGACCCCGGCCAGCAAAGCGTACAGTCGCCGACCCGCCGCGGTCAGGCTTTCGACCAGGTAGCCGCGCTCGCGGCACTCCGCCACGATCCGGCGTAGCCGGGCCTCGTCCTGGCGTAGCGGCACCGTCGGCGGCTTGTGCAACCAGGCATCGAATGCCGCGTCGGTATCCCAGAGCACGTACATCAGACCGACCGGCGGTGCGAAATGGTAGGCCGCACCCACCTTGACCAGGCCCGGACCGGTGCTCTCCAGCACCATGATCTGCTCGCCGACCACGGCCGATGCGGTACAGGTGGTGCGGTAGAGCGCGGTGAGTTTCTCCAGTTCGCCGCGCGCGATGGAGGCGATGGCGAAGCTGTCCTGTGCGACTCGGCCCGCGGCGATAAGCGCAGGTCCGAGGCCGTAGGTGCGGGTGCTCGGGTCGCGCATGAGATAGCCGCCCGCGGTCAGTTCGGTGAGGATGCCCAGGCAGGTCGGTTTGGCCAGGTCGAGTTCGCGGGCCAGTTCGGAGAGTCCGAAGCGTTTGCCGCGCCGCTCCACGAAGAAATCCAGCACTTGAACCACCCGTGCGGTCGGGGCGGATCGGCGGGCAACCATGGACAACTCCTAGAACAGGTTCTAATCTTGCTCATATCGAAATGTACCAGAGTGGTACATATTTGGAACAGCTACTTCGGAGAAGCCTCTTGCTGACACAGCCGTTCGCGGAAGCCATCGCCGCCGCCGAGGAAATCATCACCGGCGCACCGCATATTCGGACCGAACAGGACCTCGTCGAGGGCTACGACTACCTCGCGGGCAGTATTCGCGCCTCCATCCAGATGGCGTGGGCCTTCGAGCGGGACTTTCCGTTCTTCGTCATGTCCACCGGGCCGTATACGAAGATGGGTCTGGACAACCCGGACACCCTCTACTTCCATTCATATCTGCGTCCCGACGCCGAGTATGTGGTGACCGGGACGCGCGGCACCACCCGCGACCTCAGCTTCCAGGTGCTCAACGGCAACTACTCGCCGGTGGACGTCCCCGACAGCGAGACCGCCTTCGATGCTCGCGCCCTCGATATCGCGGCCGACGGCTCCTATCAGCTCCGTCTCGGGCCAGGCGAGGCGCGCCGCGGCTACGTCCATCTCGCGCCCGACTCCGCCATGCTCGTGGTTCGCGAGGTATACAGCGACTGGGCCATCGAGCAGGCGGGCACGATTCGCATTCAGCGGGTGGACACAATCGGCGACGCACCGCCGCCGCTGACCAGGGATCTGATGAGCAAGCGCTATGACATCGCGGGGAAAATGCTGGTCTCGCGGCTCAATACCTTCCTGGCGTTCCCGAAGTGGTTCTATCTCAACCTGCCGGTCAACACGATGACCGAACCGCGCTCCACCCCGGGCGGGCTCACCACCCAGTTCTCCTCCGTCGGCCATTACGAACTCGACGACGATCAAGCGATGATCCTCACGGTGCCGAAATCGGATGCGCCTTACCAGGGTTTCCAACTCGGCAGCATGTGGTACCTGTCGCTCGACTACATCAACCACCAGACCAGTCTCACCGCCGACCAGGCGCGCGTGGATCCGGACGGGATGATCCGGCTCGTGATCAGCGAGCGAGATCCGGGACTGACCAACTGGATCGAGCGCACCGGCCATGCGCGCGGGTACCTGCAGTTCCGCTGGCAACAGCTGTCGCGGGATCTGAAGCCCGAGGACGGGCCGACGGTGGAGGTGGTATCAGTCGCCGAATTGCCCGAGCGGCTGCCGTACTACCAGGAAGCTCGGATCGCACCCGAGGATTGGAAGGCGCGGATCGCGGCGCGTCAGGTTGCCGTGGCGGAAAGGATGCTCGGCTGATGTTGTTGCAGGACAAGGTAGTTGTCGTCTCCGGCGTCGGCCCGGGGCTCGGCCGGGCCATCGCGGTGCAGAGTGCGCGCGCTGGAGCGGATGTAGTGCTGGCCTCGCGGACCGAATCGCGGCTGACCGAGGTGGCCAAGGAGATCACCGAACTCGGTAGGCGCGCGGTGGTGGTGCCGACCGATATCAATGATGAAGCGGCCGTGACGAATCTGGTCGAGACGGCACAAAGTGCCTTCGGCCATGTCGACACCCTGGTGAACAATGCCTTCGCGATTCCGCCGATCACCGATCTGGCCGATGTCGATCTCGATGATGTGCGCGCCGGTTTCGAGACGAATGTGCTTGCCGCACTGCGCTTGACGCGTCTGTTCGTGCCCGCGCTCACCGAGTCGAAGGGTTCGGTGATCATGATCAATTCGGCGGTGCTGCGGCATTCGCGGCGCACCTTCGGGCCGTACAAGATGGCCAAGGCGAGTCTGCTCGCGCTGGCTCAGAGCCTGGCCACCGAGCTCGGGCCGAAGGGCATTCGGGTGAATACCATTGCGCCCGGCTACATCTGGGCCGACAACTTGAAGTGGTACTTCAACTATCAGGCCAAGCAGCGCGGGATCACCCCCGAAGAGGTGTATGCCGAAACGGCCGAGACGATCGATCTGCGCAAGCTGCCCGAGCCCGATGAGATCGCTGACGCCGTCGTCTTTTTCGCCTCGTCGCTGGCGCGGGCGATCACCGGCGCCTGCCTGGATGTCAATGGCGGCGAATACCACCACTAGGAGATGACTGTGATCGGCAGAGACGACGTCGGCACCATCGACGATCTGCACGCCTCGGCGACCAAGGTCGTCGGATTGAGCGATTTCGGCGACGACGGCTACCGCGAGGGGCTGGCAGTGCTGCTCGAGTCCTATGCCAAGGAGGCTGAGCTGACGCCCTTCGGGAATAAGGTCAATCGGGCCTTCCTGCGAGGTGCGCTGATCGCTCGGCTGCTGAGTGAGGCGGCGTGGCAACGCTTTCCGGAACATGCCGAGGTCGCGATCGAGCGCCCGATCTTCGTGACCGGACTGCCGCGTTCGGGTACCACGGCGGTGCATCGGCTGCTCAACGCGGATCCGGCGCATCAGGGCCTGGAAATGTGGCTGACCGAGATGCCGCAACCGCGGCCGCCGCGCGAGACCTGGGCGGACAATCCGGTGTATCAGCGGATCGAGGCGGCATTCGAACAGCACCATGTGGAACATCCGGAATTCATGGGCGTGCACCATATTTCGGCGGACCAGGTGGAGGAGTGCTGGCAGCTGCTGCGACAGTCGTTGATGTCGGTATCCTACGAATGCCTCGGCTATGTGCCCGGATATTCCGAATGGTTGCGCGAACAGGATTGGACCGATGCCTATCGCAGGCATCGGCGCAACCTGCAGTTGATCGGGATGCCCGATGCCGACCGGCGCTGGGTTTTGAAGAACCCGAGTCATTTGTTCGCGCTGGACGCGATCTTCGAGGTATATCCGGATGCGCTGGTGATCCAGATGCACCGGGATCCACGCACCATCATCGCCTCGGTATGCAGTCTGAACGAGCAGGCCTCGGCCGGGTGGTCGGAGAAGTTCCGCGGTCCGGTCGTCGGTGCGGCGCAGTTGGATCTGTGGGCCAGGGGCGCGGATAAGTTCCTCGCGGACCGCAAGCGGCACAATCCCGCTCAATTCTGCGATGTGTACTACGACGATTTCATCGCGGACCCGATCGGCACCGTCGGATCGATCTACCGGCACTTCGATATCGATCTGAGCTCAGCGGCCGAAGCCGCGATGACGGCATTACATGCGGAAAGCACCACCGGGGCGGCCCGTCCCGTGCACCGCTACACGCTGGAGGATTTCGGCCTCACCGCCGATCAGGTCGACGCGCGCTTCGCCGAATACCGCAACAAACATTTCCCGACGAGCTAGGACATGCGAGATCAGGTGGAATTTGCGATTTCACCTGATCTCGGTTCTCACTGCTGACCTGGTTTGAGCACGATGAACAGCCCTTTCGCCTCGGCGCAGAGGCGTTCGCCGTCGTGCAGGGTGGCCCGGACATAGACCTTTCGGCCCTCCTGCCGTTCGGTCCAAGCGTGCACCCGCAGTTCGGTGTCGAGGGGAGTGATGGAGCGGTAGTCGACGGTGAGCGACGCGGTGCGGGTCACCTGGCCCGCGTGCACCGCGGCGGCCATACCGAGCAGATCGTCGAAGCCGACCGCGACCTGTCCGCCGTGGGCGGCATTATTGCCGCCCAGGTGGAAGGTGCGAAAGGTGATGCGGGCTTCGATGCCGTCCTTGCCCGCCTTGTCGACGACGAACGGCGGCAGCGTGATGTTGCCGCGGGAGGGCAGGTCGACCCTGGTCCAGGTCGGCGCGGACCATTCGTCGACGATTGCCGTATCCAACTTGTCGTTGAGCTGTTTGAGGATGCCGATCGTCTCCAGCGCGAGCTCATCGGTCGGGCAGGCCAGCCTGGCCCGATCCATCAGACTGCGCACTTGCTCGACGAACGCACCATAGTGCGGCCCGCCGCGCGAAATATCGAGCTCGTCCAGCTGTGCATTGATCAGCTCCGACATCGGCCGGAACCCGCCCTCATGGTGTTCTTTGCTCGGCAGCGAGTTACCGACCTGCTCTTCGTTCATGTAGAACACGTTATCGGTTGCCGGTCGAATGCTCGTTCGGTGGGGCTGGAGCAGCGTCGCATCGGCCGTACGCCATGGCTGGTTGCGCGCGTCGACACGATGGCCGAATGCGGGGGCGGGGTGGGCTGGCCTAGTGTGGGTACTCGTTGTTCATCAGGTCTTCCGAAAACCCCCACCGCGGGGCGGGTCGATGGGTCGACCATCGGGTCGTCGCCGAACGGTGTCGCTGGCGAAAGGCTTTGTCCCGTATGCACATTGCGGCTGTTGTTTTTGATATGGACGGCGTTCTGATCGACTCCGAGCCAGTGTGGGAGCAGGTGCGCCGCGCGTACGTGGCGGAGAAGGGCGGGCGCTGGCTACCCGATACCCAGCAGCGCTTGATGGGGATGAGTACGGGGGAGTGGTCGGACTATCTCAGCGGTGAACTCGGTGTCGGTGCGACGCCGGATATCGTGGCCAATGACGTGATCGATCGGATGGCCGAGCACTACGAGAAGTCGGTGCCGCTGCTGCCGGGGGCAGTTGAGGCGGTGCAGCGCATCAGCGAACACTGGCCACTCGCGGTGGCCAGTTCGTCGCCGCGCAGTTTGATCGACACGGTGCTCGGCCGCACCGGGCTGATCGAATTCTTCGGCGTCACCTTCTCGACCGAAGAGGTCGATCGAGGTAAGCCCGCACCGGATGTGTACGTGGCGACGGCCGCCTTCATGCGGCACAAATCCACCGAATGTGCCGCCGTCGAGGATTCGAGCAATGGACTGCGCTCGGCACATGCCGCGGGGATGCGTGTTATCGCCGTGCCGCGCCCGGAATATCCGCCTGCGCCGGACGCCCTTGCCCTGGCCGCCGAGGTGATCGACACCCTCGACAAACTCACCCCCGAAATCGTCGCCGGAGGGTGAGACCGACTCGCCGATCATCCAGACCACCGAGGTCTTCCAGTGCGGACGCATGCGCCCCCGTGTCGGCGATCGGGTTCGATTCCGGTGCGATTCGGAGCCGAAAACCATCGCCACAGCGCCCGCAGAACCGCTTGGTTATCGAGTTCATCGACACCCGCCGGTAGACGCGACCTCGCGGTCTGCGCTCTGAACCCCTTTCATGTGGGGCCGTAAGACGCGCGGATCCCGGGACAGGGGTCAGGGCTGGTAGGACTCGAGCAGGGCGCGGGCGGCGGCGGTGAGGTCGGCTTCGAGCCAAGTGGGGAGGGCGGGGGCCTGGGCGTGGCGGCGCAGGGCGGCGTAGGGCAGGTCCACCACGGCGCGGCTGACGGCGTCGATTTCGCGCTCGCCGTCGCGGCCGAAGCGGGCGGCGGCGATGCGGCGCAGGTGCTCGATGAGCGGTGCGTTCATTTCGTCGAGCCGGGCACGGAACTCCGCGTCCGGTCCGCCGTCGAGCAGATCACTGGGGCGCAGGTTCAGCAAAAGCCTCGCGTCGTCGGGTAATTCGCGACCGAAGCGAATGCTCGCCACGGCCATTGCGACACCGGCCTCGACCGGATCCGGATCGGTGGCGGCGGACTTGACGCGGTCCTGGAAGCGTTCGAGCGCGCGCAGCCAGGCCGCGGTCAGCACGCCGTTGCGGTTGCCGAAGCGGTGATAGAGCGTACCGACGGGTGCACCACTGGCCGCGGCGATCGCCGCGACGCTGGCGGCGCGGGGGCCATCGGTGAGTACGAGGGTGCGCGCTGCGTCGAGGATCACGTCGGTGTCGTGCTTGCGGGGAGGCGCCATGTACTAGTACGTTCCTTCTATATGGAGCGATTGTCCTACATAGATGAGCATGCCAGATCGGTGGAAGCGAATCGCGATCGGGCGTGGAAAGCCTTGCTGAAGGTTGTCTGCAAGGATCCGAGCGATCCCTCGAAGACGCCGGTCGGCTTCGTGCTCGACGCGGCCGAGGAGCCCGCTCGGCTGGCACTGCGTGGGCGGCACTGGTTCTCGCGCTATGCGCTGGTCTTCGAACTGGACGAGCAGGGGCCGAGCCGGACGTTGCTGCGAGCGCGCAGCTGGGCCGAATTCCCAGGTCTGCACGGAAAAATTTACCGCGCGTTGGTCATCGGCACCGGCGGCCACAAGATTGTGGTGCGCGATATGCTGCGCCGAATCGCGGCCGCGGCATGATCCCGGGGTTGGTCTGGGGTGCCACCGAGGCCGAATGCGAACTCCCCCTGCCATGTGACGAGGTGCAACCTGGTGAGGTGCAGGCGGATCGGGCCATCAGCATTGATGCGCCACCCAGCGTGGTATATGGCTGGCTGTGCCAATTGCGGGTCGCCCCTTACAGTTACGACCTGCTCGACAACTTCGGCAGGCGCAGCCCACGCCACCGTGATCCGGCGCTGACCGAACTCGAGGTGGGACAGCGGTTCATGTCCACGTTCACCCTCGTCTCCTTCGCGCTGTGCCGCCATATCACCCTGGTCTCCGGCAACGTCTGCGTCACCTACGCGGTGCGACCCGAAGCGCACGGCACCCGACTGATGGTCCGAATGCATTGCGGCGCACCGTGGATTGTCGCCCGCGTGCTGGCCCTCGGCGATGTGGTCATGATGCGCAAACAGTTGCTGACGTTGAAGGAGTTGGCCGAGGCCGAGGTATCGCAATAGCGGTTACTCACATCCGGCCATGCGGTCCAGCAGCAGCGCCTGTTCGGCATTGTTCCCGGTCAGCTCCGCCGCGCGGGCGAATTCGGCCCGCGCTTCGGCTGGTCGACCGAGCCGGTCGAGCAGGTCGCCGCGGACAGCGGGGAGCAGGTGATAGTTGTCCAATGTGCCGGTGGCGACGAGCGCGTCGACGAGTTCGAGACCCGCGGCGGGTCCGTGCACCATGCTGACCGCGACGGCTCGATTCAATTCGACGATCGGGGACGGAAAGCGTTCGGCGAGAACCGCGTACAGGCCTGCGATGCGCCGCCAGTCGGTCTCCTCGGCACTCGGCGCCATGGCATGCAATGTGGCGATCGCGGCTTGCAGCGCATAGCGGCCCGGCCGCAGCCCGCGATTACGGCTGGCCGCATGGGCCCGGCCCAGCGCTGCGAAACCACGTCGGATCAGCAGCTGATCCCATCGGGAACGCTCCTGATCCGCCAGCAGGACAACGGTTTTCGTGGGACTCATCCGTGCGGCCGAGCGCGAGGCCTGTAATTCCAGCAGCGCGGCGAGGCCGTGTGTTTCCGGTTCGTCGGGCAGCAGATTCGCCAGCATCCGCGCCAATCGCAAGGCGTCCTCACACAATTCGACGCGGATCCAATCATCGCCCGTCGTCGCGGAATAGCCTTCGTTGAAGATCAGGTACACGACCTCCAACACCGAATCCAAACGCCTGGCCAGCTCGTCACCCTGCGGCACCGCATATGGCACGCGCCTGGCGGCGATGGTGCGTTTGGCCCGCACAATGCGTTGGGCGACAGTCGATTCGGGTACGACGAAGGCGCGAGCGATCTCGTCGGTGGTCAATCCGCCGAGCAACCGCAGCGTCAATGCCACCCGGGCCGGTTGTGACAGCACCGGATGGCAAGCCGTGAAGATCATGCGCAGCAGATCGTCCTCGATATCCTCCGCCGACTCGGGCTCGGGAGCGGTCCGCAGTTCATGGCCGACCAGCGTCAGCTTCCGGGCGAGGTTCTGATTGCGCCGCACCCGATCGATCGCTCGATGTTTCGCGGTGAGCATGAGCCAGCCGCCCGGATTCGGCGGCACGCCTTCGCGCGGCCACTGTTCCAGGGCGGCGACCAGCGCGTCTTGGGCCAGTTCCTCGGCGGCGTCGATATCGCCGACTGTCCGGGTCAGCCCGGCTACGAGGCGCGGCCATTCCATCCGCCACACGGTTTCGACGGCATCGCGGATCTGCTCGGGCGGCCGGCTCATCTATCGGATCAGCCCTCGACGACCTGTCGAATCTCGACCTCGATATTCCACTCCGGCCCGTGCACGCTCAGGAAGCGCGAGGTCCATTCCACCGCCTCCTGCTTCGTCTTCGTCTGCAGCAGGCAGTACCCGCCGACGACTTCCTTCGACTCGGTGAACGGTCCATCGAGCACGGTCTGCTTACCGCCGACCTGGGTGATCTTGGTGGCTTCGGTGATCGGATGCAGACCGGCGGTATCCAACAGCACCCCGGCCTTGGTCATCTCCTCGATCACCTTGTTGACCTGCTCGATCAGCGCCTCGTCGGGAACCGGCGCATCCGTCGGATCGACTCGGATCAGCATCATGTGTCGCATCTGGCCATCCTTGGTTCGGTGGTCGGCTTGTCCGACCCTCACTCAACGCATCGAACGGCATCGGCTCGAATCGACATTCTCTCGAAAATTCTTCCAAAAGGCACATTTGTCACGCGGGCCAGGCCCGCACAGCGGCCCGCGCGGTCCAGCGGCCGTCGTCGTAGCGGACTGCCACCGGGTGGTCGAAGGCCGCGCTCACAGTGTCCGTCGTGACCGTCTCGGCGGCGGGACCGGCGGCAACTGTCCGGCCGTCGGCGATCAGCAGTGCGTGGGTCGTGGTGCTCGGCAGCTCCTCCAGATGGTGGGTGACCAGGATCGAGGCGACCTCGGGAT
Source organism: Nocardia sp. NPDC049737 (assembly GCF_040674755.1). Classification (NCBI taxonomy): domain Bacteria; kingdom Bacillati; phylum Actinomycetota; class Actinomycetes; order Mycobacteriales; family Nocardiaceae; genus Nocardia; species Nocardia sp. NPDC049737. The sequence goes on along the minus strand of NZ_JBFANH010000006.1, from coordinate 140,102 downwards.
GGGTTTCGCCGAGCGCGTCGATGGTCTCCAGGAGTTGTTCACGAGCCGCCACATCGAGTCCGGTGGACGGCTCGTCGAACAGCAGCAGGCGCGGCTCGGCGATCAGGGCGCGCGCGATCAGGGTTCGGCCGCGTTCGCCCTGGGACAGCGTCGGCCAGATCTCCTCGGCCTTACCTTTGAGACCGACGGTGTCGATCATGGCGTCGGCGCGGCGCAGATCCTCCAGTGTCGGCGTCCAGCGCATCGGGGTGTCGATGGTTGCGGTGATGCCGGTGAGCACGACCTCGCGGACGGTCAGCGGATACCGCAGTGGATGGCGCGGATTCACATGGCCGATCGAGTGGCGCAGTGGGGCCAGATCGACTCGGCCCATCCGCTGGCCGAGGATATCGACGGTGCCCGAGGTCGGGAAGGTGACCGCGGCGCAGAAGCCGAGCAGGGTGCTCTTGCCCGCGCCATTGGGTCCGAGCAGTGCCCAGTGTTCGCCCGCGTGGACGGTCAGCGAGATGCCGTCGATGATCTGTTTGCCTTCGCGGCGGAAGGTGACCTCGGTCAGTTGCAGCACTGGGGTTTCGGGCATGAGAGATCTCCGTTCGGTCATCAGGTGAACGCGTCTTTCAAAGCGCTCAAGTGCCTTCGGCTGAATTCGGCTGCGGCACTGGGGTTTCGATGTGCGATCGCATCCGTGAGCCGAATGTGCGCGTCGTGGTCGGTGGGCTCCGAGGGGACCGGGCGGATCTTGAGCATATCGATCATCGCCACCCGGAGTCGGGGGAGGAAGCTGTCGAAGAGTTGGGTGAGCACATCGTTGTGGGCGGCGACGATGACAGCACGATGGAATGCCATATCGGCATCGACATGGTCGGCGATCGGTTCGCCGTGCGCCTCGCGCGCGGCCAGGGCCCGGCGGATGGCGCGCAGGTCGGCCGGGGTGCGGCGCTGCGCGGCCAACGCCGCGGCCTCGGCCTCGATCGCGATGCGGGCTTCGATGACCGCCGCGATGGTGGCACGGCGCAGCACCACATCCCAGTCCTCGGTGACATCCAGCGCGGTCACGAAAACCCCCGCCCCCTGACGACTGTCGAGCACGCCCTTACCCGCCAATTCGCGGATCGCCTCGCGCAGGGTCGAGCGGCCGACGCCGAGCTGCGCGGCGAGGGTCGTTTCACCCGGAAGGCGATGTCCCAGTGGCCATTCCCCGCTCCGGATGCGGGTCAGCAGCAGTTCCGCCGCCTGTGCCGCGAGCGGATGCCGCCGTACCTGCGAGACCATCCGAACCTCTCTACTTGTCTGAGGAGTTGTGTATAGTCTAGCAATCATGCGCACCATGCTTCTGCTCAGCCGCCACGGCGGGGCCTAACGACCGGCCGCCCGCCGTGGGGCTTCGTCGTGGCCGGTCCCCGTTCTCTGTGACGGCCCCGAAGGCCAGGAAGCAGCAATCATGACCATGTTCCGCACCATTGCCACGCCAGCGGGTGCCGTTCCGCATGTCGCTCCGGCGTGGAACAGACAGCGGCATTCGCAAATGCCGTCGCACCGCTACCGCAACGTCTACGATCGGGTGGAAGTGCCACTCGCCGAACGTGATTGGCCGAATGTCCGGCTCACCCACGCGCCGCTGTGGGTGCCGGTCGATCTGCGCGACGGCAATCAGGCGTTGGCCGAACCCATGGATCCGGTGCGCAAGCAGCGATTCTTCGAACTGCTGGTTGCCATGGGCTACAAGGAGATCGAGGTCGGCTACCCATCCGCATCGCAGACCGATTTCGATTTCGTCCGCCTGATCGCGCGCACCGATATCGCGCCGGAGGACGTCACGATCGTGGTATTCACACCGGCCCGACGCGATCTCATCGAGCGCACGGTGGAATCGGTGCGCGGCATCCGCAACGAGGTCGTCATCCATATGTACACCGCGACAGCGCCGGTATGGCGAAATGTCGTGCTGGGCAAGGATATCGGCGAACTGCGCGAGTTGATCGTCTCCGGTGGCCGCGACGTGCTCGAATTCGCCGGTGATCTGCCGAATGTGCGGTTCGAATTCTCCCCCGAGGTATTCAACCTGACCGAACCGGATTTCGTACTCGACATATGCGACCGCATGACGACCCTGTGGGGCGCCACTGCGCAGCGGCCGGTGATCCTGAATCTGCCTGCCACGGTGGAGGTTGCGACACCGAATGTGTACGCCGACCAGATCGAGTACATGCACAAGAATCTGGCGCGTCGCGACAGCGTCATCCTGTCGGTGCACCCGCACAATGACCGGGGTACCGGTATCGCGTGCGCGGAGTTGGCCGTACTCGCCGGAGCCCAGCGCGTGGAAGGCTGCGTTTTCGGCAATGGCGAACGCACCGGCAATGTCGATATCGCGACCCTGGCGCTGAATCTGCACGCGCAGGGCATCGATCCGATGATCGACTTCTCCGATATCGACGAGATCCGCAGGACCGTCGAGTACTGCACGCGTATGCCGATCCACGAAAGGCATCCCTACGTTGGCGATCTCGTGCACACCGCGTTCTCCGGCACCCATCAGGACGCGATCAAGAAGGGTATGGCCGAACATCGCGAACGGGCGGCCGCGACCGGTATCGACGAACGTGAACTCGATTGGCATGTCCCGTATCTGCCGATCGATCCGGCCGATATCGGGCGTGGCTATGACGCGGTGATCCGGGTGAATTCCCAGTCCGGCAAGGGCGGCATCGCATATCTGCTGGAGTCCGAATACGGCCTGGAACTGCCGCGTCGACTGCAGATCGCTTTCGCGCGGAACGTGCAGGCGCGTACCGATGACACCGGTCTCGAGATCACCGCCGCCGAACTGTACGAGCTGTTCGAGGCGACCTATCTGCATACCTCGGCGGAGTCGGTCGAGTTGACGCAATGGCGGACGACCGACGCGTACACCGAGGTCACGCTGAGCGTTGGCGGTGTCACTGAGCGTAGCGAACATCGCGGTGTCGGTCCGATCGAGGCGCTCACCGCGGCATTGGCCCGGGTGGGGTACCCGGTCGAGGTGCTCGGCTTGACCCAGCAGTGATCGGGGCGGGCAACGCCGGGACCGCGATCACCTACCTCGAGTACCGCGTCGGTGCGCAGACCGGATGGGCCTGCGGAAGCAGCGATTCCGTCCTCACAGCATCGCTGGCCGCCGTCATCCGAGCCGCGAACGCGATAGTCTCCTAACGGGTACCAATACGATATCTCGGTCAAAATGCCCGGGACGACGGCCGCGCATGAAAAGGTATGCAGCGTGGTGCGGCACGTGACAGGGAACCTCCCCGCTGAGGTGACGAGCTTCGTCGGTCGTGACGCCGAGGTCGCCACGGCGCGCAAGCTGCTGTCCAGCACGCGGCTGCTCACCCTGACCGGGCCGGGCGGCGTCGGGAAGACCCGGCTCAGCCGACGGGTGGGGGAGACGGTGCGTCGCGCCTTTCCCGACGGTGTGTGGCTGGTCGAGGTGGCGCATGTGCACGACGGGGACTTGGTGGCGTTGAGCGTCGCGCAGGCGCTCGGCCTGCGCGACGACACCACTTCCCCCGTCATCGGCCTGACCGAATTCCTGGCCGACAAGAGCCTGCTGTTGATCCTGGACAACTGCGAGCACTTGATCGGCGCGTGTGCCGAACTCGTCGACCGGCTGATTCCGGCGACCACCGATGTGCGGATTCTCGCGACCAGCCGCGAGTCGCTCGGGGTCTCCGGGGAACAGGTGATGCCGGTATTGCCGCTCGCGGTGCCGGAGGTGGATGAGGACGAGACACGCCCGGCGCACGTCGACAGCGATGCGTTGCGGCTGCTGATCGATCGGGCCGTCGCCGCGAACCCTGACTTCCACGTCACCGATGCCAATCGCGGGACGCTCGCGGCGATCTGTCGTCGCCTGGACGGCATACCGCTGGCACTCGAACTGGCGGCATTGCGGCTGCGGATGTTCACACCGGATCAAGTGCTCGCGCGTCTGGACGATGCAATGCGGCTGCTCACCGCCGGGTTGCGTACCGCGCCGGAGCGGCAGCAGACCCTGGAGGCCGCGATCCGGTGGAGCTATGACCTGTGCACGCCCGACGAACAGCGGCTGTGGGAGCAGCTGTCGGTCTTCGCGGGTGGTTTCGATCTGGAGGCCGCGGAGGCGGTCTGCGCGGTCCCGGACGCGCTGTTGGACGCGTTGACCGGACTGGTCGACAAGTCGGTGCTCGGCCACCGGCAGAACAGCGACGGTACCGGGCGCTACACGATGCTCGAACCGTTGCGTCAGTTCGCCTTGGCGCGATTGGTCGCCCGCGGTGGTGAGCGTGCGGTGCGGCTGCGTCATCGCGACTACTACCACGGGATCGCCGCGCAGGGACGCACCGCGTACTGGGGGAGCGAGGATGTCACCTGGTTCCGTGACGTCACCCGCGAACATCCGAATCTACGTGCGGCGCTGCAGTTCTCGCTGGCCGATGCGGAAAGCGCCCATCGCGCACTGGAGATCGCGACGGAACTGCGCCCGTTCTGGGAGCATTACCGCTTCCTGCTGGAAGGCTACCGCTGGCTCCTGGAAGCACTGGAGAAGGATCGCGACCATACGAAGGATCGGGCACGCGCACTCGCGGCGGCCTCGGTGATCGCCGCCATGCTGTCGGATCCGGCGACCGCGACGCGATTCGCTGACGAATGTCTGGATATCGCAACGGAACTCGATGCCGAAGACGTGCTCGTCGAACACGCCCTGCTCGCCGCGCTACTGGCATTCGCCAACGACGAACCGAGACAGGCACTCGATATCGCCGAGTCCGTCTCCGACCGTGCGCGTGCCTGCGCCCACCACGGCGTCGAGATGGAGAGTCTGGCCTTCGCGTATGTGTGTGCGCTGGTGCTGGACGACGAACGGGCTGGCGCGATCGCCGATCGCTTCCTCGCCAAGACCAACGACTACGGCTCGCACCTGTTGGGCGGGCTGGGGCATTGGGCGGTGGGCACCGATCGCTGGCGTAAAGGCGCGCAGGACGCGGCGATTGCGGAACTGCGCAAGGCGGTCGAGCTGTTCAGCCTGTTCGACCGATGTGTATGGACGGCGTCCGGGTTCGACGGACTCGCGTGGGTGGCGACGGCCGACGGGGATCTGCAGCGCGCGGCGCGGCTGATGGGGGCGGCGTCGACGGTGCGGCGCGGCAGTACCCAGCGGCTCGCCCATGAGATGACCGAATTCGTGGGGGACAAGGTGCGCCTACAGGTGCGCGATGCGATGGGCGAGAAGGAGTTTCAGGCCGCCTTCGATGCGGGTGCGGCCTTGGGGTTGGAGTCGGCGGTGGCCTTTGCGCTCGGCACCGCGCGGCCTGCCGCGCCGGTGAAAACTGTTGCGGCGGATGTGCTTACTCGACGCGAACGTGAAGTCGCGCGGTTGATCGGGGCAGGTTACAGCAATAAGAGCATCGCGAGTGAGTTGGTGATTTCGATTCGGACCGTCGAGAGCCACGTCGACCACATTCTCACCAAATTGGGCTTCACCTCGCGGACACAGATCGCCGCGTGGGTCAGCCGGAATCAGATCTGACGCGTCAGTCGCCGGTCGCGCCGTCGATGCGTTCGCGCAGGAAGTCGGCATGACCGTTGTGTCGCGCGTATTCCTCGATCATGTGCACATAGACCCAGCGCAGGCTGAATTCGGTGCCGCGACGAGTGAAGACGTGGTCCAGGGGAAGGCCCGCGACGGCGGCGTCGGCCGACTTGATCTCCGCGTGCAGCGTCGCCAGATCCGCGGCGGCATCGGCATTGGCTATATCGTCGAAATCGCCGTTCGGGTTGTCTTCGCTGCAGTACAGGTAATCCAGCGGTTCGCCGCGGGTGGCGATGCGGAACCAGCCGCGTTCGCATTCGGCGAGATGGCGGACCAGCCCCAGCAGCGACAGCGTCGAAGGTGCGACGCAGCGCCGTTTCAGCTGTTCGGCCTCGAGGCCGGCGCATTTCCACAGTAAAGTGCGGCGGTGCAGGTCCAGCCAGGTCTGCAGCATGGTCCGCTCGTCGGCGACCAGCGGCGGCTTGGTTCTGGTGATCTCGGGTGCGGTCCACGTCACCGGCCGACTGTAACTGGCGAACCGCGACCGAATCTCGCGAATTAATGCGACATCGTCCGGACATAGTGATGCCTATGTCGCCTCGGCATCGGCGCTACAGCCCGGAGTTCAGGAAGTCGATGACCGCGCGCTCGAAGGCGTCCTTGCGCTCGATCTGCACCCAGTGTCCGCATCGCCCGAACAGCCGCAGATCGGCATTCGGCAGCTGACGTGACGGCAGCAGCGCACCCTCGGCCGGGGTGACCCGATCATCGCGACCCCACAGCAGCAGCACCTCATTGCGCAACGCGCGCAGCCGCGCCCACAGCGGAATCGGTTCCGCGAAGGCGGGATTCGCGAAGGTCGCGTAGGCATCGCGGATCGCCGCGATGGCGGCCGGATCCGCTGCCGCGGCCCATCGGTTCTCGATGAGTTCGTCGGTGAGTACCGCCTCGTCGAAGACCATGGTCCGCAGCCAGGCTAGTACGCCGTCACGAGTCGGATTGCCGGTGAAGTCGAGTAGTCGTCGAATCCCTTCGGACGGTTCGGGTCCCAGTACGTTGACGCCGACACCGCCCGGGGCCATGAGCACCAGTCGATCGATGCGCTGGCCGTGTTCCAGCGCCACGAGCGTCGCCACCGCGCCACCCATGGAGTTGCCGAGCAGGTGCACCGTCGGTAGTTCGAGTTGATCCAGCAATCCGAGCACCGCGTCGGCGGCGATGCGCAGATAGTTGCGCTGGTACACCTCGGGTCGCTCGCTCGCGCCGAAGCCCGGCTGATCCAGGATGAGGCAGCGGAAGTGTTCGGCGAGTATCGGCAGATTCGCGCCGAAGTTGGCCCAGCCCGATACTCCCGGGCCCGAGCCGTGCAGCAGCACCAGAGGTGGACCCGAACCCGCCTCGTGGTAGCGCAGTTTCAGGCCGTCGACGGTGATGTGGCGACTGGTGTCCGCCGCGTCCATCAGACCATCCGATCTTCGACCGGCAGCCCGAATTCGCCGCGGCCGAACATCGCCAGGGCGCGCTCGACATCGTTGATGACGTGCACACTGCCCGCGTGTGCGTCGCGCCAATGCCGTTCGATCGGATTGGGTTTGCGGATCGAGTGGCCACCGGAATTGTCGAACAGCAGCTCGATCGCCTGGATCGCGCGCTCGGTGCCGCGCACCTGGTCGCGGCGGGTGCGCAGCCGGATTTCGTACGGAATCTCCTCGCCCGCTTCGGCATAACGCAGTTGCTCGGAGATGTTGTGTTCCATTTGCAGGATGGCCGCGTCGATTTCGGAGCCCGCGCGAGCGACCCGCACATGTGCGAATGCGTCCTCGGCCACCTTCTGGCCGCCGTAGGACAGCCGGACTCGCTCGCGCATGCGCTCGATATGCGCCTCGTACGCGCCCTGTGCGGCACCGATGATGGGTGCGGTAATGGTGTTGGAGAACACGCCGGCAAACGGAATCTTGTACAGCGCAGCGGGATTGGCCTCCTGGCCGGGACCGCGCAGCTGTGATTGTTCGGTGGCGCTGTAGGCGCGGTGGTGCGGAACGAAGGCCTTCTCGATGACGATATCGTTGCTGCCGGTACCGGACAGGCCGACCACGTGCCAGACGTCATCGATGCGATAGTCGTTGCGCGGCACCAGGATTGTAAGATAATCCTTGGGATTGCCGTGTTCGTCCGGGGCCAGTGCGCCAAGGAATGCCCACTGGGCGTGGTCGCAGCCGGAGGAGAAACTCCATCGTCCACTGACCTCGTACCCGCCTTCGACCGGCGTGAGTCGCCCGGTCGGAGCGTACGACGAGGAGATGAGCGTGTCGGCATCCTCCCCCCACACCTGTTCCTGCGCCTGCAATGGGAAAAGCGCCAGCTGCCAGGGGTGCACGCCGAGCACCGAGGAAACCCAGCCGGTGGACGGGCAGGCCGAAGCGATCGTACGAATGACCTCGTAGAACGCCACGGGGGAGGCTTCGTCGCCGCCGAAACGCGACGGCTGCAGCATGCGGAACACCCCGGCCGCGGTCAGTTCCCGGATGCTGGCCACCGGAACCCGCCGCTGCAGATCGGTCTCCGCGGCTCGCTCCCGGATTGCCGGGAGCAGATCGCGAACCCGATCGAGCACCTTATTGGCCATGACGGGTGTCCTCCTATGTTCTGATTCCGCGACCGGTGTGCCGGACGACGCCATAGTTGTGACGCTATGGCGGCCGTGACCGCGCGTCGGGAACAAGTCCCGGTGATCGGAACGCTCGGAGGGGCGTCTATACCGCGTGCAGCAAATTCGAATCGGCGTTGGTTTCGTACGGGTCCGGACCCCACCGGTAGCCGTAGCCGCGGATATTCGTGATCAGCCCGGGACGGTCCAACTTCGCGCGCAGCGAGGCCATATGCACATACAGTTTCCGCGAGACCGCCAGCATCGAGTCGCCCCAGACGCAGTCCATCAATTGCTCACGGCTGACCGCGATTCCGGGCCGCTCGACCAATACCCGCAGCAACTCGAACTCCAGCCGGGTGAGCGGAACCAGTTCCCCGGCTACCTCCACCCGCCGTGCCGCGAGATCCACGCGAACGTCCTCACTGGTCACCGTCTTACCCCGGGCGATACTGGCAACGCCGACCCGGCGCGTCACCGCCTCCAGCCGCGCTGCCAACTCACCGATACGCGCGGGTTTGACGAGATAGTCGTCGGCGCCGCTGTGCAGCCCCAGCACAATCGAACGCTCATCGGCGTGCTCACCGAGAATAACCACCGGCACCGAGCTCACCTCGCGCAATTTGCGCAAAACCTGCAACCCGTCCATATCCGGCAGGCCCATGTCGAGGATAACGGCGTGATAGCCATGATGCGCCAAGAGTAGATCGGTCCCACGATGCTTACGCTCCACCTGATGACCGTGTAATTCGAGTCCCTGCGCCAGGGCGTCGCCGCCGTCGGCGTCATCATCGATCATGATCAGCCGCATCCGTCTCACCTTCCCGCACGATCCGCCGAAGAGCAGCGAACTTGCATGGTTGCCGCCTCTGCCCCAGCACGCAAAGTTATTCCCTTGCCACCCTTGGGAAACAGCGTTCCGCGCCCGCGGAGATCGCCGGAGGCGGACATTGTCGGCCGTCCAGCGGAATTCGTGCCGTCCGATCACTACGGCGAGTTCGTCGCGCGCCTCGACCTCGATCGGCAGCAGTGGCGGGTGGCTGCTTGATTGCGTTAGTGCCCAGGTGACTGCGCGGCGGTGGTTCCGGCTTTGCGGCCGAAGAAGGTAGCGTCGCCTAGGGAGGTGCCGCTGATGTAGCCCTCGCCGTGCAGGCCGGAGGCAGCTCGGCCCGCTGCGAAGAGGCCGGGGATGGGAAGACCGTCGAGATCGAGGACTTCGCCGTCGAGGGTGGTGTGGAGGCCGCCGAGAGTGAAGACCGAGGCGCCGGTGCCGCGGCGGTCGCCGGATTCGGCGGGCGGGCGGACGCCCGCTTTCACATCGATGGCGGCCAGCGGGGGTGTCAGTGGGCGCAGCCAGCGCGGTGCCTTGTGGAAGTCGGGATCGGTTCCGCGCGAGGCGAATTCGTTATAGCGGGTGATGCTAGCGGTGAGTGCGCCGGGCGGCAGGGCGAGTAGTTCGTCGAGTTCTTCGATGGATTCGGCGACGTGGGTCGGGCGCACACCCCAGCGTTCGCGTTCGGGCACCTCGTCGTAGCCCTGTTCGTCGAGCACCACCCACACGTTCATACCCTGACCGAACAGCGCGGCCTGGCCGATGCGGCCGGGATAGGTGTCCTCGTTGACGAACCGTTGGCCCCGATGGTTGACGACTATGCCGCGCGCGGCGAAACCCGGAATCAGGGAAGCACCGACCTGACCGGCCGACATATGCCGTACGGCGGCCCCGGCGGCCTGAGCGATGCGGATACCGCTGCCGTCGTCGGTGCCCGCGCTCACCTTGGTGTGGCCGAGCAGTCGCGGCGCGTGGGCGGCGAGCATATCGTCGTTGTCGACGAAACCGCCGGTGGTGAGTACACATCCACGGCGTGCCCGAATGGCGAGCTCCGTGCCGTAGCGTCGTGCCACTACTCCGACCACCGAACCATCCTCGCCCAAGATCAGATTCGTGGCATAGGTGTCGTATTGTGCTGTCACACCCGCAGATTCGGCCGCCGATAGCAAACAATCCAGCAGCAACCTACCGCCGAAGTCGTTCGAGGTGGGCCGGTGCCCGCGCGGCGCCGGGATCGCGATTTCGGTAAACGGCCAACTGTTTTCGCCCAGCCACATGAGCCCGTCATCGGTCGGCGGCACCCAGGTGGGAGCATCCCAGAGGCTGGGTTTGAACGGCACACCGCGGTCGACGAGCCAGTGGAAATGCGCCACGCTGTGCTCGCTGTAGTGCACGATCTTCGCCACATCCGCGCCCGGCCCGAGCGCCGCCACCAGAAATGCCGCCATCTGCTCAGGACTGTCGTCGAACCCGCACCCCCGTTGGATCGGCGTCCCACCGCCGAGATAGATCTCGCCACCTGACAACGCCGACGCGCCACCCGCACCACCGGCCCGATCCAGTACCAGAACCTCGGCACCGGCCCTCGCGGCCTCGAATGCGGCGCAGGCCCCCGCGCTGCCGTACCCGACGACCAGCACGTCGGTCTCGATGTCATAGGACTTCACCTCGGCGGCGGCACGCGGCGCGACCGATTTGCGGACCGTCATGGTGTCGAGACTGCAGCCGGTCCATCGGATGACGGAATCGATCATCTCGGTGGTCGGGCCGGTTGCTCCCGTTCAGTGGGACTGGCGCCGATCGCCGCGTCCCGCACTCGCGATGGTGTGTGAACGGCGTCACGTTTGCATATCCCGGCGCCAGTGAGGAGAGGAAATCGATGCGGGTCCTGGTCACCGGAATCACCGAGCCGAGCGGTCGCGCGGTGGCGCGCATGTTGTTGGCCGCCGGGCACGAAGTGGCCGGGCTGGACCAGCGGTGGCATCGTTATATCGATCCGCGGGTGCGGTTCACGACCGACCACACCGCAGCTGTCGACGGCTGCGCGAGCATCGTGCATCTGGCCGCAAGCGGACTCGCCGAAATCGCCGCCGCAGCGCGCAAAACCGGTGCGCGCCTGGTGGTTCCGATCGATCCACGCTCGGCGCATGCGGACGGCAAGGCCGTGGCGGTGCTGCGAGCCTCGCGTGCGGACAGCGTGCTGGTGCGCACCGCGCCGACCGCCGGTCGCCGGGGCGGACCCGAAACCCGCCGGGCACTGGAGCCGATTCTCGGTTCGAAGTCCGACGACGGATTTCAACTGCTGCACAGCGACGACCTGGACCGCTTCCTGGTATCGGCCGCCACCGCACTACCGTCGGGGCATAGCGAAGATGGGCTCGAGATCGTCGAGCTCGCGGCTCCCGGCGTGGTCACCACCGACGAGGTACGCCGCATGATGCGCGAAGCGGGCGTACGCTACTCGGCCTGGGTGCCCGGGTGGTCCGGTCGCCAACCGCTCCTGGATCCCACTGTCGCACAGGAGAAGTGGGGCTTCCACTGTGGCTGGACGGCAAGCGAGGTCATTGCCGATCTGGTGCGTGGCATGATCGGCCGCAAGCCCGACGGCGGCGGATTCCGCACCCGCCGGGGCGCAATTCCGCTGCCGTCACACGTGATTCCCTCTCGTGCCGCCACCTCGGACAACCATCTGCTCACCGATATCGCCCCCGACGGTCTCGAGGGTGAGTTCGATGATCGAGTCGACGAGCGCTACCCGGTCCACACCGCCACCAACACTTCCGAAGCGCTTCCCGGCCCGATGACGCCCCTGACCATCGATCTGCAGGCCGGTGCCATCCGCCTCAGCAACGAGGCCATGGGCGAGATGATCGCACTCGACGGAATCGCCTTGGAGCACTGGACGAGTCGGGTCACCACCGTGCTCGGCCACCACATCTACATCAATGCCTCGATCGGCGTGCTCGCCGCGGAGAATATGCCGGGCTGGGATGAGGAGAGCATCCGCCGCGATGCCTACGGCAATATTCCGGCCGAAATCGCCTTGCAGCCGCACGGCAAGCCGCCGATGCCGACGGGACTGGCGAGCACGCTGGCAACGGCGCGCGCGACGTCCCGCGTCATCGCAACCGCCCGCCGCTTCGCTAAGACGGCCGAACTGATCAATGCCGCATCTCATGCGGAAGCGTTGAGCGCGAACGAGATTCGCGAACTGTCCGATGAGCGGCTGCACGTTCGCGCCTTGCTCTGGCGCGACCGCCTGCACCAGGCGTGGCAGGCCGCGGCGATCGGTGTGATGATGACAGGTGCCGCCACCGCCATCCACGCACGCGGCAAGGATGCGGGCGAGGTTGCGATCGACCTGAATCGGTTGGAATCGGCGAAACCCATGCTCGCGGTGGAACGCCTGGCCGAATTCTGCCGCGCCGACGCCGATCTCGCCGAGCTTGCACGCGCCGGTGACATAGATGCGGCCCGGACGATATCCCCCGCATTCGCCGCCGCACTCGACGAGGAGCTGGCGAAGGTCGGGCATCGAGGTCCCGGCGAATGCGAGCTGATCAACCCCACATTCGGTGATCGGCCCGCGCTGTTGGTGAGCGCCGCCGCCCGCGCCGCGCAAATGCCTGCGCCCAAGCGCGAATCCGTGGATCCGTCGCCGAGCCGTACCGCGCGAATGGCCGCAGGAGCCACGGTGGCCCGGGAACGCGCACGCGACGGCGTCGTCCGGATCACCCACTGCCTGCGACTTGCCGTGCGCGAGCGGGCCGATCGGCTCGTGCGCGCCGGTCGATTGCGCGAGATCGACGACGCCTGCTATCTGACGCTGGACGAAATCTTTTGCCCTCCAGCGGACGTGGCCGCCAAGGTGGCCCGCAGGCGCGCGGAACGCACTCGGTTGCAGACCATCAGAATGCCCGATGTCATTGCCGGACAATGGGAACCGGTCCCCGATGCGGCGGCCCTCACCGCCGACGAGAGCCTGACCGGCATCGGCGTCTGCGCCGGCGTTGTGGAGGGCCGGGTCAAGCTGGTGCTGTCGCTGGATGACGATATCGAGCCCGGCGACATCCTGGTCGCCGCGGTGACAGACACCGGCCACACCGCCATGTTCGCCTACGCCGCCGCTGTGATCACCGATATCGGCGGCTCCGCATCCCATGCCGCGATCGTCGCCCGCGAATTCGGCATTCCCTGTGTCGTCGATACCAAGACCGCGACCACCAGTCTCGCCGACGGCCAGCGCGTGCGCGTGGACGGCGCGGCCGGGACGGTCACGCTGCTGGCCGACTGAGCGCGGCCCGAACTTGGGTCGCCGACCATATGCGGCCCTTGATGAAAGGAACACCCCTCGTGAAGAATTCGCGCGCTTTCCGCGGCACGATCACGGCCGCGGCCGTAGTGCTGGTCGGCGTTCTCCCGGCGCTGACCGGACCGGCGTCGGCGGGTCCGGCGCTCTCGGGTCCGGCCGTGCCGGCGCTGCGGTCTCCGGGCCAGGCCGATCGGCCGCTGGGTCTGACGCATGCGCCGAATGCCCGCGATATCGGCGGCTATCCGGGCAAGGGCGCCAGGTCGGTCGCGACCGGTGTTGTGTACCGGGCCGACGCGCTGGCCAAACTCGACGCGAGCGAACAGCAGAAGCTGGTGTCGCTCAATATCACTCAGGTCATCGACTTCCGCAGCCCCACCGAAACCGGACGCGATCCCGATCGACTTCCGGCATCGATTCGCCGCATCGAACAGCCGGTCTACGATCCGGCCAATGACTTCTACCTCATGGTGGCGCGCCTGATCCAGGCCGGACCGGCCGCCCAGCAGGAGGCGCTCGGCGACGGCAAGGCCGCCAAGATCATGCGCGACTACTACGCCTGGTTCGTTTCGAATCCCACCGCTCGCGCCCAGTTCGCCCAGGCCTTCACCGCCATCGCGAGCGCGCAGGGTGCGGTGCTGTACCACTGCACGGCGGGTAAGGACCGCACCGGCTGGATGACCGCGATGCTGATGAGCGCGCTGGAGGTGCCGAAGGGGCAGATCTACAACGACTTCCTGGATTCCAACGACAACTTGGCGGCCGGAAACAAGGCGCTGCTGGACGGGCTCGTTGCCCAGGGTTTGGTGACCGATCGTGCGCTGTGGGAGCCGATCCTCGGTGTGCAGCGCGAATTCCTGGACGCGGCATTCGACCAGGTCCAGGCATCGTTCGGCTCGTTCGACCGCTTCCTCAGCGATGGGCTCGGGATCGACGGCGCGACACTCGACGCGCTGCGGGCGAAGTTGCTGACCAAGCACTGAGCTTGTGCCGGTGTCACCGTGACGGTGGCACCGGGTCGGTGAATCTCTCTGCGGCCTCGCCCCGCAAACTCCCCGCGGGCAGCGTCCGGCCGCACAACACCAGCAGCAGATCCTGGGCCGAGCCCGCGAGCAGCTACCGAGAGCCGGCCGAGGCCGATCAGCGCCCCACCCGCCAACATTCCCGCAGCAACGTATTCATCGAGCGTAGAGGGCTTGCCGGGTGCTCGCGTACGTGGCCCGGATCCGCTTGCCGATCGCCCCACCGTCGCTGGGAGCGCGGACCTCGGCGACGGTGCGCGCGGGCCAACTCGGTGGCTGTGCGGTGCCACTCAGAGCCCAGGCCGCCTGCCGGGCGGCGCCGAGCGCGACGTATTCGTTCGGCTCCGGGACCGTGACCGTGAGCCCGAAGATCTGGGCGGCGACTTCGGCGACCAAGGCGGAGCGGGCCGCGCCGCCGATCAGCAGGACACGCTGCATCGGGATTCCAGCGGTGCGCAGATGGTCGAGCGCGTCGGCCAAGTTGCAGAGCATGCCCTCGACGGCTGCGCGCGCAATATGGCTGGGGCGCAAGGTTTCCGGTCGCAGACCATGCAGACTGCCGGTGGCATGCGGCAGGTTCGGGGTGCGTTCACCGCAGAGGTAGGGAAGCATGACGACACCTTCTGATCCCGGCGGTGCCTGGCGCGCAATGGTTTCCAAGCCGGCGATATCGACTCCGATCAGTTCGGCGGTGGCGCCCAGTACGCGGGCGGCGTTGAGTGTGCAGGCCAGTGGCAGGAATGCGCCGGTCGCGTCTGCGAATCCCGCAATGGCTCCGGTGGCATCTGCGCTGGGTGCGGCGGCGCGGGTGTAGACGGTGCCGCTGGTGCCGAGTGAGAGGACCACGTCACCGTCCGCGATCCCCAAACCCAGTGCGGCACCGGCGTTATCGCCGGTACCAGCCGCGACGATTGCGCCCGCAGGAGTGCGTCCGACCACTTCGGCGGGTCCGACGACGCGGGGAAGTTCGGGTGTTCGCCCCCGGAAGGCACGGGTGAGTATGTCTCTGCGGTACATACCGGTCGCGGGCGACCAATAGCCAGTACCAGAGGCGTCGCCGCGATCAGTGGTCGGTTCGACGGTGGGATCGGATGGCCCACCGCGTAACCGCCAGGTCAGATAGTCGTGCGGAAGCAGCACCCGGTGTGTGCGGTCGGCATGCTCGGGTTCGTGATCGGCCAGCCACCGCAGCTTGGCGACGGTGAATGCGGCCAGCGGCACACTGCCGACGGCATCTGCCCACACCTGCGGGCCGCCTAGTTCGGCGATCAACTCCTCGGCCGCGTGGGCGGATCGAATATCGTTCCACAGCAACGCATCCCGGACCGGCCGACCATCGACATCGAGTGCTACCAACCCGTGCTGCTGACCTGCGACCGCCACCGCATCGGCGCGATCCAACAACCCGTCGCCGGCCGAACACAGTGCCTGCCACCAGGATTCGGCGGGCACCGCGGTGCCCTCGGGATGCGGGGCGCGCCTTTCGTCCAGAATCTCGCCGGTGTCCGCATCGCACAGGACGACCTTGCACGACTGGGTGGAGCTGTCCACTCCTGCGACGGTGGCCATCAGGCTTCCGGCCTGAGCTGGATCTTGCGGCCGGTGCCAGCGCGGAAAGTCTGTAGCGCGTCCGCGAATTCGTCCAATCCGAAGTTGTGGGTGATCATGGTGTTCGCATCTATCACGCCCTTGCCCATGAGCTCGACCGCCCGGCCGAAGCTGTGCAGTACCGCCATCGAACCCACGATGGTGATCTCGTCGTTGTAGATACGGAACGGTGAGATCGACGCGGTCGCCGCGCCCGGCGCCACCCCGAACTGCTGAAACACCCCGCCCTTGCGCACCCGGCCGAGTCCGTCCTCGATGGCGGCGACCGCGCCCGTACAGTCGATGACCACCTCCCAACCCTGCGGGCGGTCGAATTCGTCGGCAGTGGTCGCGGCGGCATCCGCGCCGAGCTCGACGGCAACCCCGAGTCGTGCGGTATTGGTATCGACCACCGACACCGACGCGGCCCCGGCCACTCGCGCCAGCTGCAATATCAGCAGACCCATGGTGCCCGCGCCGTACAGCAGATAGTGCGCGCCGAGCGCACGCGGCAATACATCGAACGCATGTACCGCACACGACAATGGCTCGACCAGCGCCCCGTGTGTGGTCGACAGCGTCTCGGGCAGCCGATAGCAATTCGCGGCAGGCACCGCGACGTATTCGGCCATCGCGCCGTCGACGGTATCGCCGATCGCGCCCCACCGTTCGCACAGATTCCCACGCCCGATCGCGCAGTAATGACACGCCCCACAGAACAACGACGGGTCTACCGCGACGGCATCGCCGACCCGCACACCATCGACCCCGGTGCCCAGCGCCACCACCGAACCGGCGAACTCGTGACCGGGCGCGATCGGATACGGCGTAGGTGGGAATTCGCCATCGGCAATATGCACATCGGTGCCGCATATCCCGACCGCATCCACCCGCACCACGACCTCAC
Source organism: Nocardia sp. NPDC049737 (assembly GCF_040674755.1). Lineage (NCBI taxonomy): Bacteria > Bacillati > Actinomycetota > Actinomycetes > Mycobacteriales > Nocardiaceae > Nocardia > Nocardia sp. NPDC049737. The sequence continues at coordinate 123,250 of NZ_JBFANH010000006.1, read as the reverse complement.
CGGGCCCGGGCGTCGGATCCGGCTCGTTCTGTACGGCGAATTTCCCAGGGGTCTCGATCACGACCGCGCGCATAGCACTACCTTGCACCCGAACCCCGCCGCGCCGTCGCATTTCGCCCCGCCGCATCGCGGATTTCTGGATGAGGCAGACTGTCGCGGTGAACGACGACCCGGACCGGCATGCCGACGTGCACGTCCGCACGGGCGACGGAACCACACTGCCCGCCCTGACGGATCCGCTGCTGGACGATCTGCTGCGCGAACCACCAGACCCGGAATTTCCGGCGATTGTGGTCGAACGCGGCGAGCACGCCTACATCCAGGCTCGCCTGCTTCCCGACGGCGTGTACGAACTCGAGCACCGCGCGGCCGGATCGGGCGAGTGCTTCCAGATGTACACTCCCGATGCCAAGCTGGTGCGCGATGTCATGTGGGCGTGGATCGACGAAAATGTTTGGTGGCGTGAGAGTGTCGGGTGGTATCGCGTCGATCCGGCGGTCGCGGAATTGGAAGCCGCCCGGCGCGAGTTGTCCGGTCTGCTGGACGGACTTTCGGTTATGGACGGCATCGAGTCGGCGATGGATGACGCGCTGAACCGCGCCGACGAGCTACTCGCCATGGAACTTCCGGATGACGAGCTAGGCCGCGATTAGGCGGCTCTGATACCACAGCGCCGTTGTCGCGATATCCGCTTCGGTCAGCGGGAGATAGGTGCCGTCGTCGTGCCAGCCGAGCGCCTGGATCGTTACGCGCAACTCCTGCTGGAAACAGATCGGATCGCGAATATGCCAGCGGTACATCCCGAATCGCTGGTGCGGCTGGTAGATCTCATCGGGCGGCAGTACCTGGTGCAGGCCGAGGTAAGGCGTCGAATATGTCCGGTAAGCACCGTCGAGATCGAAATTCCATGCGCCACCGAAGTAGTCCTCGGTGCCGGTGCCACACAGTGTTGGATGTGTGGTGTCGCCATCGAGGTAGAACTTCAGCTCGCCCTCGCCCCACCAGCCTGGTGCGCCGGGCCGAATCGCCAGGTAGGTGCCGACATATCGGCCGGGCCCCGGTACCGCGTCGAGGATTGTGTGCACAGCGGGCTCGTTGAGGGGCGTGCTGTGGCGGCGCAGTGCGTGCAGATATCCGGCCGCGTCGGGGACGACCTCCTCGGTATAGGTGAATTGGTAGTAGACCGGCACCGCACGGTCGCTGGCATTGTGCAGTGTGATCCTGGCGTGCGCGCGAAAAGGCATGGGCCAGAAGCTGTTCAGTCCACCGGCGGGAGCGACGACGACCATCTCGGAGTGTACAAGTGCCAGTTCGTCCCAGCCGTTGCAGAAGAAATCGCCTAGTGGCAGGTCGATCGACGGCTCGGGTTCGTCGTCCCAGTACATGCGAAGCGTGAGCTGCCGCAGCACCGTCCGGTCGGTAGTGAGCCAGCAGTGGCGCAGCACACCGGAGCCGGAAATATCTGCCAGCGTCACGGTTTCGCCCGCACCGAGGTGAATGGACGGGGAGATTTTCCAACCGGGTCCGAGCAGCCGCGCCGCATGCGCGCCGGTGCCCTCGATGGCGCGAGCTCCGGCACCGGGGGAGCCGGTCGGATTCTCCGCGCTGATCGAGCGGGTGCGTGCGGCATCGAGCCGCCAGAGTTCCGATGCCGAACCCGCGACGTTCACAGCCCGGGCCAGCCGTATCGGTCGGTGACGGCGGCGTGGCCCGCGCGTTTCTGGTAGGAGGTGGTGGTCGGCGGCTGTTCGGGTTCGCCGACCGCGACCAGTCGCCGGGTCTGACCGCCTGCCATGGCTTCGAGGTTGTGCCGCACCCCATAGGCGATGCCTTCCGGCACCGCGCGGTACAGCTCCGCACGTCCGTGGCCGAGGGTGCGGCCCGCGATAACGCCCCTGGCATCCAGGTCGAACAGCGGCGTGCGTTCGCCTGCGAAGTACGGCAGCGCGAGCAGGCCGCGACTGCCCGCCGGGACGTCGGCAGCCTCGGCCATCAGGTCGCACTCACCTTGCCGCCAACTTCGGTGGGCCAGGCCGACTCGGGCAGCTTCAGACCGGGAGCAACAACTGCGGCCCAGTCGTGCGCCCAATCGCGGTGTCGAAACACCTTGCGTTCGTTCGGATCTGGCGATAACGGTGCCTTGCGACCGGACCGGGACGCCCTTGGAGCTGGAGGTCCCGATATCGACGCCGAGAAATGCGCTCGTCATCGGGTGAACTCGTCGAGGGTGATATCGAGCAGTTCACAGGCGGCCCGGACGGTGGCTCGATGGTCGCCGGGGACGGCGTGAATATGGTTGGCGCCGAAGCGGGACAGGAAATCGTCGGCATGTGCGTCCAACCGGGCGAAGGCATGCGGCCATTCCCAGGTGGACTGTTTCATCAGCGATTCATTGGTCGCCTGGTCATAGGTCTCGAAATCGCCCAGCATCAATTGCATTCGGTAGTTACCGTCCTTGCGGGTGAGCCGCGCCAGCGTCATGCGGCCGGGCGCGGCCAGATGGTGCACCGACGCGCCGCCCGCCGGGAAGAAGAACACCTCGGGGTAGAGATGTACGTTGGCGAGATTCTCCGTCGGCTCGTCGCTGCGTGCGGCGAACCAGGTGGCGTGCTGGCCCGAATTGCACAGATCCCAGATATCGCGGTCCGCGTGATAATGCCGGACGTCGGCGAAAAGCACCGGAGTGTCGGCGATCTGCTGCAGCAGCCGCATGGTGAGTGCGCCGTCCATATCCGCTTCGGTCGCACACACATGGGGTTGTTTGGGGCCGTTCCAATCGTAGGGATCATTGAGGAACGCCTCGGTGATATCCATGGTGGCGAAGTACTGGGTGAGCTCGGGCTGGCCCTTGATACCCGAGAAGTCCAGCCGCCATTCCTCGATCAACTCACGCACGGCCAGATACGAGCGAAGCTGGCGTTCCAGCAATTCCGGAGTGAGTTTCACGCCGTCGTAGTGCACACCGGCGGTATGGCGTTCCAACCACTCTCGCGCACCTTTCGCCTCACCGGCATCGGCCTGTTCGGCGCGGCGGACGATCTCCCACTGATCGATCTCCTCGACGTCGATGCCGAACAGGCGCTGCCACTGATCGGTATTGGCGACGGCCGTATTCATCCCCATCGGCCGACCGCCGAAGCGCCCGAAAGTGCTGCCGCGCAAGCTCGATACCGCGGCGGCCGCAGTCGCCCGGGTACCGATCGCCTCGATGAGCTCGGTATCGGCCGGATCGCCCCACAACCGGGTGTGCGTGCGACCGATCTGATCCAGCGCACCACCCGCGGCCAGCATGCCGACCATGCCCGGTTGCACCGGATCAATGTTGGACAGCAACAGCAGCGGACCGGGCGTCGCACCCGCGGCCAACATAGTGAAGTGCGGGAACGCCCAGACCGCGTAGTGCAGCACCGTGAGATCCACACCGGCGGCGGCCACTTCGCGCGCCACCGATCCAGCCAGCGCATTCGTACTGATCTGCGTCGCGCCGCGGATAACCTCGTGGCCGGCCGTCCGCAACGCGCTGACCAGCCGATCCTCGGCCGACTCGATGAACTCCGTGATCCCGGCGTGCACATAATCACGCCCATCGGACACGCTCATGACCCCTATCCGCGCCATCCCGACCGCCTCCCAACGCGCAGGCCCCCTCCAGGATTATCTATCCGAAGGGGGCCGCCGGTGGTCGGCTTCGGGCGAGCGGGTTCGAGGTCGTTATCCGCCGGTGACCCGGCTGTCGACCAACTCGGCGGTGATCGCGTCGAGCCGCCGGGCACGCTCGGGATCGAAGTCCTTGCCCGCCAAGGTGAGTCGCGTGCGGCGCCGGAAAGCGGTGATCGGTTCGGTCGGTGGATGGTCGATCAGTTCGGCGATGGGGACGATGGCCTTGCGCACCGGTTGGCCGGCGAGTAGGAGCCACGTCTTGGTGAGGATGCGGTGCGCCGTCGGCAGCGGGTCGGCCATGGCGGTACGCACCATGAGCGGGTTGTACAGGACATATCGCGTGCGGGCTCCCGGATGACGTTGCGCGAATGCCACCCCGAGCAGGTCGATGCAGCGCGAGGACTGCATGGCCGCGCGCATGCCGCGAAAACCGGTTCGTAGCTGCAGATCGTCCCATTCGATGGTGCCCGGCAGCCCGCCCGGACCCGCGATATTCATGATGACCGGGGCTTCGGCGCGTTCCAGTGCGTCGAAGAGTCCGTGTCCGATGACATAGCGGCTCAGGTAGGTCAGGGCGAAGGTGTATTCGAAGCCATCGGCGGTCTCCTGACGTTCGGACCGGAAGTTCTGCGCGCCGAAGACGACACCATCGACGGTATCGGTGACCGCGGCGGCTTCCGCGATGACCTTGTGCATGCCCGCGAGCGTGCTCAGGTCGGCCTGGATGAAGCTGGCCTGGTCGGCGGCGCCGAGGGCGGCGGCCTCGCGCAGGAATCGGGCGCCCTTCACAGCGCCGCTGGCCACCGCGAGCACACGGTCGCCGCGGCTGAGGAAGTGCAGGCCGAGCCCCTTGCCCATGCCGTCGGTACCGCCGGTTATCACGTAGGTGCGCATCGAATCGCTTCTCCTCGAATCACTTTCGGTTGAGTCATCGGCCGATGACATCGAGGCTAAGAGGACTGCGAGACGCAAGTCAACAATTGGTGACTTATGCTGACTAGATGACCGAAACCGCAGCGCCGGGCCGTCGGCGCGACCGTGCCGCCACCCGATCCGCACTCTTGGATGCCGCCCGAATGCGGTTCGCCACGACCGGATTCGACCGCACCGGAGTCCGCGATATCGCCGGTGATGTGGGCGTCGATCCTGCACTGGTGTTCCGGTACTTCGGTTCCAAAGAAAAGCTCTATGCCGAGGCGATGCATATCGAGATTCCGAAAGGCGTTGCGGCCGACCAGCATCGACCCGTTGTCTCGATCGCGGATGCCCTTCTGCGTGATGTCGTGTTCGATGACTGGCCCGAATTCGGCGGTGAACATCCACTGGTCGCGGGGCTGCGATCGGCCGGTCATGACGTCGTGCGCGACCAGTTGCGCGCGCAACTCTGCGATGGTTATCTGCGCGAGATGGCCACGCGCCTGGGCGGTGCGGACGGTGACTTGCGTGCGGAACTGATCGGTGCGCTGCTGCTCGGGCTGGGGGTCATGCGCACGGTGGTCAACGCGCCGGCGGTATCCGAAGCGTCATTCGAGCAGACCAGGGTGCTGGTGGCCGGTATGGTGCGAGCGCTCAGCGGGGAACGTCCGCGGTGACGGAACGCGGGGTGGGGAAGGTGAGTGGTGCGAGGTGGACGCCGCCCTGGGCCCAGCCCGCGCTGGTGATCCACCAGCGGTCGTCGTCCCGCACGAGTTCGGCGGCGTGGGCAGCGATATGGCCGACCTTGTCGCCGATGCGGAACCGGAAGGGGTTGTCGCTGCGGAATACATCGGTGCCGACGTAGCGCGGGCGCGGACCGATGAACAGGTACCACCAGCCGCCGTGGCGCGCCACGAACGGTGATTCGGTATTGCCCGCTTCGGTGCCGACGGTGGGGTCGGTGTATGCGATATGGCGGTCGCCCCAGTGCAGGAGATCGCCGCTGGTGCGATAGGCGACGACGTGGTGTCCACCGCTCGGCGTACTGGTAGCGCAGTAGTACATGACCCATTTCTCGCCGATGCGCACGACCATCGGATCCCTGGCGTCGTAGCCGTCACCGAACAACGGTCCGGCTCGGCTGCGGGTCCAGCCGAACAGGTCGGTCGAGGTGGCGAGGTTGATGGTGGCGGCGGTGCGGTCGGGGCCGCCGCCCGCGTAGAACATGTAGTAGCGACCATCGACGCCGATGACATGCGGTGCCCAGAGATGGGTTTCGCCGTAATCCGGATCGACGGTCAGGGCTGGAGCTCGCTTGGTCCACGGTCCCTGGAGTTGGTGTGCGGTGGCGTGCGCGAATTCCGTTTCGTGGAACGGGTCTGCCGGTTCGGGATGGGTGATGCCGAACAGATGCCAGCGGCCGACTTCATCGCGGACGACGGTGTGGTCGTTGATGTACCAGGGGTGTGTTTCCTCGTCGCCGGGGTCGTAGATCCTCGTGAACGCGCCTGCTCTCACTACCTCGCGCGTCGTCATAAGGCTCATCATGACGTGCGCTGACCTCGTTGAGGTCAGGTCTGAGACATTGAGATGTCGCGGGTCAGGGGATTGGCGGCTGCTTCCGGGTGTTTTACGGGGGATTCGGATGATGGTGTCGTCGGTGCTCCGAGTTGGCTCGGGAGCCGTGGACGCGGGTTTTGTGGCCGCGGCGGTAATCGGTTCGGCAGCGGTGGTCTGGGGCGTCGTGGCCCGCAGGCGCTGCGGACTCGGATGTCGTTGTCTGCTCGTGCGCTGTGGTCTGAAGCGCTGGCGGCTCGGCCGCCCTGGACGTGGGTGTCGTTGTCGGCTTGGCAGCTCTGGTCCGGGTCGGCGACTCGGGTGATGTGGGCTCGGCCGTCGTTGGCTGGGGAGCCGTCGACTCGTGTGTTGTGGGCGTGGGTGTCGTCGCCTCGGGCGTTGTGGACGGGTTGTCGTCGCGTCCGGTGTTGTTGGGTCGGGCGCCGTTCGTACGGTGCTGCCGACTGAGTCGGCGCTGGTCAGGGCTTTTTTAGCTCGGCCGTTGTTGGTTCGGGAGTGGTCGACTCGGACGTTGTCGCCTCGTGCGTTGTGGACGGGGTTGTCGTCGCGTCCGGGGCTGTCGGCTCAGGTGCTGTTGGCTCGGTAACTGCTGTGTGGGGGTTCGCTGGTCCAGGTGCCGTCGGCTCGGGTGTTGCGGTCCGGGGCGACTCGAGCTGGTCCGCAGTCGGGCCAGGAGTAGTGGTCTGAGCTGCTGGGGACTGGGGAGCCGACGGCTGCGGAGCCAATGGTTGGGGCGTTGGCGGCTGAGACGCCGGTGATTGGGGTGCGGTCGGCTGCGACGTTTCCGTCGCGGGTGTTGTCGCCTGGGCCGCGGCAGCCCGCTGCTGGTTACGGCGCAGCACTGCCTGGCTGAAACTCGTACTGCTGAAATGCGTTCCGTAGACCCCGAGCGCGACCACTCCGGCCGCGATCACCGCGACGCCCGCGCTCCAGTCGATATGCCAGAAGGCCGCGACGACGCCGACGAGGGAGCTGAGCAGGGCGATGGCTTTGGCTGCCTCGTCGGTCATGCTCGGGCTGGGCGCTTGTTCGCCCGACTGCCATTCGTCGAGCATCAGCAGCACCGCGAGCAGTGGCAGCGAGATCGCGAAGGCGATCATGGAGATCCGACCGGATGTGCCCAGCGGCGAGGCCGTGAGGAAGCCCTGGAGGATGACGACGCCGATGGCGATCAGCCCGCCGTACATCAAGCTGTTCTGCTTGGCGTATTTCTTCTTCTCGGCGGGGGTGGCCAGCTTCGTGTAGTCGACATCGTCGTGCACGCTGGTGACCCTACTGGACTTTCGGCGGTAATTCCGGGTGAACAGTCGCCACCGCGGGGACTAGTCGACGAGCATCGCGCGCAGCTGCGCGAGTTCCGCACGGGATAGTCCGTTGGTGCGCAGCCATTCTGCCGCTCCGTCATGGGTAGTGTGCAATTCGTCGAGGAACCGGATGATCACATCCGGATCGACCGCGAGGATGCCGGTGCGGACCGGTGGCAGCCCGTGATACGACGGCAGCGCGTCCAGGCGTTCGCGGATGCGTTCCAAGCGTTCGCCGGTGAGCGCGTAATCGGCGGCGATGGCCTCCGCGGGGACACCCACCGCGTCCAGCACCATGGCCGCGAGGATGCCGGTGCGGTCTTTGCCAGCGGCGCAATGGAAGACGACCGAGTGCCGCGAGGCATCGCCGATCAGGCGGGCCGCCGTCACAATGGCTTCGCTACTGCCGGTGAGGAGTTCGCGATATAACGCGACAAGGTCGTACTGTCTGCCGTCGGGAACCAGATCGGCGGGGGTCGCGACGACGTCGGTCGACTTGCGCACCGGGAGATTGACCATGCGCACCGTCGCGCTGCCGGTCAGTAGGCCATAACCCTCGCGTAGTACCTCATCGGGGTTGCGCAGGTCGATCAGCGTGCGCACGCCGACCGGGCCGGTCAGCATGGCCAGATCGTCCTCGGTGAGATGCTGGGGGGTGCTGGAGCGGTAGACGACGCCGAATCGGGTTGTGCCGCCGCCGATCACGGGAAGTCCGCCGAGGTCGCGGACATTGTCGATCTCGGCGAACTCGACCCATCGCCGCTGGGCGCTATCGGTGAACATCGCGCTAGTGGGCCCTGCCCGCGGCGGCCTCGTCGGTGCGGCTCAGGCCGCACAGACCGATGAGGTCCTCGTGCAATTCGAACCACACGGTGTGATAGCTGTCGATGATCGGCCGAGCCACCCAGCTGTGGTCGCCGCCGTTCATCCGCTCGACGGCGCGGGCCAGGCGGTCGGTGTAGGGAGCCAGGCGCGGCGCGATGGCGCTGATGCGTTCGACAAGGGGTGTGACGCCGTGGTGCAGTGCGGTCAAGCGCGCCAAAACAGCTGCGTCATAGGTGTTGTCGGAATGATCGTTCACCGTGCTCGCGTCCTTCATTTGCCAGGCCGTGATGATTGCCTTCAGCTCGGCATTGAACTCGCAGAATTCATCGTAGGCCGCGGCGAGGTCGCTACGGTCGAGATCGGCGCGCTCGTGTTCGAGGAGTTGGGCGAGTTGTTCGCGGCCCTGCGGGGTCAGGCGAACGCCGACAGGTGTGCGGGCGCACAGCCCGCGTGTCACGAAATCGGCAGTGCGCGAGCCGGCTTCGGTCTCGGAGATTGTGAGGCTTGCGGCGATGGTGTCCGGCTCAACTCGCCCCTTGATGCCGATCAGGCGCAGGACAGCGAGTTCGGAGACCTTGTTGCCGTTGGTATCTTGGGTCATCGGCAAACGAGCCGAATCGGAATCCGTTGCCGCTGAACGATCGTCGTTCCGTTTCGACAGGAACACGGGCAGCTGGGCCGAATCGACCTGTGCCCATTGTGCGAGTCGCTCGATATCCTCGATTACCGAGGCTTCCACTGCCTTGCCGCCCACTTGGCCCGGCCACACGGTGCCCGCCCCACCATCGACGGTGACGATGCGACCGACCAGTGCCTCGACAACCCCAGCCCCGCAGCCGACTACGCACGGACGGCCCAGCTCCCGGCTGACCAGCGCGGCATGCGAGGTGGCACCGCCGAGTTCGGTGACGATGGCCTGCGCCGCGATCATCCCGTGCAGATCGTCCGGGCTGGTGGTCGGACGTGCCAGGATCACGTGCTCGCCTGCGGCCGAACGGGTTTCGGCTTCGTCGGGATCGGTGACGACGATGCCGGAGGCGAGTCCGGGACATGCGGATTCACCCTGGGCCAGCGGGCTCAGTCCGGTGTCATCGCCCGATGCGGGCCGCAGGACGGTGCGCACCTGGTCGGCATCGACCCGGCGCAGTGCCTCATCCGCATCGATGAGTCCCTCATCGGCCATGGCGACGGCGGCGCGAACCGCCGCGCGCGCAGAGCGTTTCGCCGGTCGCGACTGCAATAGCCACAGGCGGCCGGATTCGACGGTGAACTCGATATCCTGGATATCGCGACCGTCGCGCTCGAGCAGTTCGGCGGCGGCGAGCAATTGGCGGTGCACCTGCGGCAGCGTCACCGCGAGTTCGTCGAGTGGACGCGGGGTGGTGCGTCCGGAGACGACATCCTCACCCTGTCCGCCGACCAACCATTCGCCGAAGACCGCACGCGCACCGGTATTCGGATTCCGGCTGAACAGCACGCCGGTCCCCGAGAGCGCGTCGAGGTTTCCGAAGACCATGGCCTGCACCGTGACCGCCGTACCGAGCGCATCGGAAACACCCCGGGTACGCCGATAGGTCTTGGCCCGCGCGGAATCCCACGAACGGAATACCGCGGTGACCGCGCCACGCAACTGCTCCCAGGGATCCTCCGGCACCACGCCATTCGGGTCACCGAGCACGATCTCCCGATACTGGGTGACGAACCGCCGCCGAGTATCACTGGCGTATCCCGGATTTCGCGTCTCGGCGGTCAATGCTCGCTCGACCGAGTCGTTCATGCCCAGATTCAGCACGGTATCCATCATCCCCGGCATACTCACCGCGGCCCCGGACCGCACCGACACCAGCAACGGATGCTCGGCGGCCCCGAACCGCCGCCCCGTTCCGCGCTCCAATGCGGCGATACCGTCTCGCACTCCGGCCCAGAGCTGCGCGCCGAGCATCCCACCGTTGGCCCCGAATTCCGCCCAGGCCTCGGTTGTCAGCACGAATGCGGGCGGGACCGGCAACCCCAACCCTCGCATGTGATCAACGCTCCACGCTTTGCCCCCGATCCGCTCCCGCGAAAGTCCGCACGCCCCATCGAGTGCCACCACGACCGAACCATCGGCGCCGGCCCTGCCGAAGGCGCCCTCCGGTCGCCGCACCGGCTCCACTCCGATCGTCATAACACTCCTTCGGTCATCGACAGCCACCGCGCAACCAAGCGCATGACAAGGGCAGATCACCGGGCCGCTGGCACAGCCCGAACGCCCTGGCAAATGGCGCAACCCCGCAGTGCGCACACCGCGGGAAGCTCGATTTCAGCCTGCCGCCCAGCCCCGGCTCGGTGTACTGGCCGTCTCGGTCAGCAGGATGTAGCTAGGGCACGACGACAACTTTTCCGGTGGCTTGGTTGTTTTGCATGTGGTGGTGTGCCGCGACGATGTCGTCCAGGCCGAAGACGCGGTCGATGTTTGGCCGATAGACGCCCGCCTCGACCTGGCCGATGACGCGTCGCAACACGGTCGTGCCCGCGCGCCCCTTGAAGTTGTCGCTGTGGAAAGCCGTGAGCTTGGTGCCAGAGGGGATCATCGCTATCGGTTCGAAGTTCTGGATCAGCCAGCCGCTGAGAGAGCCTGATACACACACTGTCCCGCCGCGACGGACCAGGCGCAACGAGTCCACCGCCGTGCTTGTCCCGACAAGATCCAGGACATAGTCCGGGCCCTCGGGCCAAACCGCGTGCACGCTCGCCCTCAGCGATTCACCGGTGTCGAGGAGTACGTGGTCGACGCCGGCCGTGGTCAATGCGTCGCTCTTGCCTTGTCGCCGAGTCGTGGCCGCGGTCTCGACGCCGTAGCCGGATGCGATCGACGCGGCGGCCATCCCTACCGACGAGGTCCCGCCGCGGATCAGCAGCTGTCCCGTGCTACCCGGCACTATGCCCAACGCGTCCAGCGAGCCCTGTGCGGTCAAGTAGGTTTCGGGTAGCGCGGCCAACACATCCCACGGCAACGTGCTCGTGACCGGCATGAGCAGCGAGTTCGGCAACAACGCGTACTCCGCGTAGCCGCCGTCGAACTCCCGGCCCATCTCACCCATCACCGCGGCAACCTGCGTCCCCTCCGGCAGTAGGGGATCGGTCGAGGCTGCCACGATTCCCACACATTCGATCCCGAGCACACGCGGGAACCGCACGTTCGGGGAATGCCCTTGACGGGTCCGCAGCTCCGATCGGTTCAAGCCCGCGCCCTTGACCTGCACCAGGCTCCAGCCATCCCGAACCGCTGGCACCGGTAGCTCACGAATCTCCAGTACTTCCGGGCCACCGGCTCGGACACAGACCGCCGCTCGCATTTTCCGACGGCGTGAGTTCGTGGTGCTGGCTGAGTGAAGATCATCGCGCATGCCTTCACTCTGGCCAGTAGGCCGTATGGCTGGCTACCGGTAGAATGCCAACATATGCCCGTAGGCCGCCAAATTCCCTCGCCCGGTCGGACGTCGCGTCTGTGGCCCTCTGGAGGAGTTCATCTCTGGTCGTCGGGGGGAACGAGCACGGTGCATTCCCATCCACGTGGACACCTGGTGTACGCCGCGCGCGGCGTTCTGTCAGTGCACACCGAACGTGGCACATCGATCGTTCCGGCCAATCGAATCGCATGGACCCCCGCCGGGTTCACGCACTACCACCGCGCGCACAGCGATACCGATATGCGGATCCTGTTCCTCCCGGCGTCCCTGGCCCGGCTCGCGCCAGAGCAACCTGCCGTTTTCATGGTCTCCGATCTCGCCCGCGAAATCCTGCTGACCCTCACGGGCCCACGCGAATTCGATCGCGCCGCACTTGCTCGGCTTCGCCGAGTACTCGTCGACGAACTCCGCGAAGCACACGAGCAGCCACTGCAACTGCCCGAACCACGCGACGATCGGTTGCGCGCCATTGCGCAAATGCTGTACCAGCGGCCCGCGGACAACAGCTCACTCGCCGAACTCGGACAGCAGATCGGAGCCAGCGCACGCACTCTCAGCCGACTGTTCCACAACGAACTCGGCATGACCTTCTATCAATGGCGCACACAACTACGCATCTATCACGCACTTGTCCTGCTTGCCGACGGTCACGATACGACCCACGTCGCGTACGCCTGCGGATGGGCGAACCCCAGCAGCTTCATCGCCGCCTTCACCAACATCATCGGCACCACCCCGGGCCGCTACCGAACCAGTCGCACTGCCCCTTGATCTGAGCGGCACGTCCTTTGGGGCGCAGCACAATCTTGATTTGGTCAGTCTATCTGACTATAGTAGTCAGTGACACTGACTAAATTGTATCGGAGGCCGATATGGACCGGGATGCGCAGTGGCGGGTCATCGAGCAGCAACGACGTGCCGTCGCCGACGTGCTCGACGACCTCGCGCCGAATGAGTGGGAGCTGCCGTCGCTGTGTGCGGGCTGGCGGGTTCGGGATGTGGCCGCGCATATCGCGTTGGCACCGCAGCCGCCCGGCCCGGTCGGTATGGTTCGCGAAGGGCTGCGGGCGCGGGGGCGGTTCCATCGGCTGAATCACGATGTGTCCGTCCGCTACGCTGAGGCGGGGCATGATCTTGTAGCCGAAATCCGAGCGCATGCCGCATCGCGAAAGTTGCCGGCGGTCACCAATTATCGCAATATCCTCTACGGCATCATGGTGCACGGGCAGGACATCGCGATCCCGACGTGCAGGCAGGTCGACCTCCCGATCGAAGCCGCGGTGACGGCGGCCACTCGGGTGTGGACGATGGGGTGGCCGTTCTGGGCGAAGCACCGGCTCGAGGGATTCCGGCTCGTCGCGACCGACGCCGACTGGGCGGTCGGCGCCGGTGACGAGGTACGTGGCCGCATCGCCGACCTGCTGTTGCTGACGACGGGTCGCTCGGTTGTCATGCCGCGCTTGTCCGGTGCCGGTGTCGGCAAGCTCTGGATGCGGTTGTCGTATCGAAATCTGGTCCGCGGGGGCATGGTCACGTCGAGGGGCCGCGGCCGGGTGTCATGCGACGCTGCGCCGCAGATAGTCGGCGGTGATGGAGCGCTGATCGTCGAGTAGCGCCGAAGGTGTTCCGGTGAAGACGATTTCGCCGCCGTGCTTGCCGCCGTCCGGTCCGAGATCGATCACCCAGTCGGCCCGTTTGACGACCTCGAGATCGTGTTCGATGACGATGACCGTATTGCCCGCGTCGACCAGCCGGTCCAGCAGGGCGATCAGGGCCTCGACATCGGCCATGTGCAGTCCGGTGGTCGGCTCGTCGAGTACGTAGATGCCGCCGCTGCGATGCAGGTGGTCGGCGAGTTTGATGCGTTGACGTTCACCGCCGGAGAGTGAACTCAGCGAGCGACCGAGCGTCAGATAGCCGAGACCGACCTCGTTCAGCGCCCGCAGCGGAGTGCGAATCTTGCTGCCCGCATTGCCATTCCAGAAGTCGATGGCCTGCTCCGCGGTCATATCCAACACGTCGGCAATGGATGCACCGCGCACGGTATAGCCCAGCACTTCGCGACGATAGCGGCGTCCGTGACAGCTCTGGCACACCGTGGTGATCGGGTCCATATAGGCGAGATCGGTGAAAATGACGCCCGCACCACCACATTCGGCGCATGCGCCCGCGGAATTGAAGCTGAACAGTCCCGGCTTGACGCCGTGCTCCTTTGCGAACACCTGCCGCATCGGGTCCATGATGCCGGTGTAAGTGGCGGGGCTCGAGCGTCGGGAGGCGGCGATGGCGGACTGGTCCACCGCGATCGCTTGCGGGTAAGCATGCGCGAATGCACCAGATACCAACGTGCTCTTGCCCGAACCCGCCACACCCGTGACCGTGGTGAGCACGCCGACGGGGAACCGTGCGGTGAGATTCTTCAGGTTGTACGAATCCGCGCCGGTGACCGTGAGCCAGCCGGTCGGAGTGCGGCTCACGCTTTTGACTTGTTGCACCCGCCGTAGCCGCTCACCGGTCGAGGTGCCCGACGTGCGCAACTTTTCGACGGTGCCCTGGAAGATGACCTGACCACCGTGTCCGCCCGCGCCGGGCCCCATATCCACGATGTGGTCCGCGACGGCGATGACATCGGGGGAATGTTCGACCACCAGCACTGTATTTCCCTTGTCGCGCAACTGGATCAGCAACTTGTTCAAACGGCTGATATCGCGCGGATGCATGCCGACGCTGGGTTCGTCGAAAATATAGGTCATGCTGGTGAGGCTGGAGCCGAGATGCCGAACGACCTTGAGACGCTGTGCTTCTCCGCCGGAAAGCGTGGATGTCTCGCGATCCAGCGAGAGATAGCCGAGCCCCACCTCCTCGATCCGGCGCAACCGGGCAATGGCCGCATCGGCGATCAAGGCGGCGGCGGTCTCATCGAGCTCGCCGAGCACTTCGATGAGATCGGACACCTCCATGCGGCCGAAGTCGGCGATGCCGAATCCATTGATCCGGCTCGCCAGCGCGGCGGAATTCAACCGTGCGCCACCGCATTCCGGACAGGTCTGCGCGTGTACCACTTCCATCGCCGCCGCGCGGATCTTGTCGCTCAGCGCACCGAGGTCGCGTTTGATGTAGAGCCGGTCGAAGCGCTCCAACAGTCCCTCATAGGCATTGCTGCCCATCGAACCGGTCTTGTTCGGGCGCGGCACCCGGAATCCCTTGCCGCGCAGGAACAACTGCCAGTCATCCGGGGCGAAGTCACGTAACGGCTTGTCCGGATCGAAGAGTCCGGACTCGGCGTAGATCTGCCACTGAAATGTCCCCACCGCGAACGGCGGAAAGTTGATGGCACCCTCGTTGAGTGATTTGGCGGTGTCGAGCAACTTGTCCAGATCCGGCCGCACTACTCGGCCCAGCCCGCCGCACTCCGGACACATGCCCAACGGGTCGTTGAACGAATAGCGGGTCGCTTCACCGGCACTCGGCTCGCTGTACCGCGAGAACAGCACCCGAATTATGGAGTGGATATCGGTCATGGTGCCGACGGTGGAGCGGGAATTTCCGCCGATGGGCTTCTGGTCGACCACCACCGCGGGGGCCAGATTGTCGATCACATCGGCCTCGGGCCGCTCGTATTTGGGCAGTCGATTGCGGATGAACCAGGTGAAGGTCTCATTGAGCTGACGCTGCGATTCGACGGCCACGGTGCCGAAGACCACCGACGATTTGCCCGATCCGGATACGCCGGTGAAGACGACGATCTTGCCTTTGGGGATGGCCACGGAGATATTGCGCAGGTTGTTGGCGCGGGCCCCGATGATCTGGATGGTGTCTCGGTCTGCGTTCACAATCGCCACGGTAGGTGCCAATGAGGTCAGGTTTGGTCCTCATTGCGGCGGATACTTCGAGGCTGTGACCGAAACCGCCGCCCGCCTGCTGCAACTGCTCGCCCTGTTGCAGACCCGCCGCGAATGGACCGGCCCCGAGCTGGCCGAACGCCTCGGCGTGACGGTCCGGACGGTGCGCCGCGATATCGAGCGGCTGCGGGAACTGGAATATCCGGTGTATGCCAGCCTCGGTTCGATCGGCGGCTACCGCCTGGAGGCCGGGACCGCACTGCCGCCGTTGCTGCTCGACGACGAAGAGGCCGTCGCGATCACGCTCGGACTGCGCAATGCGGCGCTGGGCGCGGTCGAGGGTATCGACGAGTCATCGGCGCGGGCGCTGGTCAAGCTGCAACAGGTGCTGCCCGCCCGACTGCGCCGCCGAGTCGAGGCGGTACGGTCGGCAACGGTGTCGCTAGCAGGCCCCGCCGCTGGACCGATGGTCGACCCGGAAACCCTTGTCGTCCTGGCCGCCGCCTGCCGTGACCGCGAACGCACCCGCTTCCGCTACCGCGATAAAGGCGACACCGAGACTCGCCGACTGACCGAACCGCACAGCCTTGTCTCCGCGGGCCGCCGCTGGTATCTGGTCGCTTGGGATATCGACCGCACCGACTGGCGCACCTTTCGCGTAGACCGCATCGATTCTCCGCGACCGATCGGAACACATAGTGCCCCAAGGCAATTGCCCACCGAAGACGCTGCTGCGTTCGTCACCCGGTCGCTGGCCCGATCCCGCCCGCTGCGCCGAGTCGTGTTCCTCGTCCACGCCCCGGCCCCGCAGCTGATCGAAACCTTTCGGGTCCGCCCCGAGGAAATCGAGCCCATCGACGAGAAATCCTGCCTGCTCCGCACCACCGCCGATTCACTGGAATGGACCGCCGTGCGCATCGCCCACCTGGGCCTGGAATTCGAGGTCAGAGAACCGCCGGAGATGGCGGAAATGCTGGCCGATCTCGGCGCGAAACTACTGCGCGCCGCCGGAGCGGATTCATCTGAATGCGGAAAATGATGCCGAATGCGATCAGCGACATAGTGCGGGAACCGCGGGTTCACCATCGACAAGTGCCGCCCGATCTACACCTCGTTTCGCATCTGGGCGGTGATGATGCGCTGGTAACCCGAACCGAAGATCCTTGGCAACAAATCGATTACGCGGGCATCGGCGCCGATGAGGATCTTGGCCTTATCCTTTCGGATCCCGCGCAGGATGGTCTTCGCCGCGGATTCGGGTGTCGTCTTGGCCAGTCTGTCGAAGTTGGCGGCCAAGGCGTCGCGGTCGCGGTCGCCGCCCGTGCGGGCCTTCCAGGCGATTTCGGTTTTGATCATGCCGGGATGGACACTGCTGACCCCGACCGGGTGGCCCGCTATCTTCATCTCCTGACGCAGCGCGTCGGTGAAGCCACGGATGCCGAATTTGGTCGCATTGTATGCGGCTTGGCTCGGGCAGGCGGCTAGGCCGAACATGCTGGAGACGTTGGCTATATGACCGTCGCCCGAGGCGATCACCTGTGGCAGAAAAGCTTTCGTGCCGTACATGACGCCCCAGAAGTTGATATCGACGATCCACTCGAAGTCTTCCCAGGTCAGCTCCTCGATATTCGCGGTGAGGGAGACGCCCGCATTGTTGACCACGAGATTGGCCGGGCCGAAGTCGGATCGGACCTCATCGGCGTGGGCGTAGACGGCGCCGCGATCGGTGACGTCCAGTTTGTAGGCCCGTGCCTTGGCACCCGCTTTCTCGCACAACGCGGCGGTTTCGGTGACATTGGCAAGGTTTCGGCCGGACAATGCCAGCCGCGCGCCGTGGCCGGCGAGTTCGAGCGCGAGCGCGCGGCCGATGCCCGCGCCCGCGCCGGTAATGACGACGACCTTGTCCTCAAAGTTCTTCACAGCAGCTGTCCTTGGTCATTTGGTGGTGTAGCCGCCGTCGGCGACGAATTCGGAGCCCGTACAGAAACTTGCCTCATCGGAGATGAGGAACAGCACAAGATTGGCCAGCTCACCCGGTGCCGCGGCGCGGGGCAGGGGCTGGTCATGCACCATCGAGTGCGAGCGATCGGAGTCGGCGGTCATTTCGGTGGCCACCACGCCGGGATGTACCGAGTTGACCCGGATGCCGTCGGCGCCGAACTCCTGGGCGGCGGCCTTGGTCATCCCACGCACGGCCCATTTGGAGGCGACGTAGCCGAGGATATTGCTGAATGCGATGATGCCGCCGATCGAGGAGATATTGACGATCGAGCCACCGCCCGCCCGGCGCATCGACGGCACAACGGCTTTCATGCCGAGAAACACCCCGACCTGGTTCACATCGATCACCCGGCGGTAATCCGCCTCGGCGAGCCGCTCGATCGGGTCGACGTGCACGATGCCCGCATTGTTGACCAGTCCGGAGACGGGGCCGAAGGTGTGCTCCGTCTCGGCAATCAATGCGGCCCAGGCAGATTCGTCGGTGACGTCGAGGGGACAGAACATGGCCTGATCGCCGAGTTCGGAGGCCACCGCCTTGCCCTCGTCGGCGAGCACATCCGCAACGATCACCGATGCGCCCTCGCTGACCAGCCGACGGGCGAATGCCGCGCCCATACCGCGCGCACCACCGGTCACGATGATCGTCTTGCCGCTTACCCTGTCCACGTCATGCTCCCGCTCGGATTTCGAGATCGGCGATGTGATTTGCCGCGATATAGCCGAACACCATGGCGGGCCCGATTGTCGCGCCCGCGCCCGCGTAACTGTTGCCCATCACGGCGGCCGAATTATTGCCCGCCGCATACAGTCCGGCGATGGGCGCGCCGTCTTCGCGCAGCACCCGGGAATGTTCGTCGGTGGCCAGGCCGCCCTTGGTGCCGAGATCGCCGGGCACCATCTCAACCGCGTAGAACGGCCCTTTATCGATTGGTGCCAGACAGGGATTCGGTTGCACAGTGGGGTCGCCGTAATAGCGGTCGTAAGCGGATTCACCGCGATGGAAGTCATCGTCTCGCCCGGCACGTGCGAAACCGTTGAACCGCTGCACCGTGGCGATCAAGGAATCGGCCGGAACTCCGATCTTGGTGGCGAGTTCGGCGAGGGTATCGGCTTTCTTGATGATCCCGGCATCGAAATACTTCTGCGGGATGGCCTGTTTCGGGAAGGTGCCGAGGAACAGGTATCGATCGCGGAAGCGCTGATCCATGATGAAGTGCGCTGGCACGTGCCCCACACCGGTAGCGTGTCGCTGGTACATGGTGTGCACCACATCGACATAGCTGGCCGATTCATTGGTGAACCGCTCGCCCGCATCGTTGACCATGATCGCGCCGGGCTGGGATCGCTCGGCCAGGCAGAAGAACGGCGGCCCGTCCGGATTGCGCACCGACGGTCCCCACCAGGCATCGTCCATCAGATCCAGTGCGGCGCCGAGCTTTTCACCGGCCCGGATGCCGTCACCGACGTTCTCGGTCGCGCCGACGGTCCAATCGGTACTGACCGGCGCGGTGAAGAACTGTTTACGCATCTCCAGGTTGTGCTCGAAACCGCCAGCGGCGAGCACCACACCGCGCCGCGCACGGATGACGATCGGTGCACCATCGCGCTCGGCGCGCACTCCGACCACCGCATCGTCGGTGGTAATCAGCTCGGTGAGCGGCGTGTTCAGCCAGACCGGCACGCCCGCGTCGCGCAGCGCCAACCACAGCCGGGCCACCAGCGCCTTGCCGAGGCTCAGCGGCTGCCGTCCCCGGATCCGGTTCAGCACCGCCTTGGCCCCGACCTTCATCGCGGTGCGCTTACCCTTCCAGGTCCGCGCGATCATATTCAGATCGTGGAAATCGCTGACGGTGAATGCGATTCCCTTCGGCCCGGACATGGTCGGCCGGTTGATCAGCTCCAGATCCTCGCCGAGCAGGCGGCCATCGATAATCGCCGGTTCGATGCTGCGGCCCTGCGCGAGGCCACCGGGCAGTTCCGGGTGGTAGTCGGAATAGCCGCGGTCGTAGACGAATTGTAGATGGTTGGTGCGTGCGCCGAGATAGGTCATCATGCGCGGGCCGTTGTCGAGGAATGCGTCCTGTTTGGCCTGCGGAACACGATCGCCGACAACGGATTTCAGATAGACCCGGGCGAGATCCGGACTGTCGGGCACGCCCTCGCGGACCAGCACCGGATTGTTCGGAATCCATACACCACCGCCGGAACGCGCGGTGGAACCGCCGAAGCTGCCACTCTTCTCGATCAGCACCACCGAAAGCCCGCGATAGGCGGCGGTGAGTGCGGCGGTCATCCCCGCCGCACCCGAGCCGACGACCACCACGTCGTAGGTGTATTCCTCGGACATCTGGCTCCCTTTCCCTAGTAACCGGCGCCGGTGAGCATGCCGCCGTCGATGACGACCTCGGTTCCGGTGCAATAACTCGCGGCATCCGAGGCCAGGAAGACGGCCGCCTCAGAGACCTCACCGGGCTGTCCCCAGCGCGGAATCGGCAATCCGGCGAAGAAGGTATTGCCGTCGACGCCCGAACCCGCCGCCGCCGTCATCGGCGTAGCGATACCACCGGGATGGATGGAGTTGACCCGGATTCCGATCGCACCGAGCTCGCGCGCGGCCGATTTGGTCAGTCCGCGAATGGCGAATTTGCTTGCGCTGTAGGCCGATAGGCCTGCGGCACCGACGAATCCCTCCACCGAGGAGATATTCACTATCGCGCCACCGCCGGTCATCGCGGGCGCGGCGGATTTGATGCCGAGCCAGGTGCCGGTGACGTTCACCGTCATGATCGTGGTGAAATCGGCCAGGCTCATCTCGGCGATGCGCTGGAACCGCAGCAGGCCGGCATTGTTGACGAGCACATCGAGCCTGCCGAACTCCTGCACCGCGGTCCGCACCGCGGCTGCCCAGTCCGCCTCGCTGGTCACATCGTGGTGCAGATAGCGTGCACCGGTTTCGGCGGCCAACTGTTCGCCCTGTTCGTCGAGGACATCGCCGAATACCACCCGCGCACCCTCGGCAATGAAGCGGCGGACATGTTCGGCGCCCATCCCGCGCGCGGCGCCGGTGATCAGCGCGACCTTGTCATCGAGTCGACCCACGTCAGGTCCGTCCTTTCTCCGGCGTTGGTTCGAACGCCGTGTGCGATCTCGACGCTATGGGCGCGCGGACGGCGCGAACCGGAATAGTCCCATCCACCGAGACATGCACCTGACCTCAACAAGAGCATCGGAAATATTTCTACTAGGCATATCGAATTGGGGATGGACAGCCGGCGGAGCCGGTGGGGTGGGAAGAACAGATGGAGGCAATGCATGAAGTTCTCGATGATCTTCGAGGCGCAAATGACCGACCCGTCGGCCGATCACGAAAGGCAGGTATTGCGTGACTGTGTCGAGCAGGCGGTACTGGCCGAGGAGATGGGATTCGACACTGTCTGGGCGGTCGAACATCACGGCTTGAAGTGGTACGCGCACATGAGCGCCCCGGAGATCTTCCTGACCTGGGTGGCCGCGCGGACCGAGCGGATCCGCATCGGCCACGGTGTGGTGTGCATGCCGTTCAACTTCAATCACCCGGTGCGCGCGGCCGAACGCGCGGCCATGCTCGATGTGCTCTCCAACGGGCGGGTGAATCTCGGTGCGGGGCGCGGGGCCACCCCGCAGGAAACCTCGATGTGCGGTGTCGATCCCGACCGCACCTATCAGGAGGTCGAGGAGTCGCTGCGCATTATCGGCAAGGCCTGGCAGGATCCGGAGGGCGAATTCGAATGGCACGGTGAGCTGCTCGATATCGATCCGCATCCGATGCTGCCGCGTCCGGTGCAGCTGCCGCATCCGCCGCTGTTCATGGCGTGCACCAAGAAGGACACGCTGAAACTGGCCGCCGACTACGGAATCGGCGCGTTGGTACTGGGTTTCGCAGGTGTCGAGGAGATCGCCGAACTGCGCCGCACCTATGACGCGGCGATTGCCGAGCGGACAGGGGAGAAGTTCGTCTCCACGGTCGTCAACGATCACTTCGCGGCCCTGTGCCCGACGATCGTGCTCGACGACCGGGAGAAGGCGCAGCAGATCGGCGCGCGTGGGCAGCGGTTCTTCGCGCAGTCCATCAAGCACTGGTACGGCGCGGGTCCGGTGCCGGACGAGGCCATCGATCCGACGGTGGACGAGGTGGCCAAGATTCGTGAGGCCGCCGATGAGCATGTGGCGTATCTGCACGAGGCGAAGATTCCGGTGAAGGCCGGGGCCACTTCGGTTTTCAATGCCGAGCACGCGTACGGCAGCCCCGAGGACGCCATCGCGTATGTCGAGCGGCTGCAGGCGGCCGGTGCCGACGAGATCCTGTGCCTGATCCAGATGGGAACGGTGCCGCAGCAGGCATGTCTGGAGACCATTCGGCACTGGGGCGAGAAGGTCATTCCGCACTTCAGGGCAGCGGAGCGTGCTGAGACAACCGAATTCGTAGGAGCTTGAGATGATCGACCTCACTGGCAAAGTCGCCCTCATCACCGGCGCCGCACGTGGCCAAGGCGAGCAGGAAGCGCGCCTGTTCGCCGCCGCTGGCGCACGTGTCGTCCTCACCGATGTGCTGGAACCCGAGGGCAAAGCAGTTGCCGAATCCATCGGTGATTGCGCCCGTTTCGTCACTCACGATGTCAGCAGCGCCACCGACTGGGCCGTCGCCGTCGAGACCGCGATCGTCGAATTCGGCGGCATCGATGTGCTGGTGAACAATGCGGCGATCTACACCGCCAAACCGCTTATCGAAACCTCCGCCGCCGAACTCGAACGCATTCTGCGTATCAACCTGATCGGCTCGTTCCTCGGCATCCAGGCCGTCGTGGATCCGATGCGGGCGGCGGGCGGCTCGATCGTGAATATCTCCTCGCAGGCCGGATTGCAGGGGCTGATGGGACATTCCGCTTATGGTGCGTCCAAATGGGCGCTGCGCGGGTTGACGAAGACGGCCGCACTCGAGTTGGGACCGCTCGGAATCCGGGTCAACTCGGTGCATCCGGGTCCGATCGCGACACCGATGATCGGGCATCTCGGGCTGAGCACCGGTGCCGGCAGCTTTCCCTCGCTACCCCTCGGTCGCGTCGGATTGCCCTCGGAGGTAGCGGATTTGGTGGTATTCCTCGCTTCCGATTCCGCGGCGTTCATCACCGGTGCGGAATTGGCCATCGACGGCGGATTGTCGGCGGGACAGTTCATTCCCCCGGACGCGCTGCCGCCGGTCGAAGCCGTGGGCGAGGGATAGGCATGCCGCTGAAGCCCGAAGCGCAGGTGATCGTCGATCTCGCCGCGGCGGCGTTTCCCGCGCTGGGCACTGAAGTGCTCGATGCCGTCGAGGCGCGTCGGATACTTGCCGCGCGTCCGGCGGCCCAGGTCGATCCGATTCCGGTAGGGCGGGTCGAGGAGCGCCTGGTACCGGGACCTGTTGGAGCGCAGCAGGTTCGGGTCCGTATGTATTGGCCCGCTGCGCCCGGTGCCGACCTGCCGGTCGTGCTGTTCTGCCATGGCGGCGGTTTCGTGATCTGTGGTCTGGACAGCCACGATCAGCTGTGTCGTGCGATGAGCAATAGTGTCAGTGCGATCGTGGTATCGGTCGACTACCGGCAGGCTCCCGAAAATAGGTTCCCGGCCGCCGCCGAAGATGCGTTCATCGTCCTGAAATGGATTGCGACCCAAGCGGCTTCGTTCGGCGGCGATCCCGCTCGCATCGCGGTGGCCGGTGACAGTTCCGGTGGCAACCTCGCCGCCGTGACAGCACTGATGGCTCGGGATCACAATGGCCCGGCCATCGCCCATCAATTGCTCATCTACCCGATGCTCGATCCGGCCCGTGACACCGCCTCCTATCGGGAGAATGCCAGCGGTTACTTCGTCACCGACGACCATTTGCGCTGGTATTGGGAGCAATACCTCGCCTCGGACGCCGATGCCGAGAACCCGTACGCCGCACCGCCGCGTGCGACGGACCTGTCCGGCCTCCCGACCGCCTACATCATCACCGCCGAATTCGATCCACTCCGCGATGAGGGCGAGGCCTACGGGCGGCGGCTGCGGGATGCGGGAGTCGAGACCGTCACGATCCGTTACGACGGGCAATTCCACGGTTTCTTCAGCATGGCCGACAACCTGTCTGATGCGAAAGATGCCGCCGACCAAGCCTTTTCGGCTGTGCGCCGAGCATTGGAGAAGCCATGACCGTCGAACGTATCGGCACCATATTCCCTGCCGAGAATCTCGCCGCCGCAATAGATCTACTCACCGCGGTACTCGGCACGACCGCAACATTCGTCGACGGTGATCGATGGGCGCAATTCGATATCGGCCCGACCCGGGTCATGCTCGCCGGTGCCGATGAACGCGATATCCCGTCGCTCGCCGTCAAAGTCGGGGACCTGGACGCGACCCTCGCGCGCCTGCGCGCCGCTGGATTTCCGGCCGACGATCCGGTGACCGGTCGGCACGAACGGCGTACCTCGGTCCGCCCGTCCCGCGAATCCCCGTGGGCGATCGTCGTGTACGAGCCCTCTGTCGGATAACTGCCCCGTGTGGCTCGGATAACATCGCGCGCCGACTTCCATACGCTACCGTATGGGCAGTGTTCCATACGGTAGCGAATGGAGGTTGGGGCATGGTGCGAAATGTCCACCAGCGGGAATACCCGGTGCCTACGGATCAGCTCGGCGCATTGCTCGCCAGGGCCGCCGAGCCGGACAGTCCGGTGTGGCCGCCCGGCTGGCCCGCGCTGGTCCTCGACCGGCCACTCGGGGTGGGTGCCGACGGTGGACACGGAGTCATCCGGTATCGCTGTACCGAGTGGATACCGGGCCGCCGCATCGAGTTCACCCTCGCGCCCGGATCCTTCCTGGTCGGCACGCACAGCCTCGACGTGTTGGACGGCCGGTGGCCGGACAGCAGCATCCTGCGCCACGAGATCGACTGCCGCCTGCGCGGTATCGGCTACCTGCTGTGGCCCCTGGCCATCCGCTGGATCCACGACGCGATGATCGAGGCACTACTCGACCGAACCGCGGTCTCCCTCGGCCACCCGCCCGTCACCCCGGCCCGCCCGTCCCCATGGGTCAATTTCCTGCGCTGGATCATGAAGCGCCGCCCATCGGCACGGACCGCCACACCCGCATAGCCCGGATAAAGCAGCGGCGTAAGCGATCACTCGTCCGTTACAGTCGCGGATAACCGGACCAGGCCTCATCTTCGGCAGGAAAGTGGGGCGGCAGGAGGCTTACATGGCGTTATCGGCGCAGGATCGGTTCGAGATCGGTGATCTGATCGCGCTGCACGGTCATCTGATGGATGCGGGTGAGCTCGATCGGATGGATGAGCTGTTCACCGCTGAAATCATCTACGACCTCAGTGATTTCGGGGCCGGTGAGCTACGCGGAATTCCGGCGCTGCAGGAGGCCGCGGTCGCCCTCGGCAATGGAAATCCGGTCGGGCATCACATTACGAACGTGGTCATCGCCGAGGTGGGCGGTGCGGTTCGGGTGCGGTCGAAGGGGATCGGGATCTATGCCGATGGGACCAGCGGAAGCATCGAATACGACGATACGGTCGTGCGCGGAGCAACCGGCTGGCGCATCTCGTATCGCCGGTTGATCGCGCACAAGGTGCCGCTGGGTGGTCGGGCGACCAGGTCGACTTAGGGCGACAAACCGACCGCTTTTCTACTTTTCTCGGCTACATGTTTGTTAGCCGTATACGGACGGTCGTGCGTTGATATGGTCGCGCAATGTCGGACATGCGGGACGCTCATCTAGCAGCCGAGCCTCCCGCCGACCGCCACGCCGTGCGGCCCCGGGGCGGTCCGGACCGGGCAGGGCCGGGCAAGATCGAGGTCGACGACGAGGAGAAGCCCGCGCGGATATTGCGCGGATGGGCCGAGTGGGTGCTGGCGACGGTCGCGTTCGCGGTCGCGTTGCTGGTGCTGTGGCAGGTCTTTCGGCCGCTGGCGCAGGGGAGCCAGTACTACCTGGTGATCTTCCTCGCCGGGACATTGCCGGTGGTGTTCCTGGCCTATCGGTCCGGGCTGCGATGGTTCGATCGATGGAATGGTCCTGGTCGGCTCGACTGGTTGCTGGCGGTGGTCGCGCTGATGGTGTGCCTGTATCCGGTGCTGCCGATGGCGATCGGGTCCGGCGGGGGCGGATACAACGCATTCCTGGATCGGCAGGGTCTATTCGATCCGGTCGACACCGCCATGGGCACGGTGCTGTTGGTCTTGGTGCTCGAGGCCTGTCGGCGCACCACTGGCTGGATGTTGCCCGCGGTGTGCATGGCGTTCCTCGCCTACGGCTACTACGGCGGGTACCTGCCACAGCAATGGACCATCGCGCATGCCGGACTCGACTTCGGACAGATCATCGATGCGCTCTACAACTCCGGTAGCGGGTTCTACGGCACGCCACTGGATGTCGCGGCCAGCTACATCGTGCTGTTCACCCTCTACGGCGCCGTACTCGAATTCTCCGGTGCGGCACAGTTCTTCGTCGATCTGTCGGTCGCGGCATTCCGGCGCTCGCGCGGCGCGGCCGGACGCACCACCGTGGCATCGGGATTCCTGCTGGGCACCGTCTCCGGATCGGGCACCGCGACCGCGGTGACGGTCGGCGCGGTCACCTGGCCGATCCTGCGTCGCGCCGGATATCCGCCCGAACAGGCGGCCGGTGTGCTTGCCGCGGCAGGTGTCGGTGCGATCCTGTCACCGCCGACGCTCGGTGTCGCCGCCTTCATCGTCGCCGAATATCTCGATGTCTCCTATGTGACGGTGCTCGGGTGGGCAATGATCCCGACGCTGCTGTACTACTTGGGAATTCTGCTCGCGGTGGAGATCGATGCGCGCCGGCTCGGTGCCGAGTCGGTGGAGATGAGCACCACCTCGGTGTGGCGGCTGCTGGCCCGATTCGGTTACCACTTCCTGTCTTTGATCGCGATCGTGGTGCTGCTGCTGATCGGCCTGAGTGCCGCGCGCGCCGTGGTGTACGCCACCGCACTGGCTTTCGTGCTCGCCTTCGTCGATTCGCGCATTCGCGCCGAGGCTCGATCACCGCGACGGATCTTCCAAATGATCGGCAGCGGTGTGCGTTCGGCGCTGCCGGTGGTCGCGGTGTGCACATCGGCGGGGGTGATCACCGCCATCGCCACCAAAACGGGCCTCGGCGCGCAGCTGGCATCACTGCTGGTGAGTGCGGGAAAGGCATTGTCGGACAACCACACCGTGGTGTTGGCGTGCACCGTGGTGCTCGCCGCGCTCGCACTCGCGCTGCTCGGGCTCGCGGTTCCGGTGACCGCGTCGTTCATCATCGGCTGGGCGATCATCGGTCCCGCCCTGCTCGCGCTCGATGTATCCCCGCCCGCCTCAGCGATGTTCGTCTTCTACTACTCGGTGCTGTCGGAGGTGACGCCACCGACGGCGCTGGCCGCGGTGGGCGCGGCGGCCATCACCGGTGCGCGCGCGGTGCCGACCATGTGGCAGGCATTGAAGTACGCGCTGCCCGCCTTCCTGGTACCGATCGTGTTCGTGCTCAGCGGCCCCGGCGAGTATCTGCTCGGGCACGGGCCCGTGCTCGGTGTGCTGTGGACGACGATCGTGGCCGGGGTCGGCGTCGCGGCGCTAGCCGCCGCGACCGGCGGCTGGATCCTCGGCATCGGCCCGGCCGGACTCCCGGCCCGGCTGCTCGCCGCGGTGGCCGGACTGGCGCTGCTGTACCTGGAACCCGGCGCGCTCGTCGTTGGTCTGGCCGCGCTGACCGCGGCCGTCGGGGTAACGCTGCTCTCACGAAGGAGGACGACTTGAGAAGAGTTGCCATAGGACTCGCCGTCGCCATGGTGTCGGCCGGATTGCTGACCGGATGTGGGGGCCGCCGCGACACACCGCAGTCCGACACCGGCGGGGAGGTCACCTGCGAGGTCGACAGCGACACCCGCGTCGGCATCGCGACGGGCAATTCGACCGGCGTGTACTTCGCCCTCGGCAATGCCTACGCCGACCAGATTTCGCAGGCCACCGGCGGCAAGGTGAAGGCGACCGCGGCCGAAACCGGTGCGTCGGTGCAGAATATCCAGCAATTGGTGGCAGGCACCTATCAGGTCGCATTCTCCCTCGCCGATACCGCCGCCGACGCGGTGCTCGGCAATGCTGGCTTCGACGGGAAAAAGCAACCGGTGCAGGCACTTTCGCGGCTGTACCCGAATTACACCCAGGTGATCGTGCGCACCGGCGCCGATATCGAATCGGTCGCGGATCTGCGCGGTAAGCGGGTCTCCACCGGCTCGCCGAAGTCCGGCACCGAGGTAATCGCCCAGCGGATACTGCAGGCCGCGGGCTTGAACCCGGACAACGATATCGAGGCCCAGCGCTTGGATCTCACCAAGACGGTGGACGGTATGAAGGACGGCTCCATCGACGCCATGTTCTTCTCCGGCGGCCTGCCGACACCCGGTATCACCGATCTATTGACCTCCGCCAACGGCAAGGTGCGTTTCCTCGATATCCCCGAACTCACCGGCAGTATGCACGCGGTGAATTCGGTCTACGAGGAGGGCACGATCCCGGCCACCGTCTACGGGCTGTCCGCCGATGTGAAGACCATTGTCGTGCCGAATCTGTTGCTGGTGCGCGATGATCTGGACGCGAATCTGGCGTGCGTCCTGACCAGGACGCTGTTCGATCGCAAACCCCAACTGGAGCAGGCCAATTCGGCTGCGAAAGGGATCAGCCGCGATTCCGCGACGATTACGGCTCCGGTGCCCTTGCATCGCGGTGCGGCGTACGCCTTGACGAAATAGCTCATGATGCCAATGCTTCCGTTAACGACCGCGCGATATCGACTGTGGCGGATATGAATTCGTCGCGCTCGGATTTGGTGGTCGATGCCCGCAGCGGCCCCGATTGGACTTCATACGCTGCCGTACCTTTCGCATCGAAAACCGGTGCGGCGAGGTAACTCAGCGGGAGTTCGGCATCGGAGTCGAGTTCGGCCTTGGTGAATGGCCGCGAGGTGAGAAATGCGAGGCGGCGTAGGGCCCGCGTGCGCAGGTGCGGTTGTACGAGTTCGGTCCCCATCGCACTCAGTAGGTCGGCGAGGAGTTCGACTGTGCCCGCATCGTCGGTGCGTGGACGGAACAGCGCAACGCCACGATCGCGCACGAGGGTGAGCAGTCCGCTGGCGATGCGGCGGTCGGAGTCGGGTGCGGTGGCCAGCCAGGTGTTCTGCTCGGTCGCCGAACGCCACGGCATAACGCTTGCCCCGGCCGGAAACTGCATCGGGATGCGATGGCCGACGGGGATGCCTGGGACGACGCGTTCGGGCCCGTGGCGCACCTCGAGCACCGTGAGGTGATCGGGCTCTATGCGACTCAATGTCGCGCCGTAGCCGGTTCGGGCGGTGAGTTCGGCGAGGATATCGCCGAGTGCGTGCGGCAGGGCGGGGCCGTGCAGATTCGCCAGTCTCGGACCGAGCCTGTATCCGCGGCTCGAGTCGCGTCGAACCCAGCCCGCCGAATCCAGTTCGGCCAAAATCGCTGTTGCGGTCGCGCGGGCGATATCGAGCCGGTCCGCGATGCCCGCGACGCTGATCGGCTCCGGTGTCGCGGCGAGCAGCGACACGATATCGATGACCCGGCGGGTCGGCGGGGAGGGGGACCGGTCGGACATTTGCAACCCCTTGTGCGGTTCAACAGGACAGCTCTACGATGACGAATATTACGACAAGTAGCCGTCGAATATTCGACAATTGGAGCGCGCATGATCCTGGACAGATTCCGAATCGACGGACAGGTCGCCGTCGTCACCGGCGCGGGGCGCGGCCTCGGAGCGGCGATCGCGGTGGCCTTCGCGGAGGCGGGCGCGGACGTCGTCATCGCATCCCGCACCAAGAGTCAGCTGGATGAGGTCGCCGAGCAGGTGGGGGCGGTGGGTCGCCAGGCCCACGTGGTGCCCGCCGATCTCAGCGATATCGAGGCGACCGCCGGGCTGGCCGCTGCGGCAGTCGAACGCTTCGGGCGGCTCGATATCGTGGTCAACAATGTCGGCGGTGCGCTGCCGTGCCCGCTGCTCGATACCACGCCGGACGCGCTGGTGGAGGCGTTCAACTTCAACGTCACCAATGCGCACGCGCTGGTCCGGTCGGCGGTGCCGAAGATACTCGAAACCGCCGGTGGCGGTTCGATCCTCAATATCACCTCGACCATGGGGCGGCTGCCCGGCCGCGCCTTCGTCGCCTACGGAACGGCGAAAGCGGCGCTGGCGCACTACACCCGGTTGGCGGCGATGGATCTGAATCCGCGCATTCGGGTGAATGCCATTGCGCCAGGGTCGATTCTGACTTCGGCGTTGGAGATCGTGGCGGGCAATGACGCGATGCGCACCGAGCTGGAGGCCAAGACGCCGCTGCATCGCATCGGTGAGCCCGAGGACATTGCCGCCGCCGCACTGTATTTGGTGTCGCCCGCCGGAAAGTACGTCACGGGCAAGGTACTCGAACCCGACGGTGGTCTGATCGCCCCCAATCTCGACCTCCCTCTTCCGGATCTGTCATGAGCTACCGCGTAGTCCAATGGGGCACCGGGAATGTCGGCGCACATGCGCTGGCGGGTGTCATCGCGAATCCGGATCTCGAGCTGGTCGGGGTGTGGGTGTCGGGTCCGAAGAAGGACGGGCTCGATGCGGGAACCATTGCCGGATTGGAGCATTCGGTCGGTGTGACCGCGACGACGGATGCCGAGGCGATCCTGGCCGCGAAACCCGACTGTGTCGTCTACTGCTCGATGACCGACAATCGCCTGCTGGAGGCTGTCGAGGATCTGCGCAGACTGCTGAGCGCGGGCATCAATGTGGTGGCGTGCGCGCCGGTGTTCTTCCAGTACCCGTACGGCGTGCTGCCAGACGAACTGCTGAAGCCGATCCAAGAGGCCGCGGCACAAGGGAATTCGTCGCTGTGGGTCAATGGCATCGATCCCGGTTTCGCCAATGATCTGCTGCCGCTCGCGCTCGCGGGCACCTGCCTGCGCATCGATCAACTGCGGTGTCTGGAGATCGTCGACTACGCCAGCTACGACAACCGCGAGGTCATGTTCGACATCATGGGGTTCGGCAAACCGCTGGACGAGATCCCGATGCTGTTGCAGCCCGGGGTGCTATCGCTCGCGTGGGGCGGCACCGTGCGCCAGCTGGCGGCGGGAATCGGTGTCACCCTCGACGCCGTCACCCAGACCTACGAGCGCATCCCCGCCCCCGAATCCTTCGACATCGCCACCGGCCACATTGCCGAAGGTACCGCTGCCGCACTGCGTTTCGAGGTCCGCGGCATGGTCGGCGACCAGCCCGTGACGGTTCTCGAGCATGTCACGCGGTTACGCCCCGACTTATGCCCGGACTGGCCACAACCCGCACACCACGAGGGCTCCTACCGCGTCGAGATCACCGGCGAGCCGAGTTACGCGATGGACCTGGTCACCTCGAGTCGCAATGGCGACCACAACCACGCCACCCTCCTGGCGACCGCCATGCGCATCGTCAATGCCGTCCCGGCCGTGGTGCAGGCCCCAGCGGGCATCCTCACCGCCCTCGATCTCCCACTCATCACCGCACCCGCCACTCGCCCGGCGTAGTTCCTCGGGGATTCGCACCCGAGGTGGGGCACCTTCGGGTGCGAATCCCCGAGGGCTGGTTGTTACCGGGCTGCCTGGGCGTGTTACTGAGCGAGGGCGGAGAGGGCGCGGTCGACGTCGGCGGCGCTGTTGTACAGGTGGAACGAGAAGCGGAGGCCGCCGCCACGCGCGGAGGTGAGTACGCCTGCCTCTTCCAGACGCGCTGCCGCATCGCCCGCACCCGATACGGCGACAATCGCCGAGTCGGCGGGCACGGACTGAAAACCCAACTCCGCCAAACCGGTTCGGAATTGTGCGGCGAGTTCGCGATTGTGCGCGCCGATCTTGTCGACGGTCAGCTCTTCGATCAACGACAGCGCTGATAGTGCGACAATGACGCCGAGCCAGTCCGGTGTCGAATCGAAACGCCGGGCGGTGATCGGCAGCGCGATCGGCTCGTACAGCTCGGCCCAGCGGTCGGCCGCCGCGTACCAGCCGGGACTGATCGGGCGCAGCTGCGCGGCCGCTTCCGGCGGTGCGGCGAAGAAGGCCACGCTGCGCGCGCCGATCAGCCACTTGAATGTCGCGCATACCCAGTAGTCGGCATCGACGAAACGCAGTGGCACCCAACCGGCGGCCTGGGTGGCATCGGCGAGCAGTCGGGCATTATGCGAAAGAGTTGCCGCGCGCAGCATCGGCAGATCGACGGCTCGACCGTCCTTCGACTGGACAACGCTGACCGCTACCAACGCTGTCTCGGGCCGGACCTCGTCGGCGATACGCTCCAACGGCACGAACCGGACATTCAGATCGCCACGGTGTACGAATGGCATGGAGACAGAGGAGAATTCGCCTTCCGCGAGCAATACCTCTTCTCCCGGCGGCAGCGCGGCGACCACCGGCGCGATCAACGCGGCCACGGTACCGCCCAGCGCGATATCGTCGGCCGAGGCACCCGGGAGTAGTCGCGCGAATCCGGCCCGCAATTCGGGTACCAGATAGTCCCGCGTCGTCGGTGCCGCACGGCCGGCCGCCCAGAGCGTGTTGAACTCCTGCAATGCCGCCAACGTTCGCGCGGCCGGCAACCCGTGGGAAGCGGTGTTCAGGTAGGCGGTCTCGATCGTGAATTCGGCGGGCGCAAGGGAAGACATGCTCCCACCCTCCGCCGCCGCTGTGGCTCGAGTCGAGTGCCACCGGGAAGATAGTGGCCTCAAATCCGCCGCGCTCTGCTATTTCTGTGTCGCCCACATGTTGGTCAGCAGCTGGTAGCTGGGGGTGTCGGCGAGGGCCTGCATCGATTCGTAGATGCGCTGGTAACTGGTCGAGGTGATGCGCCAGTGGCCGTCCGGATCGAGTCGGTAGGTGTCGGAGTAATAGCCCGCACCGCGGATGAGGATGCCGTATTCGGTGGCGATCACGGTGTCCTCGAAAGCCCATGAGCCCGTTGCGGTATCGCCGTCCACGGTGATCTCCGGATGGTTCGCGATATGGGTCGTGACCACGGAGGGGCCGAGGTTCTCGCGCATGAATGCGGTGACAGCGTCGCGGCCGTCGAGGGTGAGCGGTTCACCGAGGGCGTGGGTGCCGTAGCGACCGGCGACGTCGACGGCGAGGGTATCCCCGAAGTCGTCCCATTGTTTGAGATCGAGGGTCCGGAAATAGCGGTACTTGAGCTGGCGGACGGCTTCGATGGCGGCGAGATCCATCCGTTCAGCTTGGCATTTACCGAGCCCTCAGACAAGAACCTGTTCTACTTTGCTCGGGCTTCGGCGGCATGATTCGCCAACGCGTCGAGTACGGCGATCCGGCTGGCGGGTACCTCGATATCCATCGCAATCGCATCAGGGGCCGCGGCGACGAAGCTGAAGTCGAAGAATCCGCAACAGGAGCTCTCGCGGGCGGCGAGGTCGCGAGCTGTGTCTTCGTGGGCTGCGGCCAGTTCCAGCCGTAGGCGGGTCGGCGCGATGCGTTCGATTCGACGCAGTGCGGCCGCGAAGAGATCGGTGAATTCGGCCACGCGCAACGGCTGCTCGGTCGTGGGCAATGTGCACGCATCGGGCACCCAGAGCAGGTTCTCGCTCATTCCGGCCACCTTCGTAAGTCTGTTGGCATATATCGAAAGGGTAGTCCCGGGTGCGTCCAAAGTCCCGGGTGTTCGTCGCCGACGCATCGGGTACTCGATCGACTGGACACGGCTTTCGACCGCCGTCCTCGCACTGGAAGTCCCCGACCAGGAGTCCGCAATGACCGAAGGTCCAGTTACGCACCCGCCCCTCCACGAACCGTCCCTCGATCAACAGTTCGCACTGAGGGCCGCCGCGCGCCGCCTGGAACGCGAATTCGAAAGCACCCGCGACGAAGCCATCGAACGATGGCTGTACTCCGCTTATGACTACCTCGCGGACCACGCCACCATCGACAACTTCCTGCCCCTACTCGCCGAGCGCTACACCCGTGAACTGCTCCGCGCCTCGACCGAGGAACACGCGGACTAGTCGCATTGCGCCGCCGCTCGCCGCAAGACCTGTTCGGCGTCGGTGCTGATACGCCGCACCAGATCAGCGGCGGATTCGAGACTGTCGATGAGGTCGACATTCTCACCCGCCCAGATCGGCGCACAGTCGAGATCGGCCTGCTCGGCAGCCGCCCGATAGCGTTGCCGGGCAAGGGGATCAGCCGCGAGTTCGGCCTCCCGTCCGGCCCATTCGTCGAGGAAACGGTTGCGCAGTGTGCGTGCGGTGTATTCGGCGGGCCACGGGGATTCGCGGGCGATATCGATAATGCGATTGCGTTCGGTATCGCCGCCACGTGCGGCGATGATGGCCTTGGCCTCTTCGGCCGAGAGCAGGGATTCGTGTGTCGCCTCGAAGCGAGTGCCGATCAGCGCGCCCGCCGCACCGAGTACGAGTGCGGCCGCGAGTCCGTGTCCATCGGCTATCCCACCTGCGGCCAGCACCGGCGTACCCGCTGCCAGATCAACGACCGCGGGTACGAAGGGCAGCGTCGCACGCCCACCGCCGTGCCCGCCCGCCTCCGCACCCTGGGCGATCAGCACATCGGCCCCGGCCTCCAGGGCACGCGCTGCCTCGTCGGTGGTGGTGACCTGGACCAGCAGCGGAATCCCGGATTCCCGGACCACGGCGGCAAACGGAGTGGGATCGCCGAACGACAGCAGGATCGCATGCGGTCGGCGCTGCACCGTCCTGCGCACTGTATCGATATCGATGGCCCAGCTCAACAAGCCGATGCCCCAAGGCTTTTCGGTGCGAGCGGTAAGCAACGCACATTCCTGATCCAGCAGCTTCTCATCCCCGCCGCCGCCACCGATGAGGCCGAGTCCACCGGCCTCGGAGACCGCTGCGGCCAGTTCGCCG
Source organism: Nocardia sp. NPDC049737 (assembly GCF_040674755.1). Lineage (NCBI taxonomy): Bacteria > Bacillati > Actinomycetota > Actinomycetes > Mycobacteriales > Nocardiaceae > Nocardia > Nocardia sp. NPDC049737. Next base: position 88,679 of record NZ_JBFANH010000006.1, on the reverse strand, counting down.
CCCGCGACGCCACCCATCGGTGCGAGGACTACGGGATGCTCGATGTCGAGCAGGTCGGTGAACTCGGTGCGCAATGCCATCGCCAAACCCCTTCCGTCGTTATCGACGATAGTCAGGGGTTTCAGGCCGCGAGTCGTCGCATGTGCTTGTCAGTCTCGATTCCAGTCGTGACCCCAATAGCTATCGGCGGTCATTTCCTCCGCGGTATAGGTGTTCTCGTCGACCAGCACGCCCTCAGTGCCGAATTCGAGATCCCAGCCACCGGGGGTGCGGACATAGAAGGAGATCATCTTGTCGTTGGTATGGCGGCCCAGCGTCGAGGACAGGTGATAACCGGCCTTGTTCACCCGATCGAGTGCGCGGCCGACATCGTCGAGACTGTCGACCTCGACCATGACGTGCACCAGCCCCGAGCCCGCCTTACCGCCGGAGGGGATCAGCGCCAGGCTGTGGTGGCGCTGATTCACGCCGAGGAAGCGGATGCGCACCGGACCGTATTCGGGCGGTGCGGGGAGCCGGAACGCACCGCGCGGCAGGAATCCGAGCACGTCGGTATAGAAATGGAAGGCCCCGTCGAGATCGGGGACCGGCAGCACCGCGTGGCCGAGGCCGAGTCCCGTAGTGACGAAACGGTTTCCGTATTCGCCGACGACCGGGCTATGGTCCAGGACCGGGCCGTGGAAGATTTCGACGCTGGTGCCCGCGGGATCGCGGAAGGTGAATGCCGCCTCTACGCTGCGGGCATCTGCCTCCGTCACGGTTAGCGCGGTGACCTCGATTCCGGCCTTCTCCACAGCTTCGCGTGCCGCGGCGAGCGCGCGATGGTCGCGGACCTCCCAGCCGATGGCGAGCACCTGATCGGTGTCGCCGGGCACCAGGACCAATCGTGCGACGTGCTCATCCATGCGCAGATAGATGGCGTCCGGATCCGGACCCGCGCCCTCGGCGAAACCGATCACATCGAAAGCGAAGGTGCGCCAGGCGCCCGGATCGCTGACCGCCACCCGCACATAACCGAGCGAGCTGATGATTGCCATATTCTCCTCATTCATAGGTGACCCGGACCGCATCAGTGACCGGCACCGCCTGGCAGGCCAGTACATAACCGTCGGCCAGGTCTTCGCGTGCCAGAACTTCGTTACTCAGCAACTTCACTTCACCCTCGACGACACGACAGACACAGGCGCTGCAGGCGCCTTCGCGACAGGAGTACGGAGCTGCCATCCCGCGCGCTAGCAGCACGTCGAGTAGTACGGTATTGCGCGGCCAGGCGAATTCTCTTGTGGCGCCGTCGAGCTCGATTTCGACCAGGGCAGCGTCGTCGGTGTCCTCGACCTCGGTTTCGGCGAAGGGATCACCGCAGATCGAGACGAATTTCTCGACGTGCACCCGGGATATGCCCAGGTTGTCGGCGGCTGTGACGACAGCATCCATGAAAGGCGCGGGGCCGCAGATGAATAGCTCGCGACTGATCCACGGTGTGATCAGGGTGGTCAGTGTGGGCACCGACGGTAAGCCCTGAACAGCCTCCAACCAATGCAGCACAACGAGCCGGTTCGGGTGCTCGGCGGTCAATGACTTCAGTTCACCTGCGAAGATCACCGATTCCTCGTCGCGATTGGCGTAGATCAGCGTGCACCGTCCAGCGCCCTGCGCTAGTACCGATTTCAGGATGGACAGCATCGGCGTTATCCCACTGCCCGCAGCCAGCAGCAGCAGATCGGCGTCGAGTGAATCGGGTGTGAAAATTCCCGCGGGCGGCAAGCTGTCGATCGTCATGCCGGGAACAGCGTTGTCGCACAACCAGTTCGATGCGTATCCGCCCACCGTCCGCTTGACGGTGACCTCGAGTCGGCCCTCATGCGGCGCACTGGACAGTGAGTAGGAGCGCGCCACCGAACCCGTTTGTTCGCTGGGTATCCGCAGTGTCAGAAACTGGCCGGGCCGATAGGGAAATGGTCGCTCCGGTTCGGCGACCAACTCCAGTGCGACCGCATCCCGGGTTTCGGCGGTTACTCGAACAACTCGAAGCGTCACCGCCGCGCTCACAACAAATCCCCATCACGGGTAGTCAACCCGACTTCGCCTGCGGTGACCGCTTTTTCGATACTGTCGCGCAATGCCGCGCACCCGCGCACCGGACCGCCGCCCGTGTGGGTGAACTCGGCACACCCCGCGCGAGCGGCGGAACTCCACTGCACACTGATGTGCGCGGGGCTGAATTTGACCACCGACACCTGATTTCGGCAGGTATGGCAGGTGATGCAATCCATTACAGATCCGTTCAGGCGTCCGCGCGCTGCGCGGCCAGATTCTCGGCGACCTCGGCCTCCCACGCCGTGACCGCACGCGTGGTGTCGACCTCGAATTCGAAACGGTCGGTCATCTTCGACTCCACTTCGGCGATATCGGTGTAGAACTGCTCGTACCAGCGCCGCAGCTGATAGACCGGCCCGTCCTCCTCGCACAGCAGCGGATTATCGATGCGGGTCTTGCGTTCCCAGATCGCCACATCCTGCTCGAAACCGCGCCCGAGACCATCGGCGAAGCGCACCGCCATCGCATCGGCCTCTTCCGGCGACAGGCCGGGCAGCTTCTTCACGATCGCGCCGTACTGCAGCACGAATTTGGTGGGCGAAACCGGGTAGTGGCAGTTGATGAGCACGGATTCGACCGTCTGCCCGCTGGATTCGTTGACGAGGTAATCGATCATGTAGGAGGGGCCGTAGTAGTGCGCCTCCGAATGCAGCGTGTTCTCCGCGCCCGCCTCCTTGGCCAATTCGCCCTGCACATCCGCGCGTCCGATCGAGGTCATGTACTGACTGGCGATATTGCCCTCGAAGACATTTTTGAAGTAGGTCGGAAAGGCGAAGTGCACGTAGAAGAAGTGCGCCATATCCACCACATTGTCGATGACCTCACGGCAGTTCGCGCCCTCGATGGTGATCTGGTTCCAGGTCCAGTCGCTCCACTGGTCACTGAACGCGCCCTCGAGGCGGGGGATGGTGATATCCGCCGGCGGCGGGTTGCCTTCGGGATCGTTCCAGACGAACAGCTGCCGATTCTGCTCCAATGTAATCCACGATTTGGTGCGGGCCAGCGGAGGTACACGACGCGCGTAAGGGATTGCGGCACAACGACCATTGCCGCGCCAGCGCCAATCGTGGAACGGGCAGGCGATGGTATCGCCCTTGATAATGCCGTCGCCGAGGTTGCCGCCCATATGCCGGCAATAGGCATCGAGCACATTGAGCGTGCCGTCCGCGCTCGCGAAGACGACCAGTTCGGTGCCGAAGATTTCGACGGTGTGCGGTTTGCCGTCGCGGAAGCTGTCGGCAAGGCCGACGCAGTGCCAACCACGGGCATACCGGGTGGGCGGGGCGCCGGTGTCGATCACGCGCACCTGATCGTCGGTCATTGTTCCTCCACGTTCGTCGGGCTGTCATTTCGATGGTTCGGCGCGCCGATGAGCGCGCAAAGGTGTTGTCTCACTGGTCGGGAGACTGGGTTGATTGTTCGGTCGCTGCGCTCGCTCATGCAGTGGTGAGGCGCTCGAATCCGGAGCGATAGAACAGCAGCGGATCGGCATCGCGGCCCGCGCCGAGTGCGGTGACATGGCCGATGACGATGGTGTGATCGCCGCCGTCGAGCTCCCCGCCGAGCTCGCAATCGATCCATGCGATGGATCCGTCGAGCAGCGGTGAACCGTTGGGGGAGCGGCTCCAGTCGAGACCGTCGAATTTGTCGGGACCGCTGCGTCCGAGCTGTCTGCACACCTGCTCCTGATCGGCGGCGAGCACATTCACGCAGAACTTGTTCGCCGCGCGGATCCGCGGCCACGTGGTGGAGGTCCGCGCCGGGAACAGCGCTACCGCAGGCGGATCCAGCGACAGTGCGGAGAAGGACTGGCAGGCGAACCCGACGGGTTGCGCACCGTCCAGGGCGGTGATCGCGGTGACTCCGGTGGCGAATCGGCCGAGGACGGCCTTGAAGTCGAGCACGACGGCCATGGCGCTCCTAGTTTCTACTAGAAATATTCCGTTTCGCCATGAAGGTAAGCGGCGCGCGCGGTGCGCTGTCAATGACCGGTTCCGGCTACCGAGAAGATCCGTAGCGATCTCCGTAGTTTCCGGGATTCGACGTCGTGCGCCTGACGGCACTGTGATTGGGGACACAAGAAGGTATGCCGAAAACGGACATGCCTAATCGAAATACTTCTAAGCTGTATGGGCTACACAATGGAGGTGCGCCATGACGGTCGAGGTGCTGACCGGTCCGGGATCCGACGAGCTGTTATCGGGTCCGGGGCGTCCGACCGCCCGGCCCGCGCAGCCGCCGGTTTCGATGATCGAGCGAATGACGCTGATCCTAGACGCTTTCGACGGCTCGACGCCGACTCTGACGCTGCTCGGATTGGCCGAGCGAACCGGCCTGCCGCGGTCCACGGTGCACCGCATCCTGGACCAGATGATCCGGCTGCGCTGGTTGGCGCACGCACCCGGCGGCTACCGCCTCGGCCTGCGTCCGCTGGAACTCGGTGGACTCGCCGCCGATCATCATGAGATTCGCGACGCGGTGAGTCCGCTGCTGCACGAGCTGTGTCAGCGGACCGGCATGGTGGGCCACCTCGGCGTGCTCGACGGACGCGAGGTGCTGTACCTGGACAAGGCCGGTGGTCGCTATACCGCCAGCATTCCGACTCGCCTCGGCGGCCGGATGCCCGCGCACAGTACGGCCCTGGGCAAGGCGCTGCTGGCCTCGCTGGAGCCGAGCATTATCGAGACCTCCTACCGAGACCGGTTGCCGCAGTTGACGCCACGCACCATTTGCGACCGGGCGGAGCTGCACCGCGAGTTGACGCGGATCCGGCATCGGCAGGGAATCGCGGTGGACAACGAGGAGTCGGTGACCGGGATCTGCTGCGTCGCGGTGCCGATTCGCGGGCGCGGCGCAGCGGTGGGTGCCCTGTCGCTATCCGGTCAAATCGGCGGGGACCGAACGGCCTTGGATACCGCGCGTTTGGCGCGAGTGCTGGTCGAAGCCGCACACGAGGCGGCCCGCGCCCTCTTCCCCCGTCACGCTCGGTGGCGGTGATTCGAGTCTGCTGCGTGGCGTCGTGGTCGGGGCGAGTCGGGGATTGCCGCGCACGGTTTTGCGCGCCACGCATGAATTGACCGGGCAAATTGGTGCGCGTCGTGTGAAGTTGTGCGCGGGGCCTGCCTGCTTCCGAGAAAGCTCAGTGGGGGATGGAGTCGATGATGGCGCGGGCGCCCTGGCGGAGTAGGTCCGCGCCGACGAAGAAGCCGAGGGCGCTCGGGTCCTCCGGGACGCCCCAGTGTTTGGCGTCCAGCCACTGGCTGCCGTCGAGGTTGAAGACCTTGCCGTGCAACGTGAGTCGACCGGTGGGGTCGGTCGTCGCGTGTCCGGCGATCGGGGAGTTGCAGTGGCCTTGCAGTGCGTGCAGCATTGCGCGTTCGGCGTCCGCATGACGATGGGTGGCCGGATCGTCCAGGCGCGCACCGAGATCGAGCAGTTGGGTGTCGTCGGCGCGGCACTGCAGTGCGATCACGCCAGCCCCGATCGGCGGGCACATGGTGTCCAGGTCGAGGGTTTCGGTGATCCGGTGCGCCTGGTCGACGCGGTGCAGACCGGACACGGCCGCGATCAGCACATCGATATGGCCCTCTTCGAGGCGCGCCAATCGGGTGTTGACGTTGCCGCGCAACGGTTTCACCGCAAGATGCGGATAGTGCAGCCGCAGCTGTGCGGTCCGGCGCACCGAGCTTGTGCCGACGACCGTGCCCTCGGGGAGTTCGGCGAGCGGTGCGCCGGTACGGGTGATCACCGCATCGTGCACATCCTCGCGCGGCAGATAACCGGCGAACGCGAGTCCTTCCGGCACCGGAATATCACCGGGAATGTCCTTGAGGCAGTGCACCGCCAGGTCGGCCTCGTCATCGAGCAGTGCCCGATCGATCTCCTTGACGAAGGCGCCCTTACCACCGAGCTTGGACAGATCGCCCATCCAACGATCGCCTGCCGTGGTTACCTTGACCAGCTCGCTCTCGACGCCGAGCCCGGCCAGCAGTCCGGCGACCTGTTCGGCCTGAGCCAAGGCCATCGGGCTGGATCGGGTGCCGATCCGAATAATGCGCGTGCGCGACATGCGGCGAGACTACTCCCGGCGCCCGCGCCCCGATAACCGGGGCGTGTCCTACTGAGCGGGACTTTGCACCCGAAATATGCCTAAGCGGTATAGTCCCATCGTGACCGAAGCGAAGTCTGCGGCGAGCGCCGAAGTCCCCGACCTGCCGACTACGAGTTGGGCCGTGCTCGGCATGCTCTCGCACGCCGATGAACTCTCCGGCTATGACCTGAAGAAATGGGCCGACTGGAGCCTGCAATTCTTCTATTGGAGTCCATCGTTCAGCCAGATCTACGCCGAGCTGAAACGCCTCGAGAAGCACGGTTACGCGACCTCGCGCACCGTGCTGCAGGACGACGGCGTGCGCGGTAAGCGCATGTACGCCATCACCGAGAGTGGTCGCGCGGCCGCGGCGCAGTGGGTGAACCACGCACCCGTGGAGGCGCCGATACTCAAACACAGCGTCATGCTGCGGGTCTGGCTGGGCCATCTCGCCGAACCGGACCGGTTGCGCGAAATTCTCTCCGAGCACATCGGATACGCGGAGCGGATGCGCAAACTGGCCGAGGTCGATGCCGAGGGCGCCGACGAGAACCCGAATTGGGCCTATCCGGGCGCGGTATTGCGCTGGTGCATACGGCATTACGAGGCCGAACGCGATTTCGCCGAGGAACTGCTCGCCGACGTGGACAGACTCGCGACCAAGACCGCTGCGAAGAAGTCCGCGAAGGGTAAAGGACGTCGCGCTTCCTAGTCCCGCTCACTGAGCGGGATGGCGCTTGCTATGACTAATAGAAATACTTCTACTAGTCATATGCGCACCGAATTCGCACAGCAGCGTTCGCTGGACACGATCGAGACGGCGCTGGCCGCTCTCGCCGCGGGCGGCATGGTCGTGGTCGTAGATGATGAAGATCGGGAGAACGAGGGCGATCTGGTAATCGCCGCCGCACTGGCGACGCCCGAAGCCATCGCCTTCATGGTCCGGCATACAAGCGGCGTGCTGTGCGCGCCGCTGCCCGGCGCAGACCTGGATCGGCTCCAACTGCCACCGATGACACCGATCAACGAGGACCCCAAGGGCACCGCTTACACGGTGTCGGTGGATGCGGCTTCCGGTGTGACGACCGGGATTTCGGCTGCGGACCGCGCCCATACCGTGCGCACGCTGGCGGATCCGCGTACCACTCCGGACGAGCTGACCAGGCCCGGCCACGTCTTCCCGCTGCGCGCACATCCCAGTGGTGTGCTCGGTCGCGCGGGCCACACCGAGGCCGCCGTCGACCTGACTCGGCTGGCCGGGCTGCGCCCGGCAGGTGTCATCGCCGAGGTCGTGAACGACGACGGCTCGATGGCCCGGCTGCCGCAACTGCTCGACGTCGCCGAAACCCATGGGCTACCGATCATCTCGATCGCCGATCTGATCGCCTACCGCCGCCGCGCCGAACCCACCCTGACGAGGGTTGTGGAGACCCGCTTGCCGACCCGGTACGGCGAATTCCGGGTCATCGGCTACTGCGACGAGATCTCCGGAACCGAAACCCTCGCACTGGTTTTCGGTGCGCCCGGCGGCGAGTCCGTGCTGACGAGGCTGCATTCGGAATGCCTCACCGGTGACGCCCTCGGTTCGCTGCGCTGCGACTGCGGCGACCAACTCGACGCCGCATTGCGTGCCGTTGCCGAGGAGGGCAGTGGCGTGGTGGTCTACCTGCGCGGACAAGAGGGCCGGGGCATCGGATTATTGAACAAATTGCGTGCGTACGAATTACAGGATCGCGGCGCCGATACCGTTGAAGCGAATCTCGCACTCGGGTTGCCGGTCGATGCCCGCAGGTATGCGGCGGGTGCGCAGGTATTCGCCGATCTCGGTATCCGGTCGGTGCGGTTGCTCAGCAACAACCCCGCCAAACAGGCGGACCTCGAACAGTATGGGGTCACGGTGGTGCGGCGGCTGCCGCTGCAGGCGACGCCGACCGAACACAACATCCGCTACCTGCGCGCCAAGCGCGACCGGATGGATCATCAACTCTCGGGTGTGGACGCCGAACCGGCAAGGGCCACCTCGTAGTAACGGATCTTTTCCGATCTTCGTCGCCGAATGCTGGCTATTTGCCATGAGATTGCCGACACGTGCATGTTTCACTACGGAGATTTTTCGTTCGAGTCATACGTCGCGGGTCGGCCTGCTTTCCTGATGGGGTCAGGATGGAGAGTCCGCGAGTTGGGTGAGCCGGAAGTCGGGGACAGCGGTGCACCGAATACCGATCCAACAGCAGCACTTCCGCTCGGGGTGGCTGTGGTCGTCCGTCGGCGTAATAGTGACCGCGGTGGCGGTCGCGATCTGGGCCGCGAGACCCGAGCAGCAGTCGTCCTGCGAGGCGACACATGCGGTGCCGGATCCCGGAACCGGCACCTCGCGAATGATGGTGGCCAGCAGTAGCACCGGTATCGCCAACTGGCATACGGTGGACGCGTCGCCACCCACGCGCCCGGGCGAGGCACGGTACTACGCATTCGGCCCCGGCGTCGCGTGTTCATTCACCGGACTGCCGACGAACGGCTTCTACGTGGGCGTCTCTACTCAGGAGTATGGGCTGGCCGATCTGTGCGGTGCGTATCTCGATGTGCACGGCCCGCGCGGCGACGTCCGGGTGCTCATCGCCGACCGCTGCCCGGGATGTGCTCCGGGACAACTGGATTTGAGTACCACGGCCTTCGAACAGATCGCGAATCGGTCCGACGGCGTCGCACAGATCCGCTATACCGTGGTCCGTGATCCGCAGCCCGCACCCGAGCTGATCTACGAGCTGAAGCCCGACTCCTCGGCCTCCTGGCTGGCCATGCTGGTGACCGGATCGGGAAATCCCATCCAGCGCATCGCATTACGGTCCGCGGCGGGCGGCCCGTGGCATGAACTCGACCGCGGCATGGACAACTACTGGACAATCAGCGGCGCCGGGCCAGGACCGTTCTCGGCACAGGTGACCGATGTACACGGGAATCAGGTGAAGATCTCGGGGATCTCCCTGCAGCAGGGCCCGCGATACACCGGAATGCGCCTCTACGCCGAGCCTGCCCCGGAACCGCTGCCCACGCCGATGCCGGAGATCGCGACCACGACACCGCAGCCGCTGTCCCGCGTCGCCGCGACGGGCTGTGCGAACTAACTCGGCTTCGTCGCGATGGCCCGTCCCGCGGCACGGCCGGAGAAAATGCAGCCACCGAGGAAGGTGCCCTCCAGCGCGTTGTAGCCGTGCACGCCGCCGCCGCCGAATCCGGCGACCTCGCCCGCGGCATACAGTCCGGGCAGCGGTGTGCCGTCCGGCCGCATCACCTGCGAATCCAGATTGGTCTGCAGTCCGCCGAGCGTCTTGCGGGTCAAGATATTGAGCCGCACCGCGATCAGCGGCCCGTTCGCCGGATCCAGGATGCGATGCGGTTTGGCCACGCGACCCGCCTTATCGCCGAAGTACTGGCGCGCGTTGTTGATCGCCATCAGCTGCGCGTCCTTGGAGTACTTATTGGCGATATCCCGGTCGCGGGCGACGATCTGTCGCTCCAGCTCGTCGAAGTCCAGCTGCGGGCCGCGCGCGATCTTGTTCATGCCATCGACCAACTCACGCAAGGTATTCGCGACCACGAAGTCGACCCCGTGCTGTTTGAACGCCTCGACCGGACCGGGCGCACCCTTGGCCACCCGGCTCTTGAGGGTGAGCTTGAGATCCTTGCCCGTGATATCCGGATTCTGCTCCGAGCCCGAGAGGGCGAACTCCTTCTCGATGATCGACTGGGTGAGTACGAACCAGGAGTAGTCGTAGCCGGTGGCCAGAATCTCCTTCATGGTCGAATTGGTGTCGAAGCCTGGGAAACACGGTGCCGGCAAACGCTTGCCATTGGCGTCGAACCACAGCGAGGACGGACCGGGAATGATCCGGATGGCATGATCGGGCCAGATCGGATTCCAGTTGTTGATGCCCTCGGTGTAGTGCCACATGCGATCGCGATTGACGATGGCGCCGCCCGCTGCCTCGGATATGCCGAGCATCCGCCCGTCCACATGCGCGGGCACACCGGAGATCATGGTCTCCGGTGCCGGACCGAGTCGCTCGGTGGGCCAGTTCCGGCGGATCAGCTCATGATTGTGGCCGATGCCACCGGAGGTGACGATCACCGCCTTGGCGCGAAATTCGAAGTCGCCGACCACATTTCGCGACGAAGCCCGACCGCGTTCCAGATCGGTCGGCTCGAGTACGCTGCCGCGCACGCCGACCACCGCGCCGTCCTCGACGATCAACTCGTCGACCCGATGCCGGAAACTGAAGCCGACCAGTCCGCGACGCTCACCCTCGAGCACCGGCTCCTGGAACACCCGCACCACCTCGGGCCCGGTACCCCAGGTGAGGTGGAAGCGCGGCACCGAATTGCCGTGCCCATCGGCGAAGGCGCCACCGCGCTCGGCCCAACCGACCAGCGGTGTCACCCGTAAACCCAACTCGCGCAAGTAATCCCGCTTCTCAGTGGTCGCGAAGCGCACATAGGCTCGCGCCCACTGGCGGGCCCAGTAGTCCTGGTCCTCGCGATCGAAGCCCGCCGAACCGAACCAATCCTGCAGTGCCAGTTCGTAGGAGTCCTTGATGCCGAGGCGGCGCTGCTCCGGACTGTCCACGAAGAACAGTCCGCCGAGCGACCAAAAGGCCTGGCCGCCGAGGTTATTGCGATTCTCCTGGTCGAGCACATGTACCTTGCGGCCCGCCTTGACCAATTCGTGGGTCGCCACGAGTCCGGCCAGGCCCGCACCGACGACGATGACATCTGCCTCTTGGGTGAATTCGCGGCTCGGGTCGGTCATGATCATCCTTCGGTTTCGGTGCTGTAGGCCAGCACGATGTGGCAGAAAAGGTCGGTGCGTCGGCTGCGCACTGTGCGGCTGCGGGGTTCCATCAGCACCTGAACGGCGGTGCCGTCGTGTGCCGCGACCAGCGCCTGACCCAGTGCGACGGGATCGGCCACCGTCCGGCCGACGCGGGCCAGTGCGTCGACGATCGTCGGCATCAGTGCAGCGACGATCGCTTCCTCACGTCCGGCCATCACCTGCCGCAGGCCGGGAGTGCGCAGCGCGTGTGAGGTGAATTCGGCGGTGATGCGGAACCAGTCCTCGTCGATCGGCACAGCGCGGTCCAAGCGCTCGATCACGGCGCGGATATCGGCGACGCCGTCGAACGAGAAGCCGTCGAGGGTCGCGCGGATACCGGCGATCATGGCGGCCGATCGCTGCTCCCACATGGCAAGAAACAACTCGTCTAGCGAGGTGAAGTTGGAGTAGAAGGCGCCACGGGTGAACCCGGCCCGCTCACAGACCCGTTCCACCGAGGCGCGGCCGAAGCCCTCCTCGGCGAACACCTGGTACGCGGCGGTGAGTAGGCGTTTGCGGGTCTCGGTGCGACGGCGGGTCACCCGGCGCACCGAGACCTCCGTATCGGTGGTCGATGCCAACGCGCACCTCCTCGTACTCCCGGCCATTTCGATACAGCTATGTATTCAATACAGAAATGTATCAGAAGGGCCGACTCACCTTTGGCGGAACGGGTGAACGAGCGTGGTCGGCGGGGATAATCCGAAGAGACCGTTCTCCCTGTCGGTGAGGAGTGATCGGCATGAATGTGAGTGCGGCGACCACGGGCATGATCGGCTGGCGGGTGCGACGGCCTGGGTCGATCGATGGCGGACCGCTCGACTTCGTCCGCGAGGCGGTGCCCGAACCCCAGGCCGGTGAACTCCTGGTGCGAGTGCTGGCCTGCGGAGTCTGTCGCACCGACCTGCATGTTGCCGAAGGGGATCTGCCGGTGCATCGGCCCGGTGTGGTGCCGGGGCATGAGGTGGTGGGGGAGGTGGTAGCGCAAGGGTTGGGATCGGCTGGGGCACCGGACTCTTCGGCACCCGAGTTCGCGGTCGGTGATCGCGTCGGCATCGCCTGGTTGCGCCACACCTGCGGCAGCTGCCGGTACTGTCTGCGCGGCGCGGAGAATCTCTGCCCGAATTCGGAGTACACCGGCTGGGACGCGGACGGCGGCTACGCCGAATATGCCACTGTCCCAGCGGCTTACGCCCACCGGCTGCCCGATGGATACAGCGATATGGAAACCGCGCCGCTGCTGTGCGCCGGGATCATCGGCTATCGGGCGCTGCAGCGTGCCGATCTGCCCACGGGTGGACGGCTCGGGATCTACGGCTTCGGCGGCAGCGCGCACATCGCCGCGCAGGTGGCGCTCGCGCGCGGTGCCGAGGTGCATGTAATGACCAGGGATCCGGCCGCGCGCGAGTTGGCCGCGGACCTCGGCGCCGCCTCGGTGCAGGGTGCGGCGGATCGGCCTCCGGTGCAATTGGATTCGGCGATCTTGTTCGCGCCGATCGGCGAGCTGGTGCTACCCGCGCTGGAAGCGCTCGATCGCGGCGGCGTCCTCGCCATCGCGGGCATCCATCTCAGCGATATCCCGGTACTGAACTACCAGCGGCATCTGTTCCAGGAGCGCGAGATTCGCTCGGTGACTGCCAATACCCGCGCCGACGCGCGCGAATTCCTCGCGCTGGCGGGCGAACACCGTATACATGTGACCACAACGGGGTACTCCCTCGGTACGGCAGATCGAGCCCTCGCGGATCTCGCACACGGACGTTTCACCGGCGCAGCGGTTCTCATCCCGTAGGCGCCCGAATCGTCGTGCGCTGGACCGGATTCCAGGACACGATTCAGCGCTGAACCGGTCTCGCTTCAGCTGAGTTGCTTGACGCAACTCTCTACCTTCCCTACCTTCGCGAATGTAGCCGAGTGACACTTGTCGCTGACAAGCGTCACTCGGCTTCTCACAACGGCGTGAGAGGTGATCACGATGGAAATCCGGAAGGTAAGAAAATTCGAGAAGTGGCGGCTGGCACCGGTATTCGCTGTGCTATTGCTCGTCGCTACGGCGGGGGTGGTGACCAGCATCGGCGCGCAGGCACGGGCGGACTGTGCTGCGGTCGATGTGGTGGTCGCCAGAGGCACCGGGGAACCCGGCTGGCTCGGCTCCGTCGTCGGCGACCCGCTGTATGACACGCTGCTCCAAGCACTTCCGGTGAGCAGCAGCGCTTACCGGGTGGACTATCCCGCGGACCTGCTCGACCCCACTTCGCTCAGCCGCGGCACCCAGGACATGACCGACCATGTCATTCGGCAGTCGCAAATGTGCCCGGATCAGCAGTTCATCCTGGTCGGCTACTCGCAGGGCGCGGCCGTAGTACACGGTGTCGTCGGCACCGGCATCGTGACCGCGCTGCCCGGGATCTACGTGCTCCCCGGCGATCTCGAATGGAAGGTGTCCGCAGTTCTGCTGTTCGGTGATCCCCTCCGCCTGATCGGCTGGGGGGTCCCCGGCAACTACGCCTGGAAGACCGCCGATTACTGCACCGGCGGTGATCCGATCTGTGGTGGCGGCATCGACCCGAGCCAGCACACGAACTACGGCTGGGCGTTCTGGCCGGCCGCGGATTTCGCGGCGGGCCGGGTGTAACCGGGAAATCCGCGCGGCGGGGTCGAGCACCGACCCCGCCGCCGGTGTGTTCGCACGAGATTCATGCCGATGGCACCCGGGCGTGGGACAGTCTGAATATGACAGCGCAGCGTCGCATCGGCATGATCATTGCGGGACTCATGAGCATCGCCCTGGTTGCGGGCTGCGGTAGCGCATCCGACAGCGGTCGACCGACCGCCTCGACGGCGCCGGGAGTGATCCCGCTCATCTCGACCGACGATCTGCGCGGCGCGCAGACGGATGAGGTACATCTGTTCGGGCTCAACGATTTACACGGCAATCTGCAGCCACCGGCGGGTTCCACCGGCAAGATCGCCGGATACGACGCGGGCGGCGCCGCCTACCTCGCCACCCATCTGGCACGGTTGAAGAAGGCGTATCCGGCCAGTGCCGTGGTGTCCGCCGGGGACAATATCGGCGCGAGCCCCCTGGTCTCCGGACTCTTCCACGACGAGCCGACCATTACCTTCTTGAATTCGATCGGACTGGCCGCTTCCTCGGTGGGCAATCACGAGTTCGATAACGGCGTCATCGAATTGGCGCGACTACAGCAGGGTGGGTGCTCGCCCGCCGGATGCTCGCCCGGCACGCCGTTCACCGGTGCGAAGTTCCCGTTCCTGGCCGCCAATGTCACCGATGCGGGCGGTAAATTGCCGCCGACGCTGCGGCCGTGGACGATACTCGAGCTCGGCGGACACAAGATCGGTGTCATCGGCACGGTGACACCCGAGACAGCGAGCATTGTTTTCCCGGAAGGCATTCGGGGCTACACCTTCGGCGATGAGGTCGCGGCGATCAATCGCTATGTCCCCGAGGTGAAGTCGGCGGGCGCGCAGACCGTGGTGGCGCTGCTGCACGACGGCGGGGTGCAGCAGCCGGCCCAGAATGCGGTGGTCGACTACAACGGTTGCGCGAACATCTCCGCCGAGGTCACCGCCTTGGCGACGGGTGTCGATCCCGCGGTGCGGGTGCTGTTCACCGGACATTCGCACCAGCCGTATGTCTGCACCATCGACGGCAAGGTGGTCACCCAGGCCGCCTCCTACGGTCGGCTGATCACCGATGTCGCCCTGCGCTTCGGCGCCGACGGTGTGCAGGCATCGGCGGTCAACCGGGTGGTCACCAGGGAGGTCACGCCGGACGCGGCCACCACCTCGCTGATCGACTTCTATGCCGCGCAGGCCGAGCCACGCGCGCAGCGGCCGGTCGGCATCGCGGCGGCGTCGCTGCCGCACGAACCGGCGGGCTCCGGTGAATCGCCGCTCGGTGATGTCATTGCCGACTCGATGCTCTCGGTCACCGCGGTGGCGCCCGCTGCGGCGGTCGCGGCCTTCATGAATCCGGGCGGTGTGCGCACCGACCTGAAGGCCGGTCGGATCAGCTATGGCGATATCTACAGCGTGCAGCCGTTCGGCAATCAGGTCGTCACCCTCACCATGACCGGCAGTCAGATCCTGCGCCTGCTCGAACAGCAATGGAGCAATGGCAAGGCGACCGTGCTCTCACCAGCCGGGCTGACCTATACCTACGTCGAGTCGAGTCCGAAGGGTAGCAAGGTCGTCGCCGACAGCGTGCGCATCGGCGGCCAACCCCTCAACCCGGTCGCCACCTACCGCATCACCACCAACAGCTTCCTGGCTTCGGGCGGTGACGGTTTCACGGTCTTCACCGAGGGTGCCGACAAGACGGTCGGGCCCATCGATCTTGATGCTTTCGAGACCTATCTGAAGGGGCGCCCACCGCTGGAATCCCCGTCCGCCCGCACCGAGAAGCGCTGAGCCGGTGCGCAAACGCGGTGTCCTGATTAAGGTTTCGCGTTCGAGCATTATCTGAAAACTGTTGTAACACACAATATTAGCGGCACCCATTGGTGACCATTCACACATCGCTCTGGGCTGCCGTTCGCTTGCCCGCAACTAGCTGCGCCCATTAAAGTTACCGACCAGTAGGGCAATGGTGTTCCCTGCTTTGGCTCAGCAACTACTTGGCTGTAAGCCGAATCAATGATGTCCGCATTCACTGCTGCATGTCGGGCGCGCTTGTGTGACAACTCAATTCGAGTGCGACAGCAGGAGGAAATGCGATGACGACTTTCATCGTGACGGGTGGAACCGGATTCTTGGGCCGACGGGTGGTTCAGGAACTCCTGGCAGCCGATTCCGAAGCCATTGTGCATGTGCTGGTTCGCACCGCATCGGTGGCGAAATTCAGTGAACTCACCGCGGGCTGGGAGGGTGGCGCACGCGCCTTTCCGATGCTCGGTGATCTGACCGCCGAAGGCCTCGGTCTGATCGAGGACGCACCCAAGGCCGACCATGTGATCCACCTCGGTGCGGTCTACGACATGACCGCCGACGAGCAGACCGCGCACGCGGCCAATGTCGCTGGCACTCGCTCGGTGCTGGAGCTGGCCCGCGAATTGGGCGCGGTGCTGCACCACGTCTCCTCGGTGGCCGTCGCCGGTGACCACAAGGGCAAATTCTTCGAGGAGGATTTCGACCTGGGGCAGCAGCTGACTTCGCCGTACCACCGGACCAAATTCGCCGCGGAGAAGCTGGTCCGCGAATCCAAAGGGGTGCGCTGGCGGGTGTACCGGCCCGCGATCGTGGTCGGCGATTCGCGTACCGGTGAGATGGACAAGATCGATGGTCCGTACTACTTCTTCCCGGCCATCTCGCGCCTGGGCGCGCTGCCTGCCGAACTGCCGATGCTGCTGCCGGATCTGGGCGCGACCAATATCGTGCCGGTCGACTATGTGGCAGGTGCGATGGTCGAGCTGGTGCGCCGCAAGGGTCTCGACGGGCGCACATTCCACCTGGTCAACCTGGAACCGCAGCCGTTCGGCGAGATCTATGGTGCGCTCGCGGCCGCCGCGGGTGCGCCGACCGGAATCGGCACGGTGCCCGGCAGCGGGTTCGCGCTGAACGGTCTCGCCCACCTCCCGGGTGTCTCCACCGTTCGCGATTTCCTGTTGGAGCAGTTGGGAATTCCGGCCGAGGTCGCACCGCACACCTCGTTCGCCGCGGAATTCGTCTCCGACTCCACCCGGGCGCAGCTGCGCGGGACGGGTCTGGCGGTGCCGTCGTTCGACAGCTACGCCGAGCGCCTGTGGCGGTACTGGGCCGAGAACCTGGACCCGAACCGGGGTCGGCCCGGCGATAGCGGCGACCCGCTGGACGGCCGCGTCGTGCTGATCACCGGGGCTTCCTCCGGTATCGGACTGGCCACCGCCCATGCCGTCGCGCAGCGCGGTGCGATCGTGCTGATGGTGGCGCGCGGTGTGGACGATTTGCAAGCCGCGGCGGAGTCGGTGCGGGCCGAAGGTGGTGTCGCTCATGCCTATCCGTGCGATATCACCGATTCCGACGGAGTCGAAGATTTGGTCGCCGCGGTGCTCGCCGATCACGGTCATGTCGATTATCTGGTGAACAATGCGGGACGGTCGATCCGTCGTTCGGTGGTCAATTCCACCGACCGCATGCACGATTTCGAGCGGACCATGGCGGTAAATTACTTCGGCGCGGTGCGACTCATTCTCGCACTGCTGCCATCGATGCGGGCACGGCGTTTCGGACATATCGTGAACATCTCCTCGATCGCCGTGCAGACCAAGGTGCCGCGCTTCGCGGCATATGTGGCGAGTAAATCCGCGCTGGACAACTTCAGCGAGATTGCTGCGGTCGAAAATCGGGATGCGGGAATCACTTTCACCTCGGTACGCATGCCATTGGTGCGCACCCCGATGATCGCGCCGACCGATCTCTACCGCTCGCTTCCGGTGCCGGATCCCGACCGCGCCGCCGGCATCGTGGTGCGCGCCATCGAGGATCGCCCGCACCGCATCGACACACCGGTCGGCACCTTCGCCCAGGCGGTCGAACTGCTGATGCCGTCGGTCAAGCGGACGATCATGCACCAGGGGTTCCGCTGGTTCGGTGAATCGCATGCGGCACAGGGGAAGCAGACCGTGGCGTCCGACGCGGTCGAGGAGGCGCAGGCGGATCAGGACTCCGGTCGCACCGCGCTGTCCTATCTCGCGCCTGTGGTCCTGCCGCTGATGGCATTGCCCAGCCCGGCCGCGCGGGTCACCCGGGTAATCCCCGGCCTGCACTGGTGATGGATCCCATGATGGGCTGACCCCCGCACCGACCTGGCTGCCGCGACTGTGGGACGTTCGGCCCTGGTGTGGACGATCGGTGTTTCGTATTCTTGCGGTGCCGACCCGCCGTATTTCCCGCGGCGTAGTTGCGGTCCAGTGCCGGGGTCGTGACGAATCCTTGGACAAGGGGACCGTCGACCTCATGGCGGGGATAACGGTCGTGAGAGTTCGTAGGAATGGTGTGGGGCAGTTCGATCAATTGACCGACGAATTTTTGTCGGCCCTCGAGTTTCTGACGAAGCTGTCGGCCGAAGGCGGTGGGATGACCGCCCTGTGCGGCGCCTGTGTGCGGGTGCTGCCGGTGCAGCGTGCCGCGATCCTGATCCAGGAGCGCGAAGCCGGGCTGCAGCTGTGGGCCACAAGTGATTCGGTGGCGGCGCGGGTGGAGGCGGTGCAGGTCACCGCGGGGCAGGGGCCGGCCGTGGACGCCGTCGTCGCCGGTGTACCGGTGCTGGTGGCCGATCTGGCCGAAACCGATGTGCGGTGGCCGGGTTTCGCCGATGAGTTGAACCGGGTCGCGGTGGCGGGTTCGATGGTCGCGGTGCCCTTGCAGTTGGGTGTGGTGCGGTTCGGCGTGCTCGATCTGTATCGGGCCGAACCGGGCAAGCCGGAACCGTATGTGATTTCGGCGGGACTGCATATCGCCGATCTGGTCATCGCGCAGTTGGTGGCCGGATCGGCGAAATCCGCGCATGCCGCCGCGCAATGGTGGGATCAGCCGCTGACCAGTCGCACGATCCACCAGGCGGCCGGAATCGTGCTCGCGCAGTTGGATATCGGGGCTCCCGACGCCTATGCGCGGCTGCGCGCCTATGCCTTCGCGCACGGGTTGTCGCTGGCCGAGGTCGCGGTGCTGGTCGTGGAAAATCGTATCCGCTTCGATACCTGACTCACTCCGCCGCATCGGCACGCAGATCGATCCGCCCTTCGACGATGTCACCGGCGATATCGGTGAGCCGCCGTCCGGTGCCGCGGGCGTATTCGCGCATGATTTGGAATGCGCGATCCATATCCTGGTCGCCGCGCTCGGCGAGCACACCCTTGGCCTGCTCAATGGCTACGCGCGTGTTCAGCGCGGTCGGCAACTGCGCCTGGATCGTCGCGTCCTGCGCGCGCAGCACGTGCTGCGCGATGCCGATGGCCGCGATATCGGCGAGGATCTGCCCGATGCGCAGATCCAGCTGTCCGAGCGCGGCTGCCGAGCCTGCAAGTCCGGTGAGCGCACCGATGCTGTCGCGGTGCAGCCGCAGCGGCACGGCATAGGCGCACAGATATCCCGCGGCCGCTGCCGCATGTGCGAACTCCGGCCACAGCGCCCCGTCGGCACGCAGATCGGGAGCCGATACGGCGGTCCTGCTCCGATAGGCATCCAGGCTCGGCCCCTCGTACTGTAACAAACCGAGCAGTCGGGCCGACTCGTTTGTTGAGGCCAGTACCTGTAGCTCACCACGTTGGTCGGCTAGCAACAATCCGGCATCAGTCGCGCCAGTGACTTCGGTACAGGCCTCCAGTAGCTGCTGACATAGTTCGACAACGTCGAAATCGCTAGCCAGCGAGTCGACCGCGCGCACAAGTGATCGTAATAACTGGATCGAATCCGGCAGCGGCTCGGATGATCGGTCGCGCTGCCGATCGTCGAACGGAGGCACCATTGCAGTCTCCCGGTCGCGGTGATTGCTATCGCCGCAATGCGGCACATTTTGACGGCGAGCATTCAGCGAAAATAAGCCTCACCGGGTACATCTTTGTGGCACGGTCAGGTCGAGTCTGTCGTCCATCGTGGCATCCGAATAGTAGTCATGTCGACCACTATCGGATGGCGGCCAACGGAATCCGATGAGTAGCTGGACAATTCAAAGGAGCAAGGTGGTGTCGAAATTGTGGTGTGCGACTTCGCTTAGCCATACCATGGGAATGTCAGCAAGTGCGGCGCGGGACTTGAGGGGACGACCGACTTTCGCGCGTGCGGGGTGATGCGAGTGTCTGACAATGAGGTGCTGGTGGCCGCGGCAGCGCGGCTGGCCGAGCTGCTACCTGTGATCGGCGACACAGCAGAGATGGTGCGCCAACTGATGAACAGCGCGATTGTCGCGCTCGACTTGGTCGGCTGCACCGTCATGCTGATGCCGGACGAGGCGCTCACGCCCGATGAGCGCTCCCGGATGGCCGCCGCGGCTCCGGAGGAGCTGACGGCCATGGAACTCTGTCAGCATCGCAGTGAACGGGGTCCGAGCGTAGACGCGTTCCGGTCCGGCAAACCCATCGCGATCGACGATATCGGTCGATATGGCGAGCGCTGGCCGGAGTTCGCCGCCGAGGCGGTCCGGCACGGGCTGTCCTCGCTGGCCGAGATTCCGATGCGGGTCGGTGAGACCACGGTCGGCGCGCTGGGCCTGTACGGTCCGAGCCCACGGGTCTGGACCGATCAGGATCTTTCGGTGGGCGGACTGTTGGCGAGCATGGCGACCGGCCACATCGTCAATTCCAACGTGCTGCGCGAGCAGCAGCGTTTGACCGCGCAGCTGCAGCATGCGCTGGATTCGCGGATCGTCATCGAACAGGCCAAGGGTGTTATCGCCAATGCCAGGCGCACCACGCCGGAGGTGGCGTTCGAACTGATCCGCACGCATGCACGCAAGAATCGGGTCGCGGTACATGCGGTGGCGAAGGGGATCGTCGAACTCGGCCTGCGAGTCTGAGTAAATCCATTACCGCGCGAAAGTACATGATCATTTGCGCGCGGCGCGGTAATGTGAAAGTTGGACTATCGGCCCCTGTCCCCGGCCGGATTCCGTTCTCCGCCAGTGCCGTCCATGCCCTCGACGGTCCGCTTCGACGCAGCTTCATACGTCCAAATCAACCTGCTTGTCGCATCACTTGTTTGTCTGGGGGCAATCGTGATCCTGCTCGTTTCATCTCGGTCCGAACGCATT
This sequence comes from Nocardia sp. NPDC049737, assembly GCF_040674755.1. Classification (NCBI taxonomy): domain Bacteria; kingdom Bacillati; phylum Actinomycetota; class Actinomycetes; order Mycobacteriales; family Nocardiaceae; genus Nocardia; species Nocardia sp. NPDC049737. Next base: position 67,874 of record NZ_JBFANH010000006.1, on the reverse strand, counting down.
CCACATCGGCCCGAACGAATTCCAACCACGCTGCGGCCCGTTCCGTGTCAGTTTCGTGATCCGATTGATATCGAATCCCATGATGTCGATGCCGAATTGGTACATCGCATAGCCGACGGCGATCAAGATGCGTTCGCGCAGTTCTATCGCCGCACCCGCGGTCTGGTCTACCAGCGCGTGCTGGCGATCGTCCGTGACCGTGGGTACGCCGAAGAGACCTGTCACGACGTCTACCTCGAGGTGTGGCGCTGCGCGATCCGGTTCGACGAGCACCGCGGTTCGGTGCTCACGTGGCTGCGCATGCTGGCCCATCGTCAGGCCGTGGACCGGGTCCGGCACGAACGCGCCACCGTGGACCACAATCACTCCTGGGGCAGTCGCGATTATCAGCCCCCCACCGATGTGGTGGCCGAGGAGGCGGTGCGTCACGACGAGAGGGACGCCCTGCGCCGCAGCCTCACCCATCTGACCGAACTCCAGCACGAATCCATCGCGCTCGCGTACTACTCCGGACTCAGCTATCCCGAGGTGGCGGCGCGTCTCGGCGTCGGTCTCCCCACGGTCAAATCCCGGATCCGGGCCGGACTCGAACACCTGAAGACCGACCTGTCCGAACCCCTCGACTAGCGCCTGGTCGGACCGCCCGTGCCGACGGTGGACGACGCCGTGCACGTCGGTACCCATCATGATCGAATCCTGCAGATGACCATCGCTGGCGATGGTCCAGGGCTGATCATGTGTTTGCCCGAGCGTCGGCAGGTCTGCGCGGGTCGGTCCACCTCGGCGGTGTCGCCGCGAGCCGGCAGCGTCCAACTGCCGCCGTCCTCGGTGCGTGCGGTGAGCCGATTGTCGTGGTCCGCGGATCGACCGAGCACGACGCGATCCAGCAGCTCCCGCAGAACGGGTCGAGATCAACCCCGTGCGGGGCGAATGACCAGGCTGTTGTCGGTCAGCCGAGGTCGAACAGATTGGGCTGACCGGCCTTATAGCGAGCGGCATCCATTTGCCGGAACGGTTCGAAAGCGGGAATCGAATCGCGCGTGAAGAGTTGGACGCGAGCGGCGGGGGAGTCGGATGCGTCGAGGAGTGCGTTCACCGCGGTGCGACCCGCCTCGTTCGCGCCCTCCATGGTCGCCAGATCGAAGTTGGTCCGCACGTAGTCGGCGGCCAGGAACAGGTTCGGGATCTGCGTGTGCGCGGTCGGTCGATCGGCCCACGATCCGATCGTATTCACAAGCAGCGGTTCGTCATTCGTATTCTGCCCGTCCGCCCATTCGACGCCCGGATCGAGCATCCACTCGCCGACGATGCCGTCCTTCAACTGGATTCGGCCGTCGTCGTTGAGCGCGGCGGTCATCTGCGCCCAGGTCTCCTGGTAGATCTCGTCGCGGGTGCATTCCTTGGCGGTCTTGCCGAAAAGAATGCCCGGGGTATCCCAGTCGGCGATATCGATGGTGAGGCCGTCGACGATCGATCCGTCACCGTATTTCGCGGCGTAATCCACATCCCAGAACGCGCGCTGGGTATAGGAGGTCAGCCGCCACGGTGCGTCGAGGTAGATGTTGTATCCCTTGCCGAGATCCAGCTTTTCGGTGACGAACATCTGCATGCCGTTCATCCAGTCGACGGTTAGCGCATCCATTCGACCGAGCGCCGGATCCAGCTCGCGGATCTCCGGTGACCACAGCCGTCGCGCGCGGTCGGTCGGCACCGCGCAGACATACCAATCCGCGTCGAACACCTCGCTGCTGCCATTGGGGCGCCGAATGCGCGCACCGCCGATGCGACCGTCGGCCACCACGAATTCCTCTAGCGCGTGGCCGGGCCGCAATTGCACACCCATGCCCTCGAGCAGCCCGATCCACGGATCCAGCCAGGCCTCATTGGTTGGTCCGTTGAGCACCTCGTAGACCTTCGGGCCGCCGGTCAGTTCCTGCAGCAGCGCGATGAAGAAGCCCTCCATCATATTGCCCATGGTCCTGGTGCTGGCCACATATTCCTTGGCGGCTACCAGAGCTCGGGTCAGGCCGGTGGCGGCCAGCGCCTGGAACTGTGCGGATCTGCTTGCCGCGCCGACATAATCCCACCAGCTGACATGCTCCCACTGGCCGAAGCGACGCTCCTCGCTCGAGGTCAGATACGTGACCACCCGTCCGGCCATATACATGGCCTCCGGCAGTGGAACGAGATTGTTCTTCATGAACACCTCGACCAGGATGCGCTGCAATCCTTCCGGTGTGAGCGCCTGGGTGGGGTCGAAATAGAACCCGAACATCAGCGGGAAGCCGTCGGGCAGATCGCCCGAGCGCGGATAGCGTGGATCGCTCACCGAGAATGGAATCAGATTGTCGTACACCGACTTTCGGGTGCCCGGCAGTGGAATGCGACGCATCGTGTCGTGCACGTGGCGATAGAACGAGGTGAAACCGCGCGCGCCGTGCTCGCCCGGCAGTGGTGCGCGGCCGCCGATCCCGGTGCCCGGCAGCGGAATCGTGCGGGATTTGCCGCCGAGTTCCTTGCGATCGAAAACGGTTACCGCGTAGCCGCGTTCGGCGAGTTCATGCGCTGCGGTAAGCCCACCGATGCCCGCGCCGAGCACCGCGACGGTATTGCGCGCCGGGCTATTTCGGCGTCGCGGCGTCGGCTGGGCCGCCGCGATTCCGGTCGGTGTCGCCCATCCCGCGGTGCTCGTCACCGCAGCCGCGCCACGTAGCAGCGAGCGTCTGCTGAGCTGGTTGTCCCGATGCTGAGTTGTCATTGCACGACCCCTAAATCTGACTATTTCGATCGTCATATTTATCAGATCGCCGGTCGGGATGGGAGACAATGCAAAGATGACGATGCAGCGGCGCCCGGTGCGGACCTATGGCGGTATCGGCGCGGAGGACCGAGTCGCGGCGCGGCGCGGCAAACTCCTGGACGCCGGGCTGGAGCTGTTCGGTACGCGCGGCTACTCGGCGACCGGCGTCAAGGATCTGTGTCGTGCGGCCGGATTGACCGACCGGTACTTCTACGAATCGTTCGCCGGAACAAAGGAGCTGTTCGCGGCGGTATTCGACCACGTCATCGATGAGTTGTTCGCATCCGTGGCCGCGGCGGTCGGGGCGAGCGAGCCGCGTGGGACGCGCAAACTGCGGGCCGGTATCGGCACGTATCTCACCGCATTGGCCGAGGATCCGCGCAAACTGCGCATCGTTTTCGTCGAACCCACCGCTGCCGGTGCCGAATATCGAATGCGCGAGGCACTGTGGCGCTTCGCCCGATTGGTCGCGGCCACGGCCACCGAGGCGCTGCCGGACGTTCAGCCGCCCGCGGAAATCATCGATATCTTCGCGCTGTCGGTGGTCGGGACGTTGGAGCGGGTGATCGTGGAGAAGCAGGGCGGTCGGTTGGACGTGCCGATGGACAATCTGATCGACTATTGCGCAGCCTTCGCCGCGGCGTCGTTGCGTGCGGTCCACAGCGGCCAGATCGCCGAGCGGACAACGGATTAGCCAGCTGGCCCGGCGCGGATCATGTACAGGTCAGCGTCGAAGCCCAGGAGATTGTCGGGCGGGTGGTGCGCACCCGCGCCACGGAATTGGACGCCGGGCTGGTGCCACTGATCATCTCCGAATACGCCTCCGAGGAACGGCTTTCGACGTTGCCGCTACTGGCGGGGTGGACAAGGTGCTACCGCCGGTCGGCCGCGGTGGCACGCCAGTGGATGTGTTCCGGCAGGTCGGGCGGTGTCGCGTATTGGTCACCAGTGCCTATCATCTGGCGGTTTTCGCACTGTCGCAGGGAATTCCGGCCGTCGGCATCACCGCCTCGGAGTATTACGACGACAATTCCACGGCCTGGCACAGATGTTCAGGAGCGGACTGCGCGTGGTGCATCTGAACGATCCCGAACTGGAACAGGAATTGACCATGGCGCTGGACGAGCTGTGGCAGGATGCACCTGCGCTCCTGGATCCGCTGCAGCGGCGAGCCGTCGAACAGATCGATGCCGGCCGGAGTGGTTTGGCGCGGTATTCGGATTGGTGGAAAACGGACCGCTTCGGCCGGTCCCACGATCAGGGGGATGATTGCCGTGACGCTGTCGGTCTACGTTCCGGCCCATCGCTTCCAGCGCCGCATCGCCAATGACTACCCGGACCTGGTTCACCGCGGCGATGTGCTGGCCGGTGATGCCCGCCTGGCCGAGCCCGCATTGCACCGCCTGCGCGTGCGCAGGGTAGCCACTGTCCGCAACCGCTCGGATTTGCCGGTCTGACAGCTGAACCGGCGGTTTCGCCGAGCTGCCGATGTGGTGAATCCCGAATCGGGAACCTAAAGAGACTGTTAACTAATCCGTTGCGGGTGCGCGCCGCGCGGCGAGTCGAAGTAGACAGGTGCTGGGGACTCGCGGCAGGAAGCGTTGGTGTGGATGGTTATTGATCATGTGTCGCGGGGCACGTTGCTAACGAGCACACTTCCGGACGAGCGCGGGCGGTTCGGCGAGTTCGGCGGCAGATATGTTCCCGAGGGTCTGATGGCGGCGCTGCTGGAGTTGGAACAGACCTATGCGCTGGCGCGGGCCGATGCCGGATTCCACGACGAACTACGCGAATTGTTGCGGAGCCGGGTCGGCCGTCCCACGCTGCTACATCAGGTGCCGCGCTTTGCCGAGTTGCTCGCGGTTCCCGGCGTACGGGTGTATCTGAAACGCGAGGATATGGCCCATACCGGTGCACACAAGATCAATAACGCACTGGGCCAGGGATTGCTGGCCAAGCGGATGGGAAAGACCCGGATCATCGCCGAGACCGGCGCCGGTCAGCACGGCGTCGCGGTGGCGACCGTTTGCGCGATGCTCGGCATGACGTGTGTCATCTATATGGGCGCGCACGATATGCGCCGCCAGGCCTCCAATGTCATGCGGATGACGCTGCTCGGCGCGCAGGTGCGTTCGGTGGAGACCGGCAGCCGCAGGCTCAAGGAGGCCATCAGCGAATCGGTCCGGGATTGGGTGTCGAATCTGGACACCACGCACTACCTGTTCGGCACCTCGGCGGGTCCTGCACCGTATCCGATGATCGTGCGCGATCTGCAAACCGTCATCGGCCGCGAGACTCGATTGCAGATCCTGAAATCCGAAGGCCGACTGCCGGATTATCTCGTGGCGTGTGTCGGCGGCGGCAGCAATGCCATCGGCTTGTTCCACCCCTTCGTCGATGAACCGGAGGTCCAGTTGATCGGTGTCGAGGCGGCGGGCCTCGGCGTCGAAACGGGTGATCACGCCGCCACCCTCAGTGCGGGCAGTCCCGGCGAAATGGACGGCGCCTACAGCTATCTGCTGCAGGACGACGACGGACAGGTCACGCCGACCCACAGCATCGCCGCCGGGCTCGACTATCCGGGCGTGGGCCCGGAACTCAGCTATCTCAAGGACATCGGTCGCGTCACCTACCGCACCGCCACCGACGCGGTGGCCCTGCGAGGTCTGCACGCCCTCACTCGAACCGAAGGCATCATTCCCGCCCTCGAATCCGCCCACGCCGTCGGCTATCTCCTCGAGCTGGCCGAGTGCGGTGAGCTCCCCGCCGATTCGATCGTGGTACTCGGTCTTTCCGGTCGCGGCGATAAGGATCTCGCCATCGCGGCGGAGGGGCTGGCCGGGTAGACAGTTCGCGGATCGGCTCCGCGATGCCAGGATGACCGAATGACAAACGGGGTGAACCGGATTGCCGAGCATACCGTCCAGCTGATGATGGATTACGGCCAGTTCTGCATAGACGGCGGTTTCGGCGATCCGGACAGCGAACTCGACCTACTCGATCAGGCATGTGCGCAGCGGCCGTGCGCGGGCGACGGCACCGCTCTGCTCGTGCTGAGTCCGCATCAGAACAACTTCGAGATGTCGATAACGGTGCAGGTGTGGGATGGCAGGCCGCCGAACGATCGCGACGACTGGCAGCAAGTTTGCGAGGGTAGGTTGAGCGTGGATTCCGATGGGACGCTGACTATCTCGTCGCCGCCGGGTACCTGGGCCGATCCGTGTCCGGTGCCGCCCGGTGATTATCTGATCGAAGTCAGCGGTCGCGGATTCGTGAGCTACGGATGGCCGGGGACCACGACGCCCGGTGATATCTGGCGGATTCGGTTGTGGCCCGACGACGGTGGTGATCTCCTGCCGCACCGGCAGTGGGATATGCCCGGCTACGGCATCCCGGAAGATGTGCCGATTTCCGAGCGAAACGCGGCGGAAGATTTCGTGGATGAGCAGTGGGTTCTCCTCATGGACTCCACGGGTTCGCGACGCATCCCGGCCGCTGACCTCGAGGCGGAGATGGCGCGCACGGAATGGAATGGCGAACCGATAGCGGAACTGAGCGAACACTTTTCGGCCGCGGAACTAGCGCGGTTCGACCGCCCGCTCGCCGAGGCGATCGCCGTCATGGATGAGCCGACCTTGCGGCGGCTGGCTCGACGGTGCGCGGTCAAGGCCTGCGAGTTGGCGGGTATCGCCGAAAGAGCTTGGGTGGCACCGGCATTGACGGCATTGAACGAGGGGCGACCGTTGCCCCCGCCATTCGATGACATGGCAACCGCCTTCGCGCGTCTGGATGAGGAGGAGTTCGGACCTGCCGAGGACAGGTCGCGCCAACTTGTCGCAACCCTCGGCGCGTCCAGGCGTTCGCAGACGAGTCCCTTCGATATCGGTCCCGTGCATCGCCCCCACTTCGCATTGAGCGTCATCGAGCACGCGATGGATCCGGACGCGTTGACCGCGGCGATAGAAGCGCTGCATACCGCCGCGGTCACCTTCGGTGCCGATGCCCCGGTGTTATTCGCCGAAATCGGTAGTGAGTTCGGCTCGGCCGGCTGACCGAAGCAGGGCCAGCTCCTCGGCGAGGATCTTGACCGTGTCGCGAATCTGGTCCTCGGTGTGACAGGCAGTAACGAAGAAGCGCAGGCGGGCAAGATTTTCCGGGACCGCTGGGTAGAGGATCGGGTTGACATTGATGCCGCGACGCAACAGCGCGTTCGACAGTGTCAACGTCTGCATCGAGTCGCCGATGATGCACGGGATAATCGGGGTATCCGCGCTGTCGCCGGTGTCGATACCGGCATCGTGAGCGAGCCGCAGGAACAGTTGTGCGTTGTGCCGCAGGCGATTCAGCGGAGCCCGATCGGCGCGCAGCTGGCGGATCGCCGCCACCGACGCGGCCGCATTCATCGGGGTCATGCCGACGCTATAGACGAATCCCGGCGTGGTGTATTTGAGGAAGCGGATCAGTTCGGCGCTACCCGCCACATAGCCGCCGCAGCCAGCCAGCGCCTTCGACATTGTGCCGGACCACAATTCCACGTCGTCGCGATCGACGCCGAAGTATTCGCCGATACCGCCACCACCAGCGCCGAGCACACCGATGCTATGGGCCTCATCGATCATCAACAGCGCCCGGTGCTTCCGCTTGACCTCGATGATCGCGGGCAGATCCGGAATATCGCCGTCCTGGCTGTAGACGCCCTCGATGAGAATCAGCACACGGCGGTACTGGTGCCGGATCTCGGTGAGCAGCCGGTCGAGCGCCGCGTGGTCGTTGTGCGGGAACGGCCGCCGCGTCGCGCCGGAGAGTTTGCAGCCCTGCAGGATGCTGTCGTGCGCGAGGCTGTCGTGGATCACCAGATCCTGCGGTCCGACGATATGTCCGATGATCGTGACATTCGTCGAATGGCCGCCGACGAGTGCGATCGCATCCTCGGTGCCGAGCAAACCGGCGAGTTCGGCCTCGAGCTCGCGGTGCACCGGCTTCTCGCCGGAGAGCACGCGGCTGGCCGAACACGAACTGCCATAGCGGGCGACCGAATCCTGCACGGCCGTCACGACCGCCGGATGACCGGACAGGCCCAGGTAGTTATAGCTGGAGAAATTGAGCACCGGTGCGCCGTCGATCACCGAGGTGTCCCGGGTGACGCCGTCATTGATCAGGAAGTACGGATTCGACAGCCCGAGTGCCTCGGCACCGGAGAGCCGATCGGCGATCGCCCGCACCTCGGTGAACTCCGAGATCCGATACTCCGGCGCGACGGCGACGCGCTCCGGTTCGGGTTCGGGCGCGGCGGGAGTGGGCGCACCGGTGACCTGATCCGCGACGTAGCCGATGACATCCCCCAGCGTCGTCGCCGCCGTGAACCAGCTCGGATCGATGGTCAGTCCGGGGAGTTTGCGGACGAGTCCGCCGAACAGGTCGGTGAGCATGATCGAATCGAGCCCGAGCCCATCGGTGATCGTCTGGTGGTCCCGCAATCGGTCGGCCGCGAAGCCGCTGACTCTGGCCATCTCCGCGCGCACGATGCCAGCGACCGTCTCCGGGCTGACGGACGACCGGTCGGTATCCGGCAGCGGCGTGCGTATCTCGGTGGATGCCGTTGCGACACTGGCCAATACGGCGGCCTGCTCGCGGAAAAGTGCGATCAATTGATCCATCGTGGTTGTTGCCTCAGGAGTCGTGGAAGTCGTTGTGGGGGTGGGGGGTTCGACCCAGAATCGGTGTGCGGTCGAGAACTCGTAGGTCGGTAGGCGGCGCCGGACACGCTGCGCCGGTCGGTAGAGCTGATCCCAATCGGGGGTGAAACCGTCGCGATACAGTGCGGCAACGGTTTGCGCGAATTCGGTGCCGGTCGCCGCCGGTCCGGGGCTCGGCACGAGGCAGCGCGGTGTCATCTCGGGCCGTATCCGGCTGACCAGGGCGGTCAGGATCCGGCGCGGTCCGATCTCGATGATATGGCTGGGCTCGGTGTCGAGCGCGGCCTCGACGGCGTCGGCGAAACGTACTGTCGCACGGATGTGTTCGGTCCAATACGCGGCATCCATTGCCTCGGACTCGTCGAGCAGTCGGCCGCGCACGGTCGAGTAGATGGGAATGCTCGGTGTCCGGTAGGTGCAGCGACGGGCGACAGCTTCGAACTCGGCCAGCATCGGTGCCATCAATGGACTGTGGAACGCATGGGAAACGTTGAGCGCCTTGGTGTTCACCCCGTGTGCCTCGAGTGTGCCCCGGATCCGGTCGAGCGCGGCGCCGGGACCGGAAAGCACGAGTTCCGTGCCCGCATTGACGGCGGCTATCGCGACCATGGGTTCGTCGGTGATCAGATCGGCAACCCGGTCCTCGTCCGCGCGAACGGCGAGCATCGCGCCGCCCTCGGGCAACCGCTGCATCAGCCGACCGCGCGCGACCACCAGTCGACACGCGTCGTCGAGGTCGAAAACGCCCGCGACGGCCGCGGCCGCGAATTCGCCGATGCTGTGGCCGATGAGCCATGTGGGCCGCACGCCCGCGTCGGCGAGTGAGCGGGCGAGTGCGTATTCCATCGCGAAGATGGCGGGTTGTGCGAGGTCGGTGCGGTCGATATCGGTGCTCTCATCGAGCAGCAGATCGCGCACCGAGCGATCCAGGTGGTCGAACATGCAATCATCGACTGCCCAGAGGGCGTGCTGGAACGATGGGTTCGTCGCCTCCAATGCCCGTGCCATCCCGGCGAACTGCGAGCCCTGACCGGTAAACATCCAACCGGTGCCGACCGCTTGTGCCACACCGATTTCGGGCTCGACCCGCAGGCGTGCGATAGCGTCGGCGCGATCGGTCGCGACGATCGCCAGTCGCGTGCGTCCGGAAGATTTGACCTGGTTACTGGTCCAGCACAGCTGTGCGAACCGATCCTCCGGCACCGTCGCCAATGCGTCGGCGAGCCGAAGCGCATTGCGACGCAACCCATCCAGGTCATTCGATGACAGCGTGAGCACGCCACCGCCGGACGCCGCCGGAGCTGACTTCGCGGGTGCGCTAGCCAGCACAATGTGCGCGTTCGTGCCACCGATCCCGAAGCTGCTGACCCCGCCGAGTGCCGGTCCGTGCAGCGGCATCGGTTCCGCGACCAAGCGCAGACCATGGTGACTCATCCGCAGCCGGGGGTTTTCCTGCGCGGCGAATCTCGTCGGCGCGACAATACCGTGGTGCAGACCGAGCGCGACCTTGATCAGTCCGGCGACACCGGCAGCGCCCTCGGTATGGCCGAGATTGCCCTTGATCGAACCGATACCGCAGGGTTCGGCTCGGTCGGTCCCGTGCAGTGCGCCGAGCGCCTTGACCTCGATCATGTCACCGAGAATCGTTCCGGTGCCGTGTGCTTCGACGAAGTCCACATCCTCGGCCCGTACTCCGGCCCGCTGATACGCCTCGGTGATCACCTGCTGCTGTGCCCACCGGTTCGGCGCGGTGATGCCGTTGCTGCGGCCGTCGGAGTTGACCGCGCTGCCCTTGATCACCGCGTAGACCGGCAGACCCTCGGCCACCGCATCGGCCAACCGTCGTAGAACGAGCACGGCGACACCCTCGCCGCGCACGATCCCATCGGCGTTGCCGCTGAACGGTTTACACCGGGCATCCGGTGCGGACAGACCCGCCTGGGTGTAGAACACGCCGACAGCCGGGGTGAGAACGAGGTTCACACCACCGGCGACCGCCTGATCGCATTCGCCGGAAGCCAGTGCGCCACAGGCGAGATGGATCGCGACCAGCGATGACGAACAAGCGGTATCGACCGCGATACTCGGACCGCGCAGATCGAGCTGATATGAAAGCCGGTTCGCGGTCATGAAATACCCGTTGCCCGAACCGTGCTGCGGTGTGATGGCGGCATAGTCGCTCATCTGCAGATTCGCCCACTCGTTGGCCATCACGCCGACGAAAACCCCGGTGCGCGTGCCGGACTGCGCCCGAGGGTCGAGTGCGGCATCTTCGAAGGCGCGCCAGGTGGACTGCAGTAGTAGGCGCTGTTGGGGATCCATCGCTTCGGCTTCCCGCGGTGCGATACCGAAGAATTCGTGGTCGAACGCGTCCGCGTCGGCGATGAATCCGCCGCTGCGGGTATTGATCGTGCCGGGCGCACCGGCCGGATCGTGGAAGTCGTCGGCATGCCAGCGGTTCGCGGGCACCTCCGAAATCGCGTCTCGTCCTTCGAGCAGCATCTGCCACAGTGCATTCGGATCGGGTGCTTGCGGGAATCGGCAGTCGAGGCCGACGATGGCGATATCGGTCATGCGGCGTGGGCGAATTCGGCGGCGAGGTGGGCGGCGATATCGGCGATGGTGGGGTAGTCGAAGACCAGGGTCGGGTCGACATCGAGTGACCACCGGTCCTCGATCTCACCGCACAGGGTCACCGCTGAAGCCGAGTCGAGACCGAGTTCGGCGAGCGGGACCGCCGGATCCACTTGGTGCGGTGCACGTTCGGTGTAATCCGCGACGCGCTGCACGAGCCAGCCCTGGATCGTTGTCGGGCAGGCGGCGACTGTGTCGAACATATTCGGCTCCTCGGCGATACGGGTCGGTCAGACGGTCAGTGATCGGCTCAGTGCCGGTTCGAGATCTTCGTGCAGGACACCCTCGACGCGATCGTCCAGGAACGCCGCCCGCATCGAGCTGCGTTGGACCTTGCCGCTGGTGGTGTGATGCACCGAACGGGTTTCTACGAGAACGACATTCGGCGCGGGCACATCGAATCCTCGGGCGACCGCGATTTTGATCGCCGAGGTCAGCTCGGTGAGTGTGGCCTCGCCGAGCAGTGCCTTCTTGATGCCATGCAGCACGACCAGTCGTTCCCGGCCACCCGCGTCGACGGATACGGCGACGCCGACGCTGCCGGCGAGTGCCGGATGCAGCGCGCCCACCAGTTCCTCGACGTCCTGGGGATACAGGTTGCGGCCGTTGATGATCAGGAGATCCTTGAGGCGGCCCGCGACGAACAGCTCCTCGTCGTGCAGCAGACCGAGATCCCCGGTGCGCAGGAACGGGCCCTCGGTACCGATGTGCGCGTCGAAGGTCTCGCGGGTCTCCTCGGGGCAGTTCCAATAGCCAGCGGCAACACTGTCGCCGCGAATCCAGATCTCGCCGACAGTGTTGTCCGGCACCTGTTTACGCGTGTGCGGGTCGACAATGCGGATGTCGAGACCGCGCGCCGCGCGTCCGCAGCTGACGAGCCGGGTATCGCGCCCGGCGTCGAGGTAGACCGGTGCCGCGTCGATCCGTCCGTAGCTGGCGAGCAGCGTCACCTCCGCCAGGCCGTAGGCCGGCAGGAATGCCGTGGGCTGCAATCCTGCGACCGAGAACCGCTCGTTTACCGCCGCCACGGTCCGTTCGCGAACCGGCTCGGCGCCGCACAACGCGGACCGCAGACCGCTGAGATCGAGATCGGCCAGCTGCTCGTCGGTTACTCGGCGCACGATCAGGTCGTATGCGAAGTTCGGCGCGCCGGTGTAGGTTGCTCGGTACTTGCTGATGGCCTGCAGCCAGCGCACTGGACGCTTGAGGAATGTCATCGGCGACATGAACACCAGATTCCCGCCGGAGTACACCGCCCCGAGCAGAAAGCCGATCAGGCCCATGTCGTGGAAGTGCGGGATCCAGGCGACACCGGTCGCGGTATCGTCCAGCCCGCCCCCGGCGGCGATGGCCGCCTCGTTGTGCATGAGATTGCCGTGCGTCACGACGACACCCTTCGGGGTGCCAGTCGATCCCGAGGTGTATTGCAGGAATGCGATCGTCCGGGAGTCGATATCGGGCATCTGCCAGGCGTCGGGGTCGCCGAGCGGGCCGTCGGTGGCGACGACGACCGCAGTTGTGGTCGCCGCGACCAGTGGCTGGAACTGGGTGGTCGTGAGCACCAACCGGGCGCCGGAATCCGCGATTATGCCCGCTAGTCGGTCGGCGCTGCGCTCGTAGTTCGGCAGCGGCGCGGGAACGGCCACGACACCGGCATACAGGCAGCCGAGAAATGCCCGCAGAAACGCCATACCGTCCTGGTAGAGGAGAACAACGGGCTGCGTCGACTCCGGACGATCGGCCAACCAACCGGCCACGGCCCTGGCGTCGCGATCGAGTTCGCGATAGCTGACAATCTCCTCGACGAGCTCGCGACCGGCCTCACGCAGGTATGTGTAGGACCTCGTATCCCCGTATTCGCATACTTGCTGCCGGACGTGGTGGACGTAACTCGGCTGCATAGTGCGTATTCCTCCGGGGGATGGACGTCATCGGGACTACATATGACTGTCGTCGCTCCGCCCCGCCGAAAGTAGGAACCTCAGGGATCGCCCAGCAAACCCGAGGGTGAGCGATTCTCACCCCAGGATGCCCACGCAGCAGTGGGGCGCCCGATGACCCGGCGCCCCGCCGGCACTGTCGCGGCGCTCATCGAGGCGACCGGCGGCAATCCGGTGTTCTTCAAGATGAAGGACGCTCCGCCGATCACCCGATCGGCAAGACCAATCGCAAGTTCAGCCGCGACGAGCTACCCCAGTTCCCCAACGTGCTGCGCGGTGAGATGGGCATGGTCGGCCCGCGTCCGGAGGTACTGCGCGAGGTCGACATCTACGACAGCAATATGCGGCGCAGGCTGCGGGTGAACCCAGGCATCACCGGTCTGTGACAGGTGATCGGACGCTCGGATCTGTCGTTCGAGGATGCGGTGCGTCCTGAGCTGTCCTCTGTCGAGAACTGGTCGATGATCGTGTATCTGCCGTTGATCGCCAAGACGATTGGTGCGGCGGTCGCCCGCGCGGAGAGGCGTACTGAGACTCAGCCGGGGCGCCGTGCCGGGAATTCGGCGGCGAGTTCGGCGAATACGGCGGTATTCAGTGCGAAGGCCCGCTGTCCCTCGTCGAGTACGCGGCGGCGTTCGAGATCGTCGAGCGGCAATTGGTCGAGCAGGCCGCGGTATTCGCGTTTGAAGGCCGCCGGATTGCCGAGGGCGTCGAAGACGTAGAACCGCACACCGTCGCCGCGATGCGGGAGGTTCCACAACTTCTCGGCGGTGCCACGGATGACCTGGCCGCCCGAGAGGTCGCCGATATATCGGGTGTAGTGGTGCGCGATATATCCGGCGGGCCACTCGCGGGCGCATTCGTCGATGCGCGCGGCGTAGGCGGCGGTGGCGGGCAGCGCTTCGAGGGCAGCACGCCAGTCGGGTCCGATGAGGTGGGCGAGGTCGCGTTCCAACTCCGCGGTCCTGGCCAGTTCCGGACGGATGAACGGACCCGCGATCGGATCGTCGGCCAGGGCGTCCCAGCGGTCTTCCAAGGCGCGGTAGATGAACCAGAGTTGGGCGGTGTAGCGGTGATAGGAGTCGATGCCGAGTTCGCCGCCGAGCATGTCACTGATGAACGAAGAGTTCTCCGCCGCTTCGTGCTGCTGTGCAGTGGCGGTGCGGATCGCCGTGGAGAACGGGACCGTATCCGACATATCCGAACCACCTCACCGATGCCGACGTTGGCTTTGGGCACCCTAACCATTCCGTATAACCATACCGGCCGCCCCTGCCGGCTACCGGTGCATCATGATCGACGGCCGGATTCGCGACGATGCGGATGGCGCGGAAGTCGGCGCCGGTGCACGATGACCGGTCGGCGGATCGAGCCGAATCGGCTCAGGATGCGCGGACGGCGCACGGTGCGGTCGAACCACTCGCCGAGGGTGACGCCCGCGGCCAGCGCACACCCGACGCCGACCGCGGCGAGAACCTGATTGCCTCCGATCAACAGCTCGTCGTTGAGCAGGGCAAACAGCCCGCGATACACCTTCAGACCCGGGAGCAGTGGCGTGATGCCCGCGAGCGCGACGACCAGCGGTGGAGTCAGCGCCCGCCGTGCCATCAGACCACCGGCCAGACCGACCAGCGTCGCGGCGACCGCGGAGGAGATCACCGGACCGAAGCCCAGATGCTGTACGAGCAGGAAACAGATCGTGCCCGCCGCACCACCGAAGGCGGCCGCGGCGAGTGCGCGGCGTTCGGCGTAGCAGGCGAGTGCGAACGCCAGCGCGGCCACCGCACCAGCCGCGATCTTGATCGGCAGATCGGTGATATCGCGGCTGGAGGTCAGATAGACCGGTGGGATCGTGGCGCCGAGCATATCGCCGATCCGCAGTGCCATCGCGATGCCCGCGATAATGCCGCCGGTCATCATCATGACCTCGAGCATGCGGGCGGTCGCGGTGATCGGCGCGCCGGTTATCGCGTCCTGCACCGCACCGACCAGCTGCAAACCACTGAGCAGCACGGTGATTCCGGCGGCGATGACCAGCGTCGGGTCGACATCGATATGCAGGGTTGCCGCCAGGGTGGCCAGCAGCAGCGCCGGTGTCGCCGCGACGGCGCCGCCCACCACATGCTGGAAGAAGAACGGCAGACCGTAGCGATTCAGCACGCGATTGACGCGGTCGATGGCCAGGGTGGTGCCGAAGCTGACCGCGGCGACCAGCCAGCCGCCGCCCAGCAGCGCCGCGATCGATGCGGCCAGCAGCGACCAGCCGAAGGTGGCGACCCAGCGGTGGTACGGATGCGGCGCTGAGGTGATCGCATCCAAACGAGCGCGCGCGTCCACGGGTGGGACGACCTCATTGCGGATGCGGCGGGTGAGCCGGTCGACCGCGGCCAAACGGGTGAAGTCGAGGGATCGGTATTTGACCACCCGCATGCTGCTGGCGGGCGGCAGCAGTGGACCGCGGTCGGCCCAGATCCTGATCGCGTCATAGGTGACGTCGATATCGCAGCGCGCCAGTCCATAGGTGGCGGCGATGAAACGCACCTGGGTCATCGTGTCGTTGACACCCGTACCCGAGGCGAGCACCACCTCGCCCACCCGCACGGCCAGATCGAGCACCTCGGCGACGCGGGCATCGTCGGTGAGATCGATCGGCTGCAGCGGCGTGGGCGCGGCGACGATGTGATCGGCGGTGGCCGGACGGTCGGCGACCAGCAGATCGACCGCCTGTTTGACGACCGGAACGCGGGGCGCTCGCAGGAAGCGCAATCGCGGCCGCCTGGCCGCCTGATCGCCGGGGGCGGTGTCGTCTCCTCCTGGAAATATGTCCGGACCCATGAGCGCGACCGTAGTCAACCGAGGCCCGGGTTCGCATCCGCAGTGGTCCGAGGGACCGCCTCGAGGGCTGGACGGATGTCCGGACACTTGGTCGAAGCCGCCAAAAGTGATAGAACTTGTTCTAATTTGCAGATGGGAGCGTGCACGGTGCGGTACGGAATTGTGTTGTTCACCAGTGACCGGGGCATTACGCCCGCCGATGCGGCCGCGGCCGCCGAACAAGCCGGATTCGATGCCTTCTACGTGCCCGAACACACCCATATCCCGGTGGTTCGGGCGGCGGCCCATCCGCGCACCGGGGATGCGAGCCTGCCCGACGACCGGTATCTGCGCACGCTGGACCCATGGGTCGCGCTGGCCACCGCGGCGGCGGTCACCAGCCGGATCACGCTGTCCACCGCGGTCGCCCTACCCGCCGAACACCATCCGATCACCCTGGCCAAAACCCTCGCCTCACTGGATCATCTGTCCGGCGGCCGGGTCAGCCTCGGCGTCGGTTTCGGCTGGAATACCGATGAGATGGCGCATCATGGGGTCCCCGCGAATAAGCGCAGGACGGTATTGCGTGAACATCTGGATGCGATGCGCGCATTGTGGTCAGAGGAGGAGGCCAGCTTCGCGGGGCAATTCGTGAATTTCGGGCCGAGCTGGTCCTGGCCCAAGCCGGTGCAGAAACGGATTCCGGTGATTCTCGGCGCGGCCGGGACAGAACAGTCGTTCACCTGGCTGGCCAAGAATGCCGACGGCTGGCTGACCACCCCCACCGAGGAGGGCCTCGGGGAGAAGATCGCACTGCTGCACCGGGTTTGGCGCGAACACGAGCGCGAGGGCAGTCCGGAAGTCATTGCGCTGGCCGGACGTCACGATGCCACACAACTCGCGCGGTGGGCCGAATTGGGTATCACCGAAGCGGTTTTCGGTCTGCCGGATCGCGATGCCGATGACGTACGCGCATACTTGACCCGCCTCGCCGGGAAACTCGGTCTCGAAGCAGCCCGCTGACACCCGATGGTGCCAGCGGGCTTTCGGCTAACCGCGTCGCCTGCGTGTGACGAGCAATCCGATCAGCACACCGGCCACGCCGATGATCACAACGCAGATCACACCGGTCATGATCCAACCGGTCGGCGAATCCGATTCGGACGCCCGCGATTCCGCGACCGCGGGGGCCGCGCCGGGCGTGCGGCTCGTCGGTGTCTTCACACCGGTGGAATTCTCACCGAAAACGCCCTCGCCGATCGTGCTCGCATACTGCGGGCCGTTCTCTTTGGTGTCGGTGTCGGTGAGATCCAATTGCACCGATACCGGGCGGTTTTCACCCTGTTCGAAGGTCGAGCCGAGTTTGACGGCGATGTAGTACCAACCGGCCACCGCCTCCCGCCGTGACTCCAGCTGGTCGGCCTTGCGGTTGTTGTACCGAATCGGCACCGTGGCTATCGCCTTATTGGTCGGCAGGACACCCTCGGTGCCGGTATAGGAGGAGAAGTCCGAATCGATCTCCTCGCGGATCGGGCTGTAGAGGGTGGTTCGGATATTGGAGAGGTTGTCGAGTCCGCGAACGCCGTTGGCCCCGAACCGAACTCGATAGGCGAGGCCCTGACCCCAGTCCAATCTGACGCGATAGAACACGAATTCACCCGGCTGCAGCGCATCGGTGTAGCGACCGCTGCCCGGCAGCGTACCTGCCACGGTGAACGATGAGCCGCCGGATACCGGCGTACCCGCACCGCTCGCTTCAACGAAGGTCGTCGGCGGTGCGACCGCGACCGGACCGGCATCGGTCACCGCGGGTTCGATACCGACGATGAGTTCGATCGGAAGTCGTTCCGGCACACCGGCGGATACCTTCTCCCAGGTCAATTGGAAGTAGTAGCGGCCGCCGCCCTTGCATTTATCGGAGCCGCTGTTGCCCTTGCGTTCCTTGGTCGCACCGTCGAAGGCCTTCGCCACGGTGAGCGCGACACCGTCGCTGGATTTGGTGGAGCTCTCGAATTCGAAGACATTGCAGTCCTCGCCATCCGCACCGTAGACCCGCATTTGCAGCACGTTCAGATCGTCGGTCGGGGAAATATCGCGCAGTCGCGGAAAGGACAGGGTGCCACTGAAGTACGTGGTCGCTCCCGCCGGGACATCGACTGCCCAGTAGCGCTTTTCCTGCTGCCCGATGGTGTCCAGATACTGGCCCGGGGCGGCGACCGGCGCGGCGGCGTAGGTCGGCGCGCCGGTGATCGGTATGCCGACGGCCTTGTAATTGCGCAGGGCGGCCGATGATATGCGCGGCAGTGTCCGTTCGAGTGCGGGACCGTCGGCGGCGTCGCTGTAGGTACCACCGGTGGCCTGCGCCATGCAGGTCAGCTGGGCGCGGGCCTTGGCGTCGACGGCGAATCCGATGGTGTGCACGATGAGATCGAGCCCCTGCTTTTTCAATTCGCGAGCGACTTCACAGGGATCGGGTGGGGAGCAGGTGTCGTCGCCGTCGGAGACGAGGACGATCGAGCGCGGTCCCGATTTCGGCAGGGTCTCTGCGGCCTGGCGCAGTGCCGTGCCCATCGGTGTCCAGCCGCTAGCTTTGATCCCGTCGACCGCGCTGGTCAATGCGGTCCGGTCCAGGGTTTCGGGTTTGTGCAGGACCCGGACGTCACGGCAGCCGGATGCCTTCTCCGCCTCGGTATTTCCGGTGCTCGTGCCGTAAACGGTCAGCCCCACTTTGGATTCCGCGGGTGCCGAACCGACGAAGTTTCGCACGGCGGTCTTGGCGGCATCCATCATGGTGCCTGCCGGATCGGGGCGCTGCATGGAACCGGACGCGTCCAGAATGAGCATTGTCGGCGCGTACTGCGGGTTGTCCGGACTCTGCTGTGCCTGCGCGGGCAACGCCGCCACGGCAAGTCCGATCAAACCCGCGGCAGCGCCCGCGGTCAGCCGGGTAAAGCTTCGGGTAATCCTCGACATATGCCTCGTCTGCTTATTTCGCTTTGATAACGGAGCAGACGTTACCCACAGCTGGTAGGTGTTCCCATTGGTGACACGAACACTTGCATACCCGAATGTCTGTATCGGCTGGTCAAGATGTCAGGGAGAGATTCCAGAACTCGGCGTAGCGGCCGGCGCGGTGCAGGAGTTCGTCGTGCGTGCCCTGTTCGACGATCCTGCCGCCGTCCAGGAAGACGATGCGATCGGCGCGTTGGACGGTACGCAGCCGATGCGCGACCAGCACGACCGTCCGCCCCGCCATCAAGCGCTCGATACCTTCGTGGACGGCTGCCTCGTTCACCGGATCCAGTGCCGAGGTCACCTCGTCCAGCAGCACGATGGGCGCATTCTTCAGCAGTGCTCGCGCGATCGAAACCCGCTGGCGTTCACCACCGGAAAGCAGTGCGCCGCCCTCGCCGACATGCGCTGCCCAGCCGCCGGGCAATCGCTCGATCACCTCGTCCAACCGCGCTGCGGTCGCTGCCGCCCGCACTTCGGCGTCCTCGGCGTCGGGACGGCCGAGGCGCACGTTTTCCTCGATGGTGCCGTCGAAGAGATAGACATCTTGGAAGACGATGGCGATCTGGTCCATCAGCACGTCGGTGGCGATCGCGCGTACATCCACGCCACCGACCCGGACTGCGCCCGCGTCCACGTCGTAGAACCGCCCGAGCAATTGCAGCAGGGTGGTTTTTCCCGCTCCCGACGGTCCGACGACGGCAAGCCGTTGGCCCGCTGGTACCGACAGCGACACATCGTCGAACACGGTGCGATCGCCCCGGCGGAAGGTGATGGATTCGAACTCCAGGTCACCACCCACCGGCTGGATCGGGTCGGGAGCTTGCGGTAGCGGTTCGGTGCGCAATACCGTCTCGAGTCGCGCGAGCACCGAACGCGCGCTGCGGAGTTTGCCGCCGATTTCCGATAGCGACAGCAGCGGCTCCGCGCAGCGGGCGGCCAGCACCAGGATCGCCAAAAGCTCTGCCGCGCCGATGGGAGCGGAGGTTGCGGAGCGACCGGGTAGCCCAGCTCCGCCGAGGGCGAGGTAGGCACCCAGGGTGAGTAGGGCGGTGAATGTCGCCTGCACCGTGATCGCCAGGCCCAAGATGCCCGGTAGCGCCGACAGCGTGGTGCGGCGGGATGTGCGCTGGACTTCGTGCAGTGAGTCGTCGAGCAACCGGAAGCGTTCGGCGGTCCGCCCGCCCGCCCGCAGCACCGGTTGGGCCTGGAGATATTCGATGACGCGTCCGGTGGCATCGTGGTCGCGTTCGTGGCGCTGCGCATCGTCGGCGGCCATTGAGCGTCCGGTCCAGATCTGGATCGCCGCAATGATCGGGGCGGCCAGCAATGCGGCCGACCCCAGTTGCCAGTTGAAGGCGAACATCACGGCGACGATTGTCAGAGGAGTCACCGCGGCGGAGATGAACGGGGCCAGCAGATGCGCGATCACGCTCATCGCCTGCAGCACACCGCGGCTGGCCAGGACGGACACCTCCCCGACACGGCCCGGGCCGTACCAGCCCAGCGGCAATCGGGCCAGATGGTCGCCGAGCCGGTGATACATACCGCGCAACAGGGTGGTCCCGACCCGGAAGCCGGACAGATCGCTGCGATAGCGCAGCGCCGCGTAGACCGCGACGGCGGCCGCGAATGCGATCAGCCAGGGCAGGGCGGCTGCGGGCGTGCTCCCGAACAGTTCCCGCAGTACGGGAACCAGCAGTGCGTAGGACAAACCCTCGGCTATCGCGGTCGTCGTCATAAGGACCAAGGTGCGACGCACCGGCTTGGCGTACTCGGGTCCCAGCACGCGCAGTAGCATTCGAATCATCGCTCGTCTCCTTGTGGGGCGCCGTAATTACCCGCCCCGCCGGTTGGCATCCCCCAAGGGGTTTCGGTGTCGATTGCCGATCGTTGTGATTGCCAGAACGCCGCGAACTTTCCACCCTGTGCGAGGAGTTCGGTGGGCCTGCCGTGCTCGACGATGGACCCGTACTCCAGCATCACCACGGTGTCGGCGTCGGCGATCGTCTCCATGCGATGGGCGATGACCAGAATGGTCCGATCGCCCTGCAACGTCGCCAAGGCCTGACGCACCGCCTGTTCGGTCTGCGGGTCGGCGAAAGCGGTCGCTTCGTCGAGCACCAGCACGGGTGTGTAGGCGAGCAGTGCACGCGCGATCGAAATCCGCTGTGCCTCACCGCCGGACAATCCCGCCTGCGCATCGATCACGGTGTCGTATCCGTGCGGCAGTTCGAGAATTCGATCGTGGATATTCGCCAGCCGGGCTGCGCGCACCACGTCATCGAGGTCGGCATGCGGTACCGCGAGCGCGATATTGTCCGCGACCGACGCGCGCAGCAGTCGAACATCCTGGAAGACGAAGGAGACCATCCGGTAGAGCTCCCGACTGCCGATTTCGCGCAGATCGACACCGCCGAGGGTGACCGACCCGTGCGTCGGATCGAAGAACCGCGGCAAAAGCTGAACCAGGGTGGACTTTCCACTGCCCGACGGCCCGACGATCGCGGTGACCGTCCCGGGCGCCAGCACCAGGTCGATCCCGCGCAGTACCTCGTGCTCGTCGTCGTAACCGAATCGAACCTCGCGCAGTTCCACCCGATGCCCCTGTGGTGCGACCGGGTGCGCGGGCTCCGGAAGTGACTGCACCGCAAGCACTTCCTGGATTCGTCCGAGCGCACGCCGGGCGGCCTGCATATCGTCGAAGCCGTGGCCGAGGGCCGCCACCGGAGCGGTCAGGCCGAGTCCGAGCAGCAGGAACGGCAGCAGATCGGCTGGGGCCATGCCGCCGTTGGTGATCAGAACCGCACCGCCGATCAGCACGACCAGCAGCACGAAAGGTGGTGACAGTGCCAGCTGCATGCCCGCGGCGATCGCGGAGACACCGTGCACCCACCGGTAGAAGGCGGCGACGAAATCGTCTGCGGCCGTGCGGAATTTACTGTGCGCGCGCCCGGATCCGCCGAACGCCTTGACCACCGAGATGCCCTGTACGAATTCGACGACGGAATTCGAAATCCGTCCCATGGCCGCATCGAACTCTTCCTGCTCGCGCTGCCGCGTCGGGGTCATCATCAGCGGGACCAGCGCCACCGCCAACACCACCGGTATCAGCGTGATCAGGGTGAGCCGCCAGTCGATGGTGAACAAATAGATCAGTGACGCCAGTGGCACCACGAAGGCGGCGATGAGCTCGCCCGGGGCGTGGGCGATGAACGGGTGCACGGCACTGACGTCCTCACCCACCACCTTTGCCAATTCGCCGGTCCGGCGCCGGGAGAACCAGCCGATAGGTACGTGCCCCAACCGTGCCGCCAATTGCCTGCGGAACGACAGCTGCACCCGGCCATCGACAATATGCCCGATTCCCGATGATGCGGCCGTGAACAACAGCCGGATCAACAACCCGACCGCACCCGCTATCACGACGATCCAGACGTGACCGTGATCGATCGGTAAGGGCGACAAAAAAATTCGACCCAATTCGACAACAGCCAGCAAAGGCGCCAGACCCGCGACAGCACCGATCGCCTGAAAGATGACAAGAGCGCCGAAACTCCCCAGATAAGGACGCAGCAACCCGGCCACGCTGTGGCCCGCCACGGCATCGGCATCGGGTGATGGTGGGGACTGCTCTCTCGTCTCGGCAACGTCGATGGTGGTCATTGCTGTCCCGTCTTCGACGAACTGTTCACCGACCGCTGCTCCAGCAAGGGGAACTTTGCCTCGCATGATGTGCCCTCCGGGCTGTTCGTGATGCTCTTCATCGGCCGCTGTGTTCCGAACGACGCAGCGATACCCTGGCAGCTGTGACGGTGGGTGCGCTTTCGGAAATATGCGGTCCGGCAATATCGCCGATGGTGTGGCTGCGGCCGGGGCATGTCGGGTACATCGGGCCAGAGCTGGGCGTAGACCCGCATTCGGTCTCGGTAGCGGTGCTCAGCGTGGGCCTGCATGGGCCGTTCATCCTCGAGACAGCCGCACACGGGGACGTACGCACCGGTAGTTCGTTCGCCCCCGCCCACTCGGTGCACCGCGTCCTCGCACCGGGAGAGTGGATCCTGCTGCTGTTCGTCGATCCCGCCGGCGCGCCGGCAACCGCCATCGCGGACGAGATGACGGTGACCACCGGGCCTTACGGTCTCGGCCACCGACGGGAACAGGAGCTCGTCGAGCTGTGCCGTGGCGATGACGTGGATCCGGACCAGATCTTCGCTCGGGCCAGTGCAGGTCGGGCGCCGATTGCCGATCCGCGGATCGAGCGGGTCGCCACCGCGATCCGCCGGGATCCGAATCGCACCTTCCGTGCCGATGCGGTCGCCGCGAACCTGGGCCTGTCCACCCCCCATTTTCTCCGCTTGTTCGCCCAGCGCAGCGGCACCACATTTCGCGGCTACCAGCGGTGGGCCCGGGTCATCCACGCACTGCGAGACGCCGCGGACGGCCGCGATCTCACCCGATGCGCCACAGATGCCGGTTTCGCCACCCCGTCGCACTTCAGCGAAACTTTCCACCGCATGTTCGGGCTGTCCGCCACCGCGCTGCTACGTTCCGGTATCCGCTTCGACCTCGGAACCTAGCCTGCGCCTCCGATTCTGGCCAGACACCGCGTGGCGGTTCCTCGACGACTCCGAACGCGCAACAGCGCCCCGCAACGAGCGGTGAACTCGTTGCGGGGCACTGGTCCGAATCTCAGCGCAGATCGCGGCGGCGGAAGCCCGCGATCCCGACCCCGAGCAGCACGACCACGATCCCGAGCAGCCACAGGATCGGCGTGGCCTCGAAGGATGAGCCGGGCAGCTTCGGCGGGTGGGTGAAGGGCACCAGATCGCGCGTCCACTGGGGGAGCCCGTCGAGCGCGCCGACGACGAAGATGATGATCATCGTGCTCAGCACGCCCCAGGCAACCGGCGTATAGCGGGGCGCGAGACCGTAGACCGCCACAGTGATGGCGGTAAGCACCCACACCGCAGGCAGTTGCACTGCCGCCGCGCCGAGGCAGTCGCCCACCTTGCCCGCCAGATCGCCATCCGAGATGCCATAGATGACTCCGACCGCCGCACCCGCGAGGAACAGCAGCACCACCGGTCCGAGCAGCGCGATGCCGATGTGGCTCATCGCGTAGCGTTCACGGCTCACCGAACCGGCCAGCGTGGCCTCGGCGCGCTGGCTGGATTCCTCCTCGTGCAGCCGCAGCACGGCCGAGATCGAGTAGGCCGACGCCGCGATGGCCAGCATGCTGAGGGCGAACGTGATGAACGAATTCTGCAGCATATCGGTGCCGCCCATCCGGTTGATCACGTCGCGGACCTGCTTACTGTTGTCGAGCATATCGCCGACGCTGTTGATGGCGCCGCCCATCAGCGATCCGTAGAGCAGGAAACCGACGGACCAGGCCAGCAGCGAGCCCCGCTGCAGCCGCCAAGCCAGTCCGGATGGACCGGAGAGCGTGGGCGCCGCTACCGGCGCGCCGGGTCGCTCGGCGAGCAGGCCCGAGCCCGTATCACGTTGCCGCAGAAGCATATACGCGGCGACGGTGGTAACAATGGCGACGGTGAGCAGCGGAATCAACACCCACCAGCGCTCATTCGCATACGGCCGCAGATTGATACACCAGCCGAGCGGCGAAAACCACGACAGCACACCGTTTCCGGCGTCGCCGACCGCGCGCAGCGCGAAGGCCGTGCCGAGTGTCCCGAACGCCACCCCGCGCGCGACCCGTGCGCCCACGCTCACCTGCGCCGCGATCGCGGCGACCCCGGCCCAGACCAGACCGGAACAGCCGAGAGTTGCACCGTAGGCCAGCGAACCGGCGGCGGGTAGGTCACTGCCGGAGAGCGCGAGGGCACTCAGGATGGCGACGATCAGACAGCCGGTCGCCGTCATGATCATGGCGGCGGTCAACCCGGCATAGCGGCCGATGCTGGTGGCGCCGACCAATTCCGCGCGACCGGTCTCCTCCTCGACCCGGGTGTGCCGGATGACGGTGAGGATTGTCGCGATCGCGATCATCGCGTAGAACGGCCCGGCCTTCCACAGTCCGACCGAGCCGAGATCGGTGCTGAAGACCGGCCCGTACATGGCAACGAGCGCCGGGCTTTCCATGACCGACTTCGCGGCATGATCGAGGTCGGCCTGCGTGGTGTAGACGGCCTTGGCGCTGCCGACATAGGCGGCGGGCAGCAGTCCGAAAGCAAGTACCCACAGCGGCAACACAATTCGGTCGCGGCGCAGCAACAGTCGCAGTAATTGCCCGGTACCGGCGAAGTCGGCCGATCCGCGCACGGCGGGTGTGGCGTAATGCCTGCCGCCCGCGGTTGCGGTTGTCATGATCCCACCTTCTCCATGGTCGCCCTGGCCTGCTCGGATGTCGCGCCGTCGACGTGGTAGTGCCGCATGAACAGTTCCTCCAGCGTCGGCGGCGCACTGGTGAGGCTGCGCACTCCGACATCGCCGAGGATCCGGATCAACTCGCCGAGATGTTCGCCGTCCACCTGGCAGCGCAGCGTCGAACCATCGCGTTCGATGTCCTCGACACCCGTGATTCGGCTGAGATCGCCTGGGTCGCCGAGCAATTCGGCGGTAATGGAGGTACGCGAAAGGTGCCGCATATCCGACAGCGATCCGCTCTCGACGGTACGTCCGGCTCGGATAATGGTCACCCGGTCACACAGCACCTCCACCTCGGACAGGATGTGACTCGACAGCAGAACCGTGGTGCCACGCTGATTGGCCTCCTCGACGCATTCGCGAAAAACCTGTTCCATCAACGGATCCAGACCTGAGGTCGGTTCGTCGAGCAGTAGCAGGCGCACATCGGAGGCGAGCGCGGAGATCAATGCGACCTTCTGCCGGTTGCCCTTGGAATAGGTGCGCGCCTTCTTGCGCGGATCCAGATCGAATCGCTCGATCAATTCGGCACGGCGCTGCGCATTGATTTCCCCGCGCATTCTGGCCAGTAGGTCGATGGTTTCCCCGCCGGATAACGACGGCCATAGTGTGACGTCCCCTGGTACATAAGCGATTTCACGGTGCAGCTCGACCGCATCGGTCCACGGATCGCGCCCGAGCAGGCGGACTTCGCCGGAGCTGGCCTGCAGGATGCCGAGCAGGATGCGGATGGTGGTCGACTTACCCGCGCCGTTCGGGCCGAGGAAGCCATGGATTTCGCCCTCGCGGACCGCGAGATCCAGCCCGTTCAGGGCGGCGAAGTGGCCGAAGTTCTTGTGCAGATCGCGAACTTCGATGATGTCGGACATCAGGTCTCCTTGGTAAGGGTGTCCAAAATCGTTGGGTCGGTTAGGAATCCCTGGGTGTAGAGCTCCGCGGCGGGCAGCACGAACTCCTCGGTCAAGGAGCGAACGAGCTTGCGGTAGTCGAGCTTTTCGCCGCGGTTTTGCAGCAGGGTGAAGTACAGGACGGTCGCGCCGACATTGAGTGTCGTCAGATATCTGGCCCGCGCGGCCGGGTCACGGCTCGGTTTGATGGTGCCCGCCTCGACGCCTGCCTGGATGTACTCCTCGGCATCGGAGATCATGTGCTCGAGCAGTGACTCGGCCAACGGCCCGCCCGCCTGCAGGCTGCGCACCATGTAGGCGACCAGCGGGCCGTATGTCTCGATCTCGGACATGGCCGCGAGCATGCTTTTCGCGACGTTCGTCTCGGTGGCGGTCTTCCACTTCTGGTCCCGGATCAACTCCAACACCCGCTCGTCGCAGGCGGCCCGCAGGCCGTCCTTGGAGCCGAAGTGATGGTTGACCAGTCCGGGGGATACACCGGCCGCTGCGGCGATCGCGCGCACTCCGACCTGGAATCCGTTGTCACCGAACACCTCGATCGCGATGTCGCGAATGCGGGCTGCGGTGCTGAGATCCGAATTCGGGGCCGGCGTCACGCGGCGCCTCCTAGTTCGGCGGGTCCTTGCGATACGGCTCTCTGGTTGAACACATGTTTAGTATATTAAACACGCGTTCAATGGTAAAGCAAGAACTTTACGAAGATGTCGTGTCATGCTGTTTCTGCGGACTGAATCCGCTGGTCAAACCTCCGGCAGCGGTCGATGTCCGGAGCATCCGCTCTGTTCGAACGGCCCGCCGGATGCCCGCGAAACGCTACTGTCGGGGTATGCCTGACACCGAGAACGTCTCGACATCGGACCACCTCCGCGACGCACTCGACGGCCCATGGCGCGCGGTACGCGCCGAGGCCAGGGTGCAACTGGCCGGAGATCAGTTCACCGGCGATCCGTCTCTGGACTACCGCGCGGCACGGGCACGGGTGCTCGAGCAGATGCGGGCGATCGCATCGATGGGCTACGCGGAGCGTGGTTTCCGACGCGAGAACGGGGGCACGGGGGAACCGGGGGAGGCAGTGGTCGCACTGGAGATGTTGGCGTACGCCGACCTGTCGCTGTGGGTGAAATCGGGTGTGCAGTGGGGGTTGTTCGGCGGCGCCGTGGAAAACCTGGGGACCGAACGGCATCGCGATGTGGTCAAGCGGCTGATATCACTGGATCTGCTCGGTTGTTTCGCGATGACCGAATCCGGACACGGCAGCGATGTCGCGAATCTCGAGACGACCGCCACCTACGATCCGCAGACCCAGGAGTTCGTCGTCCATTCGCCGACACCGTCGGCGCGCAAGGACTACATCGGCGGTGCGGCCGAACATGCCAGGATGGCAGCGGTTTTCGCGCAGTTGATCACCGAGGGGAAGAGTCAGGGCGTGCACTGCTTCCTGGTGCCGATCCGGGATGAAAGCGGCGCCGATCTGCCGGGAGTGACCACCTACGACGACGGCCTCAAGGGCGGTCTGCTCGGTGTCGACAACGGACGGATCACCTTCGATCAGGTCCGCATTCCCCGGGAGAACCTGCTCAACCGGTATGCCGATGTCGCACCGGACGGCACCTACCGCTCCGATATCGAGAATCCGAGCCGCCGATTCTTCACCACCCTGGGCACTTTGGTGCGCGGGCGGGTCAGCGTCGGAGGTGCCGCCGCGGCCGGTGCCCGGGTCGCGTTGAGCATTGCCACGCGATATGCGCTGAAGCGTCGCCAATTCTCGGATCCGGACAGTGGCCAGGAGACCCTGCTGCTGGACTACCGCAGTCATCAGCGACGGCTGCTGCCCTTGATCGCCCGGTCGTACGCACTCGCGTTCGCACAGAACGACCTGGTCCGTCGCATGCATCTGGTGCAGACCGGTCAGGACCTCGATCCGGGTGCGCAGCGCGCCCTGGAGAAACGGGCCGCGGGACTCAAGGTCGCACAAACCCGATTCGCCACCCGCGCCATCCAGGAATGTCGCGAAGCCTGCGGCGGCGCAGGCTATCTCACCGAGAACCGCCTCGTCACGCTCAAGGGCGATACCGACGTGTTCACCACCTTCGAGGGCGACAATGTCGTGCTCACGCAATTGGTGGCCAAGGAAGTGCTCACCGCCTACTCCGATGAGATCCGCGATCTGGACGCGCTGGGCTGGGTGCGCTTCGCCGCCACCATGGCCGGTGATGTGGTGCGCAAGCGCTCCGGTGTGCGCCAACTTATTCAGACGCTGCGCGACCGCAGTGATGACACGGTCGACGACGGCGACCTGTCCCGCCGCTCGGTGCAGCTGCAGCTGTTCGCCGATCGCGAGGACTATCTGGTGCGCACCGCCGGACATCGGCTGCAGGCCCGCGCGAAGGACACCGCACCGTTCGAGGCGTTCAACAATGCGCAGGACCATATCCTCGCCGCGGGCGCCGCGCATATCGACCGGCTGGTCCTCGAGGCGTTCATCGAAGGCATTGCCGGGATTGCGGATCCGGCGGCTCGCGAGCTCGCCGAGACCGTCTGCGATCTGTACGTCTACTCGATGCTCGAGGAGAACCAGGCGTGGTTCATCATGCACCGGTTCATGTCGGTCGAGCGTGCGAAGGCGGTGCGTCGCGGTGTCAATGAACTGGTCGACCGGCTGCGACCGGATGCGCTGACACTGGTCGAGGGCCTGGGGGTGCCGGAGAACATGCTGCGTGCGGCGCTGCTGGATGATGCGAGCGTGTTCGATCGGGTCGGCAGTCATACGACGGTGTCGATCTAGGAGTCGACGCGCAACCGCTGCGTGAGAAATCGTCCGGTGAGCTTCCAGCACACGACGACCAGCGCGATCGCTACCGCCGTACCGCCGAGAATGTCGGTCGGCAGATGATAGCCGAGGCCGATCATGCCGACCGCGGCACAGACCAGTGCGACGGTGGCGATCAAGCTGGTGACGACACGCGCCCGCATCGAGTCGGTCAGCACGACGAACGCGGCGGCGATCGCGACCAGATGCACGGTATGTCCGCTCGGATACGCGAGATAATCGTGCAGCGGTCGATCCCACAGCGGTTTGAGCACCCAGCTGTTGAGCCCGACCACGACCTCGGGAATCACCACCATCGCCACGGCCCGCCGCCACTGCCGCCGAAAGCCGAACCAGGCGGCGCCCGCGAGCAATAGCGGGATCAGGATGTAGCCGTTGCTCGGGATCACCAGCACTTCATAGCCACCGGAATGGTCGTCCATCGCCGAGTGGATCGGCCGGGCGAGTGCGCGATCCAGATCGGTGGCCGCGCCGTCGCGGGGAAAGGTCAGCGGCAGCGCGACCGCGACGCCGAGGCCGACGAGCACCACGCACAGCACGACGAGGTTCGCCCGGACCCGGCCGAGCCACCCCTCCCATTTGACGATCACCGCTCGACGATAGGGCACTCGCGAACAGACCCCGTCGGTCGCTGGCGCACGGTCGGATGCCGGATCGGATCAGCAGCCCGTCGAATCGCCGCTGGACGCACTCACCAACCGACAGCGCGAAACCGCGGTACTGGTCGCGACCGGCATGACGAACCGAATGATCGCGACCCAGCTGCAGATCTCGGAATGGACCGTGGTCGATCACGTCCGGCAGGTGATGCAAAAACTGCACTGTCGGTCGCGATTACACCTCGCACTCGTGGTCGAGCGCGGCCCCACAGTCCGGAGCAGTCGACCCCCGTCGTCACCCCGGCCCGTAAGTCAATATCGCGATGACCACAAACCAGATCACCCAGGCGAAGGCGATCAGCATGCCCACTGCCAGGGTGATCCGCATGAACGCCCGCCCGAGATCCATATCGCCCGCCTGCCGCGGATACAGCTTCCACGGGCTGTACCAGGGCGATTCGATGACCAGCCCCGATGCGTTGGCATCCCTTTCGGCCTGCGCCAACTCCTCGGCATATGCCTCCGCCTGCGCCTGGTTCGGGCCACCGTGCCACAGCGTGATATCGATCGGGCCGAGGAAGCCCTCGTTGATCAGCTCCTGCGGGGCGGGCAGATAGGGCAGGATGCCCAGGCTGCGGAATGCCACCGCGACATCGTTGGCCGTCCACAGGTGGATATTCTTCTCGGAATCGGCCAGCGTCTCGAAATAGTGCCGCAGCCGTTCCGGATCGCTGCCGAGGATCACATCGAAACTCGGATCGCTCCACTCCTGTTTGATCGATAGTTCGGCCCCGCGCAGCGGCACGATCAGTGCGACACCATGCACCGCGCGCTGGCCGAGACCGCGCGCGGCCAGCCAATTCTGCAGTGCGAGTGTATGTTCGCGCGATTTGTCCAGCGGCGTGCGCCGATCGCGGCCCTCCACGGCGACCGGTTCGCCGGAAATCGTCCACGGCCCGCTGAGCGGTACCTCCAGTACGCCGTCCTGGCGCGCGACCAGCGCCTCGGCCTCGATCACCACGCAACTGGTCGGGGTCCAGACCACGGCGTCGAACTGATGCAGCCGATCATTATGGAACAGACTGCAATTCACCGTGGCGACACCGTGTGGGCTGGCCGGATCCTTCCAAGTGCGCAGCCAGTCGATCAGCGCCCGCTCGGCATTGGTGCCTGCCGGGTTCTGTACTCGCACGAGCATTCGCGACCGCCCTTCACGTCATCACTCGATGGTGGCAAGGATACGGACAACACGGCCCGATTCGCCGCGCCTACGACCAGACGCGGCGTGTTACTGCGGTTGTTCGGCGGCGATCTTTCCAGCCCGCACCGCATCTGCCAATTCGGCGTGGTCGGCCTCGGTCCGATCGGCATAGCGCACCGCGAAGCGCGCGACAGCATCCTCGAACGACTCGTCACCGTCGAAATACCCGGCGAGCAGGCGCGGATCGAGCGAACGCGAATGTGCGCGGGCCAGCAGCGCGCCGGCCAGCCTGCCGTAGTCGTCGAGATCGTCCGAGGACAGCGCCGCCGGATCGATG
The DNA here is from genome assembly GCF_040674755.1 of Nocardia sp. NPDC049737. Classification (NCBI taxonomy): domain Bacteria; kingdom Bacillati; phylum Actinomycetota; class Actinomycetes; order Mycobacteriales; family Nocardiaceae; genus Nocardia; species Nocardia sp. NPDC049737. The sequence goes on along the minus strand of NZ_JBFANH010000006.1, from coordinate 36,713 downwards.
CTGCCCTTCATATTGCGGAACTGGCGCACCGTGAACGGCAGTTCGCCGGTCTCCGAGCGCAGTGTGGTCCAGCCGAGCAGAATATCGGTCTCGGACTGAACCAGCCTGGCGCCCTGCACGATTCGCTCGCCCTCGTGCGCTGGCGGCGGCGCGGGCAGGAACGGTGCAAGGGCCGACGGATTGGCCTGTTTCAACTGCAGCACCAGTGCCTCACCCGCATTACCGTGCAGCAGCGCCACATAGCTGTGCAGTCCGACGCTTCCGGTGCCGACAATGCGGAAGGCGGTGTCGGACACCGCGAATCGGGCCAGCAGGTTGCGCCGAGACTCGCGCAGGGTATCGCCGTAGCGCTCCAGACCGTCGATGATCTCCTCGGCGACCTTTGCGTCGACCGTCGTGAGAATCGGCGGGTCACTGACGAATCGGTGCTTGCTGATCCCGGTCTCGTGGTCCTCCAGATGTTCGGTCCACTTCTCGACCACCTTGGCGCTGGTATTCTTGCGCGCCTTCTTCGCGGCCTTCTTGAAGTCGTCGAGCAGATCATCTGCCCTTGCCCTACTGATGATCGACTCGTCCGGCAGCGCGCTCCACGATTCCATGAACGGTTGCTCGGCCAGATGATCGATGGCGAGGCGATAGGACCGGGCCGCATCCCGCGCGGCCCGCAGGCAATCGTCTTCGGCCGCACCGCCTTCGCGGCCCGCCAGCACCAGACTGGCCGCCAAGCGCTCCAGATCCCACTCCCACGGGCCGACGATCGTTTCGTCGAAATCATTGATGTCCATGACGATTTCGCCGCGCGGCGTGCCGTACAGGCCGAAATTCGCGGCGTGCGCGTCCCCGCAGATCTGCGCGGGCACCCCGGTGTCCGGACTGCCCGCGAGATCGGCGGCCATCAGCCCGGCAGCGCCGCGATAGAAAGTGAACGGCGAGGCGAGCATCCGACCGATCCGCAGCGGTATCAGATGCGGCAACCGACCAGCATTGCTCGCGGCGATGAAGTCGAGCACGTCCGGTCGCGTCGACGAGGTGACCGCTCGATCCCGGGCCGAGACCGGAACCCGTTGACGCAGCGTCCGCCCGCGGGCACGGACGTCCTCCGCAGGAACATATGAGCGAAGATCGATACCACTGTCCAGCACAACGGTCCAGGTTAGTCAGACGCGTGCGGGAGCGCCGAAGTCCGGGTTCGCGGTCAGGTTGCGGGCACCGCGGGATCGACCGGCGTGATCGGCAGTCGCAGCGCGCCGGGGGCGGAGGCGGGCACCGTGGGATGCTTCGGGGCGACGGGGGAGATCCGCCGGTACGCCGAACCCAGTTCCGGACGCGGGTCGGCCTCGTCCTTATTGGGCCAGAAGGCCATTGCGCGCTCGGCCTGGGCGGTGATTGTCAGCGACGGATTGACACCGAGGTTGGCCGTGACCGCCGAACCGTCCGCGACGTGCAGTCCAGGGTGGCCGAATACCCGCTGATATGGGTCGACCACACCGGCCTGCGGCCCCTCTCCGATCACGCAACCGCCGATGTAGTGCGCGGTGGCCGGGATATTCAGCACATCCATGATCAGGCCGTGGGTATCGCCGTTCACCTTGGCGCTGAACCGGCGTCCGATATCGTGCGCCATCGGAATCCAGGTCGGATTCGGTTCGCCGGTGCCCTGTTTGGTCTTCAACTGCCCGCGTTTGCGGTAGGAGGTCAGCGAATTGTCCAGTGACTGCATCACCAGCAGGATCACCGACTTCTCCGAGGCGCGGTGGGCATTGAGGCTGCGCAGGAATACCAACGGGTGCAACACGATTGCCAGCAGGAAGCGCAGGAATCGGAACGCGCCGCCGTCCACGATCGGCACCGACATCGGGAACAGCGCGTTCTGGCCTTTCCCGTAATGGCAGACCTCGATGTGGGTATCGGCCTCCGGATGGATCGAGGAGGTGATAGCGATGCCCTCGGCGAAATCGCTACGCGAGCGGCTGACCACATTGAGGATCGCCTCGGAATTGCTGCGGGTCAGTTCACCGAGGCGCGGTGACAGATTCGGCAGTATCGCCTCATCGCGCATTTTGTGCAGCAACTTCTGCGTGCCGAGCGCCGCACCGGCGAATACCACCTGTCCGGTGGTAAAGGTCTTGCGCTGCTTGCGGATCCAGCGATCCGAACGCTCGGTCTCGACCGCATATCCGCCGCCGGACAGCGGCCGAACAGCGGTCGCGGTGGTCAGCGGATGTACCTCGGCTCCGGCCTTTTCGGCCAGGTAGAGGTAATTCGTCGTGGTGGTGTTCTTGGCATTGTTCGGGCAGCCGGTGAAACATTGCGCGCAATGCACACAGCCGCGCCGGTGCGGACCCGCGCCGCCGAAGTACGGATCCTCGACCTCGGTGCCCGGATCGGCCTCGTTGAAGAAGACGCCCACATTGGTCGGGTGGAAGGTATCGCCGACGCCCAGATCGTCGGCGATCTCCTTGATCACCTCGTCGGCGGGCGTCATCCGCGGATTCGGGGCAACGCCGAGCATGCGCTGCGCCTGGTCGTAATACGGCGCCAGTTCGGCCTTCCAATCGGTGATATGGGCCCACTGCTTATCGGTGTAGAAGTTCGGCAGCGGCTCGTAGAGGGTATTGCCGTAAATGAGCGAACCGCCGCCCACACCCGCGCCGGAAAAGACCGCGCATTTGCCGAGCACACTGATCCGTTGCGGCCCGGTCAAACCGAGTCGCGGCGCCCAGATCGATTTGCGCACATTCCAATTCGTCTTCGGAATATCCTCGGTGGGCCAGCGCCGTCCGGCCTCGAGCACTCCGACCCGGTAGCCCTTCTCGGTCAGGCGCAGCGCACTGACGCTGCCGCCGAATCCGGAGCCGATCACTACCACGTCGTAGTCGAATGCTGGCATGCTTTCCCTCTCTGAACCGTGCGACAACTGTGTGAGATGGTTTTGCACTCATTCTGTCACTCGGGTCGGTGCGGCGTACCGCACAGCAGGTAAGTACCGAATATATGCGCGACGGCGTGCCCGGATGGCGTGAACCGGGGTCGGTGCGGTATGCACGGGCTGTGACAACCGAATCGGGGAAAACGGAACCGGGCGAACGCTCCGGCGCGGACAACCCGGGAAATGCGGGCGATCCGGCCGCGGGCGGCGTCTTCGCCGACCGCATCTTCACCGTCCCCAATGTCCTGAGCGTGTTGCGACTGGCTGGTGTGCCGCTGTTCCTGTGGTTGCTGCTGGTGGTGCGCGCCGACGGCTGGGCATTCGCGCTGCTGGTGCTCAGCGGCGTCACCGACTTCCTGGACGGCAAGTTGGCCCGCCTGCTCGACCAGTCCTCACGACTGGGCGCACTGCTCGACCCGTTCGTGGATCGGCTGTACCTGGTGACCACACTGGCCGCATTCGTGATCCGCGGTTTGCTGCCCTGGTGGGTTGCGGTGATCCTGATCAGCCGCGATGCCGTCCTGGCCTTGACGCTTTCGGTGTACAAACGCCGCGAACTGGATCCGCCCGAGGTCATCTACCTGGGTAAGGCGGCTACCTTCGCGCTGATGTCCGCGCTGCCGTGGTTGCTGGCCGGTCAGATGGATTGGGCGCTGGCAGGTTTCGGCCGTGCCTTCGGTGGGGCATTCCTGGTCTGGGGCACGGCGGTGTATGTGTGGACCGGCGTGCTCTACATCTGGAAGGCTTTCGCCGTCGCGCGAGCGATACCGGCTGTGCCACACCGCGGGGAGTAGCGATTAGAGTTGCGTCGAGTCGACGACGAAAGGACGGCCTGTGACCCAGACCCCCGAGGATCTGCGCTACACCGAAGAGCATGAATGGGTGCAGCGGATCAGCCCGACCCGGGTTCGGGTGGGAATCACCGACTACGCCCAGTCTCAACTCGGTGACGTTGTGTTCGTGCAGTTGCCTGAAGTCGACAAAGAGGTGGCCGCCGCGGACAGCATTGCCGAGGTGGAGTCGACCAAGAGCGTGTCCGATATCTACGCCCCGCTGGCCGCGAAAGTCGTTGCGGTGAACGGTGTTCTGGACTCGGCGCCGGAAACGCTGAACAACGATCCCTATGGTGAGGGGTGGATCTTCGAGCTCGAATTGAGCGACGAGGCCGACGTGGACGCCGCGCTCGGTGAACTGCTGGATGCCGCAGGTTATCAAGGAGTTATCGGGGGCTGACCCAGCCTTCCCAGTTCTACCTGCACGGGTACGCCCAGGCAGGGTACGGTCAATGCCAACAGATGTGCCGGTGCTTGGCAGCCGGTGTTCTAGCGCCAGGATCCCCAGGTCGTGGCGGTGAAGGCAGCACCTGCTTGCATGGATAATCAGGTTCGAGGAGGAGAGAAACGGTGAGCGAGAACAAAGACCCGGGTTACGGGGAGACCGCGGCCGAGACGACGTCGGTCTTCCGCGCGGATTTCCTGAACGAGGTCGACGCGTCGCGCTCCGCTGAGGCGACCGGCGAACAGCCGGTCCAAGGGGTCGAGGGTCTGCCGGTTGGTGCTGCCCTCTTGGTCGTGAAGCGAGGCCCGAATGCGGGCTCGCGGTTCCTGCTCGATCAGCCGACCACGTCGGCGGGCCGCCATCCCGACAGTGACATTTTTCTCGATGACGTCACCGTCAGCCGTCGGCATGCCGAATTCCGGCAGGACGACGATTCCTTCCAGGTGGTCGACGTGGGCAGCCTCAACGGCACCTACGTCAACCGGGAGCCGGTGGACTCCTCGGAGTTGCAGAACGGTGACGAGGTACAGATCGGCAAGTTCCGCCTCGTGTTCCTCACCGGACCGCGGGTCGAGTCGAGCGATTCGTCGGCGGGTGCGGGCAGCCTGTGACATCAGCGGCACGGATTTCGCGTGTCGGGGCTGTTGACAGGCAAGAACGCTGTGTCATGAAAGACTCGGTGCTATGACGGGCGCGGCGCAGTGGGCTCGCGGAGGTATGTCGATCGGCTCCGTGCTCGACCTGCTGCGACCGGACTTTCCGGATATCACCATCTCGAAGATCCGTTTCCTCGAGGCCGAGGGGCTGATCCGACCCGAGCGCACCCCGTCGGGTTATCGCAGGTTCTCGATCGCGGACTGCGAGCGGCTCAGATTCGTGCTGACCGCACAACGCGATCAGTACCTGCCCTTGAAGGTGATCAAGGAGCAGCTCGAAGCGATCGACAGCGGTGCGGCGACGCTCGGTGTGCGGGAAGCCCGCGCCCGGGCGCACTCCGGCCGCAACGGTGCGCCGGAGCCCGGGCATGCCATGTCCGACTCCGAGCTCACCGCCACACCCGTGGCGCACAGTTCTGCACGCACCGCGCCTCCGCGCAGACTCGGCGTCGTGCCCGGTGAAATCTCGCCCGACGAGCTGCGATTCGATCACGAAATTCGGCTCACTCGGGCGGATCTATTGGCCAGGGCGGAGATCGATGAGAAGTTCCTCGCCGATCTGATCCGGGCCAATCTGATCACGCCGGGCGTCGCCGGTTTCTTCGACGAGGATGCGGTGACGCTGGCCAAGACCGCTAAGGCGATGGCCGAATTCGGCCTGGAGGCACGGCATTTGCGCGCCTTCAAGCTGGCCGCGGACCGCGAGGCCGCGCTGGTAGCGCAAATCGCCGCCCCGATCGCCAAGAGCCGCGATGCCGGTGCGCGGGCCCGTGCGGAGGAAACGGTGCGCGAGTTGGCCGCATTGTCGCTGACACTGCACACCTGCCTGGTGAAAGCGTCGGTGCGGTCCTCACTCGGCGGCTGAGTTCGGCGGGTACATCGGAAGTTCGCTTTGCGTTCCAGACGGACAACACGCCGATTTCGGCTGTGCACAGGGAATGCTGCACGCCTCGAGCTTCGCTTAGACTCGTGGTACGGCGAGCTCTGCAGCGGTCATGCCGGGCGGCCGGCGAGTCATTGGGAGGCAGTGCGATGAGTGAGATGCGCGTAATCGGCATTCGTGTCGAGCAGCCACAGAACCAGCCCGTGCTGTTGCTCCGCGAGGCGTCCGGAGACAGGTATTTGCCGATCTGGATCGGGCAGGCCGAGGCGACCGCGATCGTGCTCGAACAAGAGGGGGTGACTCCGATCCGTCCGCTGACTCACGATCTGATCAAGATCTTGATCGCTGACCTCGGGCACACCCTCAAGGAAGTGCGGATCGTGGATCTGCAGGAGGGCACCTTCTACGCGGATCTGGTTTTCGAGAACGATCTGCGGGTCTCGGCGCGGCCGTCGGATTCGATAGCGATCGCCTTGCGGGTCGGTTGCCCCATCTATGCCGAGGAGCCGGTGCTCGAGGAGGCGGGGCTGGTTATGCCGGATGAGCGCGAGGACGAGGTGGAGAAGTTCAAGGAGTTCCTCGAGTCCGTCTCGCCGGACGATTTCAAGGCCACCGATAGCTGAGTTGACCTGGCGGACTGGCATTGTCGGTTAGGCGCGCCCATATTTCCACTGGCCCTAAAGTAGAGGTCGAGACTCTCACCGCGCGTCGCGTTTGGTCGGATGATGCCGCTCCCGGGACAATCAGGGGGAGTAATCTCGATAGTTGGACCACGTCCGTTATGGCCGGTCGTTGGTCGTTACGGAGCCGGGTCATCGATGAGGCAAGGCGTCGGCGAAGCAAGGGAGTGGTCAGTGGCAGAGCAATCGCAGGATGTGGTACAGCCAGGCCTGTTCCCGGATGACTCGGTACCCGACGATTTGGTCGGCTACCGCGTTCCCAGCGCATGCCAGGTGGCCGGGATCACCTACCGCCAGCTCGATTACTGGGCGCGGACCGGACTGGTCGTGCCCTCCATTCGAGGCGCGGCGGGGTCGGGCAGCCAGCGGCTGTATTCGTTCAAGGACATTCTGGTCCTGAAAATCGTGAAGCGGCTATTGGACGCCGGCATCTCGCTGCAGAACATCCGCATCGCGGTCGATCACCTGCGCAGCCGTGGCGTACAGGATCTGGCGGGCATCACGCTGTTCTCCGATGGCACCTCGGTGTATGAATGCACCTCGCCCGAGGAGGTAGTCGATTTACTGCAGGGTGGGCAGGGCGTCTTCGGAATCGCGGTCAGCGGCGCCATGCGGGAGCTGACCGGAGCCATCGCCAACTTCCCGGCCGAGCGGGCGGTGAGCGGCAGTGCGAGCGAACGTCCGGAGGACGAACTGTCCTTCCGTCGTAAGGCTCGGATGAACGCGAAGACCGGCTAGAGATCGTATCGGGTGCCCGTCGCTACCGCGGCGGGCACTTGTCATATGCGCCGGAGTGATGAGCGCTACACGCCATTCCGGGGTCCAGTGGCGTCATTCGTCGCGTGCGCGACATAAACTGACGATGCGTCGCCGCCGTGCGGGAGAGTTCCGGACTTCACAAGAGTTCGGGCGCCGAAGGAGCAGCACCTCCCCGTCAATCTCTCAGGCAAAAGGACCGTACGGGCTTCGACGTCTCTGGAAAGTGGTGTTCGGCGCACAACGCGGCGATCGCCCGCCCATGGGGAAAGGGGCCCGGAACCTGTCCGTTCGAGGCAGGGTGTCGCGGCGTCCGAATCTCTCAGGCTCCACGACAGAGGGGGAGGGCTGGTACCTGTCGGCACCGTTGGCCGACCCGCCCGACCCTGGAGCTGCCGTGACTCGATCATTCGCCGACCGCCATATCGGACCCGACCGGGACGAACTCGCCCGGATTCTGGACGTCGTCGGCGTCGGTTCGCTGGACGAGCTCGCCACCGCGGCACTGCCCGCGAGCATTCTGGACGACTCCGGCCTGGACGTGCTGCCGCCGGCGGGCACCGAGCATGAGGTGCTCACCGAACTCGCCGAGCTCGCGCAGTCGAATTCCGTGGCCACCTCGATGATCGGGCTCGGCTACTACGACACGCTCACCCCGCCGGTGCTGGTGCGCAGCCTGCTGGAGAATCCGGCCTGGTACACCGCCTACACGCCATATCAGCCCGAGATCAGCCAGGGGCGGCTCGAAGCGCTGCTCAACTTCCAGACCATGGTGTCGGATCTGACTGGCATGGAGGTGGCCAATGCGTCCATGCTGGATGAGGCCACCGCCGCTGCCGAGGCGATGACGCTGCTGCGCCGCGCGGGCAAGTCCAAGTCCGCACGTCTGCTGATCGATGATGATTTGTTCCCGCAGACCAAGACCGTGCTGTACACCCGGGCCGAGCCGCTGGGCATCGAGATCGTCTCGGCGGATCTGTCCGGTGGCGAGTTGCCCGAGGGCGAGTTCTTCGGCGTGCTGGTTCAGGTTCCGGGTGCGTCGGGCCGGATCGTGGACTGGCGGCCGGTGATCGACGCGGCACATGCGCGTGGCGCGTTGGTTGCGGTGGGCGCGGATCTGCTTGCGCTGACGTTGATTACGCCGCCGGGGGAGCAGGGGGCCGACGTATGTTTCGGCACCACACAGCGTTTCGGGGTGCCGATGGGTTTCGGCGGTCCGCATGCCGGATACCTTTCTGTGCACACCAAGCACGCGCGGCAGCTGCCCGGCCGGCTGGTCGGTGTGTCCGTGGACGTGGACGGCAACAAGGCATACCGGCTCGCACTGCAGACCCGGGAGCAGCACATTCGCCGGGAGAAGGCAACCTCCAACATCTGTACCGCACAGGTGCTGCTCGCCATTGTTGCCGCGATGTACGCGAGTTACCACGGCGCCGACGGGCTGCGTGCGATCGCCCGCCGCGTTCATGCCCGCGCCGCGGCCATCGCGGCCGGACTCGATGGTGTTGTAGTGCACGAGAATTTCTTCGACACCCTGCTGGTGCGCGTGCCCGGCGGCGCGGAATCCGTTGTCGCGAAGGCGAAGTCGAGCGGGATCAATTTGCGGTTGGTGGATGCCGATCATGTCGGCATCGCCTGTGACGAGGCCACCACCGAGGCGCATGTCACCGCGGTGCTCGAATCCTTCAGCACCGGGCTGCCGTTGGGCGTCAGCGATCCGAGCGGGGCGCCTAACGTGCCCGGCGGTTCGATCGAGACCCGTACCTCGGAATTCCTCACCCATCGGGCCTTCACCAGCTACCACACCGAAACCGCGATGCTGCGCTATCTGCGCAGGCTCTCCGATAAGGACATCGCACTGGACCGCAGCATGATTCCGCTGGGATCCTGCACCATGAAGCTCAATGCCACCGCCGAGATGGAGGCCATCACCTGGCCCGGTTTCGCGCGGATCCATCCGTACGCGCCCGTCGAGGATGCGCCCGGACTGCTGCGGGTGATCACCGATCTGGAGGGCTGGCTCTCGGCCATCACCGGGTACGACCAGGTGAGCCTGCAGCCGAATGCGGGCAGTCAGGGTGAGTACGCCGGACTGCTGGCCATTCGGCGCTATCACCTGGATCGTGGTGACACACACCGGGATACGTGCCTCATTCCGTCCAGCGCGCACGGCACCAATGCCGCCTCGGCCACCATGGCCGGCCTGCGCGTGGAGGTCGTGAAGTGCCGGGAGAACGGCGATGTGGATCTCGATGATCTGCGTGCCAAGATCGCCGACCACGCCGACCGGTTGGCGTGCATCATGATCACCTATCCGTCGACGCACGGCGTGTACGAGCACGAGGTGGCCGAGTTGTGCGCGCTGGTGCACGATGCGGGCGGTCAGGTGTACGTCGACGGCGCGAATCTGAATGCGCTTGTGGGCCTTGCTCGTCCGGGCCGGTTCGGCGGCGACGTCAGCCATTTGAACCTGCACAAGACCTTCTGCATTCCGCACGGCGGCGGCGGTCCGGGCGTCGGGCCGGTGGCGGTGCGCTCCCATCTCGCGCCGTATCTGCCCGGTGACCCGCTCGAGCACGGCTCGCACGCGGTGTCGGCGGCGAAGTACGGTTCGGCGTCGATTCTGCCGATCACCTGGGCCTATATCCGGATGATGGGTGCGGATGGTCTACGTAAGGCCACATTGACCGCGATCGCCTCGGCCAACTACATCGCGCGCCGGTTGAACGAGCACTTCCCGGTGCTGTACACCGGTGAGAACTCGATGGTCGCGCACGAGTGCATTCTGGATCTGCGCGAGATCACCAAGCGGACCGGTGTGACCGTAGATGATGTGGCAAAGCGGTTGGCGGACTATGGATTCCATGCGCCGACCATGAGCTTCCCGGTGGCTGGCACGCTGATGGTGGAGCCCACCGAGAGCGAAAACCTCGCCGAACTGGACGAATTCATCCTCGCGATGACGGCGATCCGGGGCGAGATCGATCAGGTCGCCGCGGGTGTGTGGCCGGTGACGGACAACCCGTTGCGCGGTGCGCCGCATACCGCGGCCTGCCTGGTCGGGGAGTGGGACCGCCCGTACAGCCGGGAGGTCGCGGTGTATCCGCAGGGTCTGGATCCGGCGCGGGGCAAGGTGTGGCCCGCGGTGCGGCGCATCGACGGCGCCTACGGTGACCGCAACCTCGTCTGCTCCTGCCCGCCGTTGGACGCGTACTGACGGCTACCGAGCCGCGCCTCGACCCGTCGCAGGTGCGGCTCGACAGCCATCTTCACTGTGCGGCAGCCGCATTAGCGTAGGTTTGACCAGATCCGGCCAGCAGCCCTCGCTCTGCACGCAGTCGCGCATGGATTCCCAACCCCAGCGTGCTTTTCGAAGCGTGATTGGTCGGACTACCGGACATGTGCGACCGGTTGCTCCGGGTGATGAATTTCTGTCGGACACGCCGAAGGAAGACGTCGTGAAGGCTGCCGCCGTGGCCGCGAACGTTACGCAACGCCAGTGCGGCGGCCGAAGTGGCCGACTCTGGTCAACAGTAGATCGCGGCGGGGATCACCAGGGGCGCGAGACAGCGCGGTGTACTCGGCGATTCCGGGACGCAGGCAGACCGCGTCCGCCGCGGTCGCTGCGCGCTGCGGATTCGCAGGTTACCGCCCCGGACCGAGGCGGCGGTTGTGTCGGATTCGGACTCAGGCCGAATTGATCACGCCGGGTCCGCAGGAGCCTCGGGTTCGAGTTCCGGGATCTCGCTGAGGGCTTCGATCCCAAGTTCTGAGCGCGTTGCGTCGATGACAGCGCGTTCGTCTTGGACGGTATTGGCAATTGCCTTATGCCACAGTGCGCGGATCGCGTTCACGTCGTCCATGGTTGCTTCGTCGTCGAGTTCGACCTTGAGGCGCTGCACGGTGATGCTCTGAGCTGCGGAGAGGGTGCGGAGCAGATCTTCGCAGCGCTGCGGGATCTTGAGGTTCGACAGGACGCGGAGTCGGGTGATGTAGCCATTGCATGCGGAGATGCTCTGCTGTACTTCCTTGCCGAAACTGTCCACATCCTCGACCGATTCGGCTTTCCAATCGAGTGTGTCCCACAGGGTTTGGCGAACGTCGGCGGCGGAGAGCAGTACCGAGGAGATCGCGGTCAAGATCGATTCGCGCCGCCATTTGTCCTGTTCGCGGTGTTCTGCGGCGGCATTCGCGTTGTCGATGTTGCGTTGCGCGGCGGCGTGGGTTGTCTCGATATTGCGCTGAGCGGCATCGAGTGTGGTCCGGTTGCGCTCGTCGGCCGCGGTGATCGCGCTGCGGTTCGTCCGGTTGTTGATCAGGACGCCGATGAGCGCCGCGGCGGCGACGATGAGCGAGCTGAGAAGCGGAAGCCAGGAAGTCACCGGGTCATCATTGCATTGCGAGGTGCTCCGCTGCGCCCCGATCGGCCGTCGGACTGCGCTGGCGCGCGCTGCGACCAAGTGCGACATCGGCCGTGCGGACGGTGTCTTGCATGGTCACCGGTTCGTAAGTGATGACAGGCGGTGGTAATTCGGCGCCACGGCGAAGTGAATTTCCTACTCGACTCGACCGTGCCGCGAGGTCACCGCGGGCGATCTCACGGCGAATGACCCCGGCGGACTGGGCGTGCCCGGCCGTCTAACCGAATCCCACAGTCGCACGGCAAGCCCGGACGGCTTCATCTGGGTAGCAATGGAATCCGGCGCTCTCGTACGATTGTCGATCGCGTGAAATTGCAGGTGCCCTGACCGAATCGTAAACGGCCAGTCCTCACGGCGTCGTCAACGCATGCATTACCGCGGTCCCGAAGTTGATGTCATCCGACGTTGCCAGCCGCGTGTAGGTCCCTCCGGTTCGCTGAGCGGCGGTTTGGAGGGTTTCCGTGCCATTGCCGCCGATGACGATCACATCGATGCGAACCGGGTGGGCCGGATCGGCGGCGGAGGTCAGCTCGGTCAGCAGTTTGGCTCCGGTGACGGTGGAGTCGTCATCCGGGCCGTCGGTGATGAGCAGGACCGAATTGGTGAGCCCCGCGGTGTATCCGCGAACAGCCGAGCGGTAGGCGGCGATTAGTGACGGATACGCCTGGTCGGTGCGAGATTCGGTGGGTTTCAGTGCCTCCAGCGCCGTATCCAAGGCGGTGCGCTGCTGATCGTTCAGTGGCGCGGTGGGAGTTTGGATCTTGTACGGCGTTGTCCCGTCGAGGTTCTTGCCGAATGTCCATATGCCGAGTCCGAAGTCCGGCGGCATCACATTCATCGTGGAGCGGATCGCGCCGAGTGCATTCGCGAGCCGGGCGACGGATCCGTCGCTATTGCCCATCGAGGACGATACGTCGAGCAGCACCGTAGCCTGCACGCCGAGAACAGGATTGGCGAGTGTGGCACGGACCTTGTCCAGTGCCGCTCGCGGTGCTGCGGGTGCGGCGGTGGCCGGTGCGGCGGCGAATCCGGCGGCGGTGAAGGCCGAGGACTGCTGAGGTGCGCGCAGGTAGTCGGCGAACAGTGACGCGATCAGATTCTGGGTCTTGTCCACCCACGCTCCGGACATCAACGCGGCGGGGTGATCGGCGACAGGTGCGGTCCCGGCAGGCCGAAATGCCGACGTACCGCCAACAGCTTTCAGTTGCTGCTCAGTAGCGGCGACCGCGTGAATGGGCGAATTGGTCCCACCGATCGCGGCCAAAGCCGCGGTGGTGTCCGCCGCCTGCGGCCCCGTCGCGGCGAGGCCGGAGATCGCGGCGACAACCTGACCGGACTTCGCGACCTGATCGGTGAGCGGATCGGTCCCCGACACCGCGGAGCCGACCGCTGCCGCCGTCGCGAGGGTCGAGTCCCCAGCAGGCAGCGCCATCCGCAGCCCACCCCACCCGGACAGCCCGAGCTCATTCAGCGAACCCTGTTGCAGCCGTGGCAAATCCGCCCAGGTGATCTTGGACTGCTCGAGGGCGTTGCGCAGCTCCTCGGGAACAGCGACCACGATCGGAGTCATCGCGACCGGTGCGGGTGTGCCCTCGATCAGGCCGGGCACCCGCATCGATTCAATGGACCGCATCGAGTCGGCGATCCACAGCCCCGGCTGCGGACCCAGCGCAGCGTTCCACGGCGTGCCCGCGGTGAACCCGGCGACGATCGCCGCCGACGGCTGGGCCGTCACCACTACTTTCGCGCAATGGTCGCGCACCTTCGGATTGGTCGCGTTGTAGCGCTCGGCCGCGGCCCGCACCGGATCGGTGATGTCCGGATCGACCGTCACGAACAGCGTCGACGGCCCCTGCTTACATTCCGCCGCGGCCGACTTGTCCCGGTTCGCGGCGCGATCACTGAGTTGAAAAAACGCGAAGACCGCCGCGACTAGCAGCAAAACGGCAACCACTGCGATAACCGGACCTTTGCTGACGCCCCGGGATCTGGTTCCGCTGCGATGTGTGCCCACGATCCTCAGTGTATGTTCACGCGAGATTTGCCGTGCCGGTGTGTCCGGTGCGGCGCACCGGCACGGCGTGGCGCGAACATCCGATCAGGGTCGGATCATCCGTCCGCGATCGAACTCGTGGCCGCCCCAAACTCCGGACTGTCCGGTGCGCGCGGCGAATTCACCGCAGGCATCGCGGATCGGGCAGCCCGCGCAAACTTCCCGTGCGTACTCGAAGTCCTGCGACGGATACGGGAACCAGGCTTCGTGATTCGGATCACCTCGACAGGCGGCCCGATGCCACTCTCGGGAATCCGAGAGCGGGAGCAGGTCGGTCAGATCGACAAGTGCGCTGGTCTCCAATTCGACGGTCATTTCGAGCCTTCTCCTTTCTCTCTCGGCTCAGGTGGCGGCCAATTGCTTCCAGATCCGCCGCTGGCTTCGGGCCAGGTGGGCGGGCGCTTTCGGCTGCCACAGCAACCGCATGCCCGCCTCCTCCGGCGTCCGGTCGGCCTTGTTCGAGTTGCACAGTGCGCACGCGGCGATCAGGTTGTCCCAGGTGTTCGCACCGCCCCGGCTACGCGGCCGGATGTGATCGACGGTGCGCGCCCAGGACGCGCAGTACCCGCACCGGTGGTTGTCCCGGCGCAGCACACCGGCCAGCGTCGCGCGACTACCGTCGTGTATTCGCGTCACATGGTCGAGGTACACGTAGCGCAGCAGCCGGATCGTCTCCGGCAGCGCGAGCTCGAGGTGCTTGGACCGAATCGGGAAGTGCGGCTCCCGATCCGCGATCGACTCCGCAGCACCGCCCATGAGCAGCACCACGGCCCGGTCGGCGTTGATCTCGGTGAGCGCCTCGTAGCTGGCGTTCAACACCAGTACCCGGGTGTGTATCCAGTTGTCGACAGTCGACGCCACCGGATCGGTGGCACGGTGGAACGTCATGGGAGTCACCATGTTTCGAGAGAGCGAGCGGATTCGGAAAGCGAGGGTCGGTCAGTTACCGGCCGGGAGGCGGCGCAGTTCCTGCTCGACGCGCACGCCATACCGACGCGGGCTCGATACGACAATGGTCACGGCCGCCGCCTCCTTCCGCATGCTCGTGAGCACCCGCGCAATCGGGGTGATCATCATCGAAATCCATGGTGGCACAGCGCACCTACCGCTGGCGAAGGGTTTTTCAGACCAGGCCGACCAGCCACTGCCGCAGCCACGAGGTGGCGGTGGCACCGTTGGAATCCACGACGTAGGTCGGATAGTTCTGATGGACGAACGAGTTGTAGAACCGCTCGAATTCCTGCTTACGTTCGTTCATTTCCGGATCGGCGAGCTGGTTCTGGATGAGCGGGGACACTCCTGTCGCCATCAGGTCGTTGAAGATGGCGAACGCCTCCTGCTGATAGCGCCACAGCTGAGCTGGGTCGGCATCGGAGGCCTGAGCGAGGAATCCGGCGAAGCGGGTCGCGAAGTCGGTGGGCGGAGCGGCGCAGTACAGGTCACCGACGGCGCAGATGGTTCGGGTCTTCGGGGTGAGGAAGCCGAAGCCTTCGATGCGCGAGCCGCCGGCACCGGCGCCGTTTACCGGGGGACCGACGAGGGCGTCGGCCGGCGAGCGACGCGGATCCGAGATGAGACCGACCGCGGCGATGCGTTCGGGTCGAACGGGACTGAGTCCGGTGCCGATTTCGGCGGCGAGATCGCCCGCCGCATCCGCGCCCTGGCTGTAGCCGATCAGCGCGATCTTGGTCTCGGCGCACTGCTGGGCCATGGCTGTGACCAGGCCGCGGGCATTATCGATGGCCTGTCGCTTGGACCGGCCGTAAACATCGGTCTCCCAGGGGAAGGCGGTCGCCGCGTAGGTCACGTAGTCGGTGCGGGTATTTCGCGGCAGGTTATCGGTGACACTCGCGAGCATGCCCTCGCCAGGCTTGGCATCGGAGGTCTCCCACGTTCCAGGTATCGCCACTACATAGAGGTCGGGGCAGCCACCGGGGGCCGCGGTTGTGGTGCCGGCGCCGCCGACGGCGCCGACGGCACCTACCATGACGGTTCCCGCCACGGCGCCGATCATCTTGCGCATAAACATGGTCCACACCTCGGTGTTGCTAGTTCCGAAGCGGCCGGGGGCCGTACGCGACTTCCTGTCGTCGCGTCGGAGACAACCGTACGGTCTGACCAGCGGTTGATGCGGGAACACCCCGTGACAAACGCCGAACATTTCTTAACAGAATGTGCAATGCCGAGGATTTGCCCGGTGCAGCGGGATGAAGGAGCCGCGGGCGAGGGGGTGCGCGACTCCTTCATCGTGTCCGAGGGGCAGTCACCGCCTCGTCCACGGTTGTGATGATGATCTCCGACACCAATGACTCCCTCCCGTGGATCATCGTGTCCATCCATTGAACCCCGATCGGCAGGCCTGCGTCCCGGCTTCGGGCATTGCCATTCGAGAAGGTCGATCAACCGATGGGCGGGCGGCCCAACAGAACTCGGCCGGTGAATCGTGTCTGCTTGGCACGGGGCAGCGGGTGGAACAGGCAACCGTGGATGTCGCGATACCACATCTCCAGCTCACAACTGCGCGAAAACCCCACGCCGCCAACGGTTTCGATGGCCAGTCGAACGGCATCGACGAGCGCTTCGGCGGCCACGGTCTTGCGGCTGAGGGTGCGCGCGCCGTAACTGTCGGTATTGTCGAAGTGCAGATTGTCCGAATCGGTGAACATGGCGGCGATCAGATCCGCGGCGGTGGTGTATGCGTTCATCATTTCCCCCGCGAGCTGGAAGGTATGCGGTTCGCAGCGGTCGGCGACCAGTGCGGCGGTCAATTCGACCGCGGCGTCGGCGATGCCGAGATAGGCCGCCATTACCAGTGGCATGGCCGCGCCGATCACCACATTCAGCACCGGGGGCCATGCGTCGGCAGGGCGGGTCAGCGAGATCGCGGCATCGGGGACGAAGACATCTTCGAAGACCACCGTATGAGAGCCGCTGGCCCGTAAACCGAGAGTGTCCCAAGTCTTTTCGATGCGAATACCGGGCGCGTCCAATGGCGACGCGAAGTGCAGCACCTGGGGTCCCTCCGGTGCATCGCCGTGGCGGATGCTGGTCACCACCACATCGCCGACCTCACAGCCGCTGGCGGGCGCCTTGCGCGCACTCACCCGGAAGCCACCGTCGACGCGCTCGGCCCGGCCGTTGGATTCGACCCAGTCCGAAGCGCCGGTGCTGACCAGAATCGCGCCCGCGGCCACCTTGCCGAAGACCGCCGTGGCGTCGATGCCGTGGTTGTGCCGCCAGACCTGTGCGGCGACCAGATGGGTGTGCATGGCGAACGCGACGGCCGTGGACGGATCGTGGCGGCCGAGTTCGCGCAGGATCTCGCCCATCTCGCGGTGCGACACACCACCGCCACCGAACTCGATGGGTACGAGTGCGGCGGACAATCCGGTGGTCCGCAGCAGGTCGAAGGCGGCGACGGAGATCTGGCCGCCGCGGTCGCGGGCGGCCACATCGGCGCGCAAGGTTTCCCCGATCCGGCGTGCCAGGGCGATCCAGTCGGTGGTGGTGATGTCATGGGCAATAGTCGTCATGTTTCGAAGTTAGGAACGGCAGCGATAACCGAATAGTCCAGAAAGTGGACTTCCATGGTCCAGAAAATAGACCCGGTTCGCGAGGTAACCATGACCAGCACGACCGCAAGCTATGGCCAATATTGTCCGATCTCCCGTGCACTCGATGTGCTCGGCGAGCGTTGGTCGCTGCTCATCCTGCGCGATCTGCTCATCGGTACAACTCGCTTCAACGATCTGGCCCGCGGTCTGCCCGGGCTTTCGCGGAGTCTGCTCGCCAAGCGGCTGCGCCAATTCGAGCGGGCCGGATTGATCGACAAAGTGGGCAGCGAATATCTGCTCACCGCGGCCGGTCAGGAATTGGAGCCGATCCTGTTCGGCCTCGGCGAATGGGGTGCGCGCTGGACCTTCGGTGAACCGCAGCCCGAGGAGTTGGATGCCGGGTTGCTGGTGTGGTGGATGCACTCCCGGCTGGATACGTCCACGTTTCCGGGTAAGCGCCATGTGCTGTGCGTACGGTTCACCGATGATTTTCGGCGCTATTGGATCGTCATCGAATCGGGTGTGCCTTCGGTCTGCGATGCCGATCCGGGCTACCCGGTCGATGTCACCATCAGCTCCGATGTCGAATCGCTGTACCAGGTTTGGCTGGGACGCATTCCGCTCTCGCACGCAATGCGAAGCGGCCGAGTGGAATTCACCGGGCCGAGTGCCCTCACCCGGCGGATGCCGTCGGTGTTGCAACTGAGTCCTGTTGCGGGATATACGGATCCGGTCGTGCGCGCCTCGTGACCATTACGCGGTAGTCTCCCGCGCGTAGATGTAGTAGCGATAGACGCCGTCGCCGGGATCCGAGTTCAGCGGCCACTCGCCGTCGGCGAACCATGCCCATTCGAGAGCGAGGCCCGCGTCGTGTTCGGCGATCGACTTCGCCCGGTCCAACGAGCTGTCGGTACCGAGGGCCTGGTCGTCGGTGCCGCAGAACTCGCAACTGTGCACCCGCCGCACCTCGTATGCGATCACTCGGTTACCTCCGGGCATCCAGGTTAGACCCGGTTTATCCGGGTGTGCACCGATAGCGTTCGGCGGATGCGGCCGATAACCAGCTCAACAGGCTCGTCCGCCGGGGTGACCGCGTGGCGAATGGGGAGTTCCGGAAGTGGCGTCCGCATACGCTGAGCGTCCACCCCGTGGCCGCCGAATTGTGAGATTTCAGAGGTTGCCGACGATGTGTTCGAGGCGGCGGGCCACCAGTTCGCGGGCCTGTTCGCGCAGGGCGGGGCGGTAGCCGCTGGGGTAGACCGGGTCGCCGGGGGTGTAATCCTTCAGCACTTCCTTGGCGAGGGTGATCTTGTGGACCTCGGTGGGGCCGTCGGCGATCGCCATGACCTCCGCGTAGTTCATCATGTCGACGAACGGGAGGTCCTGGCTGACGCCGATGGCGCCGTGCAGATGCAGTGCGCGCTGGGCGATGTCGTGCATCACCTTCGGCATCGCCACCTTGATGGCGGCAATATCCTTGCGCACCTTCAGATAGTCCTGCTCCTTATCGATGCGCCAGGCGGTGCGCAGGACGAGCAGGCGGAACTGCTCCATCTCGATCCAGCTGTCGGCGATGCGTTCCTGGGTCATCTGCAGACTCGCGAGCGGCCCCTTGCGCATCGGCCGCGAGACGGCGCGTTCTGCCATCATGTCGAAGGCCTTGCGCACCAACGCGACTGTGCGCATGGCATGGTGCACCCGCCCGCCGCCGAGGCGGGTCTGCGCGACGATGAAACCCATCCCCTCCTGGCCGAGCAAGTGATCGGCGGGCACCCGGACATCGGTGAAGCGCAGATGTCCCTCGTGCTCGCTGAAACCGTGCACGTGGAAGTTCTTCACGATCTCCAGGCCGGGTGTGTCGGCGGGCACGATGAACATCGACATGCCCTGGTACGGACTGACATCCGGATTCGTGATCACCATGACGATATGGAAGCTGGCGAACTGCGCGTTCGAGTTGAACCACTTCTCGCCATTGATGACCCAGGAGTCGCCGTCGCGCACCGCGTGGGTCTTGAACAGTGTCGGATCCGAGCCGCCGGTCGGTTCGGTCATGACGTAGCAGGAGCCGATCTCACCAGCCAGCAGCGGCTCCAGGTACTTGGCTTTCTGCTCCGGGGTGCCGTAGTGCGCGAGGATTTCCGCATTGCCGGAATCCGGTGCCTGGCAACCGAATACCGACGGCGCCCACACCGAAGTACCGAGTACCTCGTTGAGTAGGCCGAGCCTGAGCTGCCCGTAGCCGGGTCCGCCCAGCTCCGGTCCCAGATGGCAGGCCCACAGGCCCTGTTCCTTAACCTTCTCCTTCAGCGGCCGCATCAGCGCCATTGCCTCGGTATTGGTGCGGTCGTAGGGATTCGGGTAGAGCAGGTCGAGGGGTTCCACCTCGGTGCGGACGAACTCCGACGCCCAGTCCAACTTCTGCTGGTACTCCGGGTCGGTTTCGAAATCCCAAGCCATGGTCAGCCTTTCGTGTCGGTGATGCCGTCGAGAATGGTGGACGCCACAATGTCGGCGATTTCGTCGGGGGAGCGGCCGCCGTGCGGGCGGTACCAGAAGGTCACCATGTTCAGCATGCCGAGCACACTGTTGGTGACCACGTGATCGTCGGTGCGCAGTAGGCCCGCCGCATGACCGGCGTCGATGACGCGCTGCCAGCAGGACTGTATTTCGTCCCGCATTTCCTGCAGTTCTTCGCCGCGCTCACCGGTCAGCGCGGTGACATCGCGCAATTGGATGGCGACCTCGCGGCGGTGCTCGATGATCAGCCCCACGTGGCTGTGGATCAGCTTGCGCAACTTGACGATCGGGTCGTCGGTGCCGCGGGAGATCCGCCGTGCGTCGGTGAGCATGAGCTGGATGTAATCGCGCAGGATCTGCCAGAGCAGCTCTTCCTTGGAACCGATGTGGTAGTACAGCGCGCCCCGCTGCACCCCGGCTCGATCACCGATTTCCGCGACGCCGGTGCCGTGAAAGCCCTGCTCCGCGAACAGTTCCACCGCGGCTGCCACGATGCGCGCCCTGGTCGCCTCGGCGGTGGTCTCCGCGGCCGGTGGACGACCGCGACGACGAGGCGAGGCCAATTCGGGCCCACCCGTCACTCGGCCACCGCCACTCATCGAATCGCTGCGCGATGCGGCCGTCATTTGCGCGGATCCAGGACGACCTTGGACACCCCGTCTGCACGGTCGGCGAACATGCGGTAGGCGTTCGCGCCCTCCGACATCGGGAATCGGTGTGTGACAACGGCTTCGGGTCGAATTCGCCCCGCCGCGGTGAGCCGCAGCAGTGCGGGCAGCTCGTATTGGATCGAGCAGAGTCCGATATGGAATTCGAGCTCCTTGACCTGCGCCAACTGCATATGAAATGGGAAGGCGCGGTTATGACTGACGCCGACCACGCCGACCCGGCCACGATGTCCGACGGCGCTGATGGCGAGACTGATGGTCGCATCGGCGCCGACCGCCTCGATCGCGACATCCGCACCGCCGCTGAGCATTTCTCGGATGACGGTCTTGGGTTGCTCGGATTCGACTATCTCCGCGCCCAATTCGGCGGCACGCTTGCGGCGCTCGGCCACCAGATCCACCCCGAGCACCCGCGACGCGCCCATCGCGAATGCCGACTGGACGGCCATCAGCCCGACCGGTCCGAGTCCGATCACCACTACGGTCTCACCCGGCGCGATGCGGGTGCGGCGCGCGCCGTACCAGGCGGTCGGCGCATTATCGGTGAGCACGATCGCCGCCTCATCGCTGACCGTATCGGGCAGCCGTACCAGATTCCCCTCGGCATGGGGGACGGCGAGATATTCGGCCTGCGCACCCGCGAGCGAGCCGCCGAGTCCGTAGCAGGCGTCCGCAGGGATTGGATGGCGTTCGCAGGCCGCCACGATGCCTGCCTTGCACTTCGCGCAGCGGTTACAGCCGACGGATGCGGAGACCAGCACCCGGTCACCGATCGCGAACCCGCGGATATCCGAACCCAGTTCGACGATCTCGCCGACCGCCTCGTGCCCGACGCTGTATCCGGTGCCGTCGGTGAAGCCGTGCCCGGCGTAGATGTGCAGATCGCTACCGCAGATTCCGGAGGCGGTCACCCGAACAATGGCCCCATCACGGCCGGGCAGTGCCGGATCGGGGAACTCGGTGTAGGAGATCTGCTGTGGTCCTTGGTAAGTCAGAGCCTTCATCGCCAGCCGCCGTCCAGTGCCAGGGTTGCGCCGGTGCAGTAGGCCGAGGCGTCCGTCGCGAAGTACAGTGCCGCGCCGACGATTTCCTCCGGGCGGCCGACCCGCCCGAGGGCCATATGTCGAGTCAGCTCCGTCCGCAACTCATCGGGCCATGCCTTCGAAATATCCGTCTCGAACGGACCGCATTGAATCGTGTTGACCCGCACCGCCGGTGCGAAACTCTGCGCGAGTCCGCCGGTGAGGTTGGCCAATCCGGCCTTGGCGGCCGCATAGGGGACCGCGAGCGGTTCCGGTCGTGTCGCCTCGATCGAGGAGATATTGATGATCGACCCGCCACCGGCAGCGGCCATCCGGGTACCGATCAAGGTCGACAATCGAAACGGCCCCTTGAGATTGACCGCGATCACCTTGTCGAACATCTGCTCGCTCACCTGATCCAGGCTCGGATACAGCAGCGACATCCCGGCATTGTTGACCAGCACGTCGACCTTGCCGAACTCCGCGTAGGCCGTCTCGGCCAGCGCATCGCACTGCGCCCAATCGCTGACATTGCACGCCACCGGCAATGCGCGCCGACCATGGGTGTTCTTCACCTCATCGGCGAGTTCGACGCACCCGTCGAGCTTGCGACTGGCGATTACCACATCCGCGCCGGCCGCGGCGAAGGCCAGCACCATCTCCCGACCGAGCCCGCGGCTACCACCTGTGACCAGCGCGACCTTCTCCGCTAATGACTGTCCTGGCATTGCGCTCCATAGCTTCGGCTGCCGGTAATGTTCCAATCAGTACATTAATTCCGCCGGACGATACAATCAAGGCCCCGACAGACCGTCACATCACTACCGATGGGTAACATTGGTTGCGATTTTTCCCACCCGGCTTTCTCAGAAGTGAGGCAGTAGATGACAGAGCGGATTCAGGTCGGCGGGCTCCAGGTGGCCAGCGTTCTCCACGAGTTCATCGAGAACGAGGCGCTCCCCGGAACCGGCGTAGATTCCGCCGCGTTCTGGGCCGGAGCCGAGCAGGTCATCAACGACCTCGCTCCGCGCAACCGCGCCCTGCTGGCCGAACGCGACGAGATCCAGGGCAAGCTCGATGCCTGGCACGCCGAGCACCCCGGCGCGAACTATGACAAGGCCGCCTACAAGAGCTTCCTCGGGGATATCGGCTACCTGCGCGCGGAACCGGCCGATTTCGAGATCGCCACCCAGAATGTGGACGACGAAATCGCCACCACCGCGGGCCCGCAGCTGGTGGTGCCGGTGATGAACGCCCGCTTCGCGATCAATGCCGCGAATGCGCGCTGGGGTTCACTCTACGATGCCCTCTACGGCACCGACGCCATCTCCGAGGCCGACGGCGGCGAGAAGGGCACCGGTTACAACCCGGTCCGCGGTGGCCGCGTGATCGAATTCGCGCGCAAGTTCCTCGATACCGCCGCCCCGCTGGCCAACGGCTCACACCGCTCCTCGACGCACTACGCGATCGACGGCGGCAAGCTGGCGGTCACGCTGAGCAACGATGAGGTCACCACGCTGGCCGCCGATGGCGCGGAACTGGTCGGCTACCTGGGCGATCCGGCCTCGCCGACCTCGATCCTGTTGAAGCACAACGGTTTGCACATCGACGTCCAGATCGACCCTGCCTCGCCGATCGGCAAGACCGATCCGGCCGGTGTCAAGGATGTAGTGCTGGAGTCCGCGGTCACCACGATCATGGACTTCGAGGATTCGGTCGCCGCGGTGGACGCCGAGGACAAGGTGCTCTGCTACCACAACTGGCTCGGCCTGATGACGGGCGAGCTGGCGGAGAAGGTGACCAAGGGCGATAAGACCTTCACCCGCACCATGAACCCGGACCGCGTCTACACCGCGCTCGGCGGTGGCGAGCTGGTGCTGCACGGCCGGTCGCTGCTGTTCGTGCGCAATGTCGGTCACCTGATGACCTCGGACGCGATCATTGATGCCGAGGGCAACGAGGTGCCCGAGGGCATCATGGACGGCCTGATCACCTCGCTCATCGCCAAGCACAGCCTGCTCGGCGATAAGAAGCTGAAGAACAGCCGCACCGGTTCGGTGTACATCGTGAAGCCGAAGATGCACGGCCCGGACGAGGTCGCCTTCACCAACGAGCTGTTCGGCCGGATCGAGGACGTGCTCGGCCTGAGCCGCAACACCCTCAAGGTCGGCATCATGGACGAGGAGCGCCGCACCACGGTCAACCTCAAGGCCTGTATCCAGGCCGCCGCGGAGCGCGTGGTGTTCATCAACACCGGCTTCCTGGACCGCACCGGCGACGAGATCCACACCTCCATGGAGGCCGGACCGATGGTCCGCAAGGCCGAGATGAAGACCCAGCAGTGGATCCTGTCCTACGAGGACTGGAACGTCGATACGGGGCTGGCCGCCGGGCTGCCGGGTAAGGCGCAGATCGGCAAGGGCATGTGGGCCATGCCGGATCTGATGCACGACATGCTCGAGCAGAAGATCGGCCACCCGCGTGCGGGCGCCAACACCGCCTGGGTGCCCTCGCCCACCGCGGCCACGCTGCATGCGACGCACTACCACCAGGTCGACGTGTTCGAGCGGCAGCAGGAGATCGCCGGCGGTGGTCGTCGCGCCACCGTCGATCAGATCCTGGAGATCCCGCTCGCGGCCGATCCGAACTGGACCGATGAGCAGAAGCGTCAGGAGTTGGACAACAACTCCCAGAGCATCCTCGGTTATGTGGTGCGCTGGATCGACCAGGGTGTCGGCTGCTCCAAGGTGCCCGACATCCGGGATGTCGGTCTCATGGAAGACCGCGCAACCCTGCGCATTTCGAGCCAGCTGATGGCGAACTGGCTGCGCCACGGGGTGGTCACCGCCGATGAGGTGGTGGCCAGTCTGCAGCGGATGGCGCCGGTGGTCGACAAGCAGAATGCGGGCGATCCGAACTACCGGCCGATGGCGCCGGACTTCGCGAGCAGCATCGCGTTCCAGGCCGCGAGGGAGCTGGTGTTGGAAGGCGCCAAGCAGCCCAACGGCTACACCGAGCCGATCCTGCACCGTCGTCGCCGGGAGGCCAAGGCGCTGGCTTGCGTCTAAGGCATTGCGCGTCTGAGTAACTCGTGAATCCCCCGCCCGGGAGCCTGCCGGGCGGGGGATTCCTGATATCACGCGACGGCCCGTCGGCGGGGTGGATGACTGGTTTCGACCCGCATAACGATCCGTTACCCTGGGCGCTGCACGAGGTACTCGGATGTGAGGAAGTTTTATGGGAAGCGTTGTCCTTGATGTATTCGCCCTGGTTGTGAACCGCGCGGCACAGTTCTGGAACTGGATGGCAACCGGTTCGGCCGGTTTCCCGCCGCTGTAATAACCGAGCTGAACGTCTGGTGCGACGGCCCCCGGTCACGGCCCCTCGATGGGATGCCGAGGCCGGGGGCCTTCCTTCGTCCAGTGAGATATTTCCACCAGATGGTGAACCGATTCCCTTCGGGGACAGGGCAGGTCGACGTATCTTCTTTGGCATGAGCAGCGCCACCCGACCGACACCGTTGTGGTTCGAACTCTGGATGGGCGCGATCACCACCGTCATCGCGCTACTTTGCGCCGCGCTGTGCTGGGAATTGGCTGCTCAGGGCAGCTTTCCGGCCAAAGTTCTGCTGTGGGTGGGACTTTCGGTTGTCGGTCTGGTCGCGATCATCTTCGCCATCCTCGGCCTGATCCGCTATCACGCCGTCCTCGTGAGCCTGACCGCGCCGCTGCTGATCGTCGCCCTCGCCGCGCTGGTGTGGTACGAAGTCCCCGAAACCACCGGTTGGCGCCTGTCCCGCCCCATCCTCGAGGATCAGGCCGCCGCCTGCGCCAACCCGGGCCATCGCACCCGTCTGGGCGTCTACACCGTCACCTATATCACCCGCCGCGACGGCGCCTGCCTGTTCTACGTCAGTGGCGGAGCCACCAATTCCGAAGGCTTCGCCTATTTCCCGGACAGCGCCCCGAGCACCGGTTCCGCCGGACAAGGCGGGATCGGCTACGAACCCTTCCACGGCTCCTGGTACCGGTTCACCGAAAACACCTGACGGATATCGGCCGAGGTGCCACTCAGTGCCCGACACCAACCAGTGTCCGGATGATCATGAAGATGGCGGTCACACCGAAACAGCCCAGTCCGACCACCCATACTGTGAACATCTGCCGCATCGGTATCAGGTTGTTCAGCCAGCCGACGTCGAGCTCGACGTTCTGCTGTCGCGTCTCGAAGACGGTGCCGTGTGCACCCCAGCTGCCCGCGCCGATCTGCTGCTGTTCGAACTGCTCCAGCCACAACGCGTCCTTGCGCTCGGCAAGGCGATGGCTCGCCATCAGCATGATCGAAATGATCGACACGATCAGTGCGAGTAGCGACGAGGCTATTCGAGCGATGGAATCGTTGGCGGCTGCCATCGAGATGCTGAACAAGAATGCCTGGGCAGTCAGACTGACGGTGGGAACCTGCCAGAGCAGGTTCTCGTATTGCAGACGTCGATCCGCCACGGTCTGGTAGACCATCTCCAGATCGGCCGAACGGCGAGGAACTGGCTCCTCCACAAGGGGTACTGTCGCACAGTCGCGCAGACCTGGTGGGTGTTTGTCACGTTCGGGATGGGGAGCGAACCAGGATGAGGACACTGACCACGAGCACCCACGCCGGGAAAGCCAGCGTCATCCATCTGCTCGTTTCGCTGGCCACCAGGAGTGCCACGGCCGCCAGATAACTGAGACCGGCGAGCCAGCGGGGCATCAGCCCGGTCTTCAGCCAAATCGTCGCGAGCGAGATCATGAACACGGCCGCCATCCGCAGTGCGTAGGTCTGGCACGCCGAAACCACGATCATCTTGCCGAAGTCGACCACTTCGGCGCGGGCGGCCGGGTCGGTGACGTCGGTGTCGCTCGACACCAGACCGGCCGCGACGGCTGTGCCGACGAACATCATCGCCAGGAACAGCAGTCCGCTGCCGAGGAATATCGATAGGAAGAACCGGTCCTCGTAGCGCCCGAATCCGTCACGGACGACGCCGATGAACCATAAGAAGCTGATTCCGGCGAAGGGCATGAGCACCGTCGCTATTCGGATCGCGCTCCGCTGGCTGTTCAGCCAATGAGTCGAGCCTTCGATGCCGTCCGGCATGTCGATACGGATCAAGATCAGCGTGGTACCGAACAACACCGCGAAGACCACTCCGGCCAGCGCGGCGGCTCGCGGTGTCGATAACCGGCGCGGGGTCGGCTCCGACTCGGTGTGTTCCGGCGATGTCGACATGAAGTGATTCTGTCAAATCCGAGCGTCAGCGGTGGGAATTCCAATCAAGTTCAATTTTCTACGATGTCACCCGGCGCTTTCACCGAAACTACATGGGTGATTACTGCTGTCTCGATTACCGGGCAATCCGGGGTTTCGGGGTAATGCGCCGAAGGCATAGCATGAGCAAAGTCCAGCTTTACTGTCGCGGAAGGTGGGTGAAGGTATGTCGATAACCGAGCGTGACTGGAGTAAACCGGCGGCGATGGCCATCCCGGCGGAGGGCTATTTCGAGCTGGAACGGGGAAGATACGGTCCGATCTATCCCCGGACGCCTTCGTGTTATGGGTTCTCGATCATCGCCAAGGTGAAACCCGGTCGGGAAGAAGCTATTCGCGCGCACGGCAAGGAGCTCGAGGCCGCGGTAGCCGCTGATCCAGAGGTGCTGGCACCGCTGCGACTGCACTATCTACGGTGGCTGTTGTTCGATGTCGGATCGGGTCTGTATTTCCAATATCAAGGCATCTTCGATACCGATTTCGACAAATACACCGAGGATGCCGTTACTCTGTTCTCGCAGACCGGCATAACAACGGTTTTCACGAATCTCGAAGGATTCCCCGAGGATTGGAAGGAAAATCCGGCGTCGTTCGTGAAATATGTTCGCGAGCATCAATTCCCGAGCTTCCTCGAATACGGTGAGTACCCCTACGTCACCGGCATCGAGATCAAAAAGGCGCTGCGACTGAAGGCGGCGTTCTCCGAAATGCTCGATCAGATGCAGTAAGTACCTTGACCCATGCTAGAACTCGACGATATTCAGCACATCCTGCTGACCCGGACCCCGGCGATGACCGGCCGCTATGAGTTCCTGTCCTTCGACGATCCCGCGGGGGCTCGGGCTTGGTTGACGCCGCTGATAGACCGCGTGCAATCGGCGGCAGATGCGCGCGCCACGATGGACAGTTCCGACCGCTGGGTCACGCTGGCCTTCACCTGGCACGGGATGCGGGCGCTCGGCGTGCCGGAGGAAGTGCTCGCTACCTTCCCGGACGAGTTCCGCGAAGGCATGGCCGCACGCGCGGACATCCTGGGCGACACGGGCGCTGCTCATCCCGACAACTGGGTAGGCGGGCTGGCAGGTGAGGACCTGCACGCGATCGCGATCCTGTTCGCTCGCACCGACGCCGAGCACCAGCGCTGCACTACCGAACATGACAAGCTGGTGGCCCGCTGCCCCGGTGTGCGCGTGTTGTCGTTCCTGGATCTGAACGCGACGCCGCCCTTCGATTACGCCCATGACCATTTCGGGTTCCGAGATCGTTTGTCCCAGCCGGTGATCGACGGATCCGGTGAAGCGCCGACCCCCGGGTCGGGGGCAGCGCTGCAACCCGGGGAATTCATCCTGGGCTATCCGGACGAGGAAGGGCCACCGCGAGCGCTGCCGCGGCCGGAGGTGTTGTTCCGCAACGGCAGCTATATGGCCTACCGGCGGCTGCAAGAACATGTCGGCGCGTTTCGGAACTATCTGCGGGAGCATGCGGACACCCCGGACGGGCAGGAGTTGCTGGCCGCGAAGATCATGGGCCGCTGGCGTAGCGGTGCGCCCCTGGTGCTGACCCCGGACCGGGATGATCCGGCGCTGGGTGCGGATCCCATGCGCAACAATGACTTCAATTACAAGGAGATGGATCCGCACGGCTACGCGGTACCACTGGGCGCGCATGCACGGCGCCTCAATCCTCGCGACACCGCAGCAAATATGAACCGCCGCAGGATGATTCGCCGCGGCGCCACCTACGGGCCCGCGCTACCCGAGGATGCCCCCGACGACGGGGTGGACCGCGGGATCGCCGCGTTCATCATCTGCGTCAGCCTGGTACGCCAGTTCGAGTTCGCTCAAAACGTCTGGATCAACGACAAGACATTCCACGAACTCGGCAATGAACACGACCCCATCTGCGGTACCCAGGACGGCACCTTCGACTTCACGATCCCCAAGCGGCCCATTCGCAAGGTGCACCCGGGCCTGCCTGCATTCACCACGCTCACCGGCGGCGCGTACTTCTTCCTTCCGAGCATCAGCGCTCTGCGATACCTGGCCACGCTCGACAGCCGAGAGGTGACACCATGAGCAGCAGCACCTTGTCGTCGGCACGCACCTACAACCAGACCCACATTCCGCGCAACCACGACGGGCGGCGGCGGATGACCATCTATTGGACGTGGAGCTATCCATGGGAGGCTCAACGCGATCCCGCCGCGATGTACAACCGCTTCTCGACGATGACCGAGGTCCGCAACGTGCTGTGGCCGAGCTACGAGACCCCGGAATACGACGCCGCGCACTTCCTACAGGGCATCGCAGGCACGTTGGAACTGTTTCATCGCTCGACGCTGGCGTTTCAGCAATTGGCCGGCGAGGCCACCGGTCACCCCGTCGCGGTGTTCCAGCGTATCGACCAGGCGGGCTACCCCTTGCCGATCGACGAGCGGATCCTGGCCGACACCGACACCCTGCTGGTGTTCGGGCTCGATCACGTGCTCTCCGAGCAGCAAGCCACACCGGAGGAGTGCGATGCGATCCGCGACTGGCTACAACGCGAAGGCACCTGTCTGCTGCTGGCACCGCACCACGACGTCGGGTGCACCGACGACTATGCGCAGCGACAAATGGAATTCGAGCATCACGGCGACCCGTTGGTGCCGCGGCAGCAACGATTCGGCCAGTACACACGCTCGCTCATGCGGGCCCTCGATGTGCCCGTGCACAACAAATGGGGCCTGCGACCCGCGGTGGTCGACGGCACCGATGAGATCGCACCCTTGACCGGGTTCCGCGATCTGGACGCGCCCCGGTTACTGGACAACGTCACGACATTCAACTTCCACCCCCATCTACCGCACTACGAGCTCACCGCGCCGGAAACCGATACACTTCGTGTCCTGGGCCGCCAGCGTGTCGATCCCAAGCGGCCCCATCCCTTCACCGCCGCCGGCAACACGGAATTCAATGCGCTGATCTGGATGCCACCCGCAGGCAGGCGAGCCGGCGATATCGTGCTCATCGATTCCACCAACTTCACCACGCTATTCGGCGGCACCGACAGCCTGCGAAACCTCTGGCACAACCTCGCCACTATGAAGTAAGCGCCCACCGCGACGGAGTTGGTTCAGGGTTTGGGCTGAATCCAGAGGGCTTCGGCGACGGCGCAGAGATCGCCCGAGGTCGTTGCGAGGGCTATGCCGACAGTGTATTTGCGGCCCTGATGACTGACGGGCCAGGCGTAGGAGATGTAGGGGGAGTCGGGGTAGATGGGCTGAAGTTGGGTGGCGGTGAGGGCCGCGGTCACACCGCCGAAGCCCATGCCTTGTTTGCGCATGGCGGTCCAGCCACCGGGGCAGTCGAGGGCGGACCAGACGACTTCCGGTGGGAGTCGGCCGGATTCGTCGGCCAACTCGGGATCGGGAGTCCACGCGGCGAGGACGAGGTCGTGATCCGCTGTGTCCCATGTGAGCAGGCGCAGGCCGCGGCCGGGTGCACATGCGGCGCCGCAGCCATAGCAATCGGTGACACGGCGCGACACCATGGCCGCGTCGGTGACGGATTTCGCCTCGGCCCAACTCGGTGCGCTCGGCGGATCGATGGTGAGCACCGCCGGAGTCGATTCGGCGAGTAACGCACCGTCTGTGTCGGTGAGCGCATATCCACCTGATCTAGTGGGGCGCAATGACATCGGGGTCTCGAGCGGCACCCGTGCGCGGAAGTCGACACGTATCTCGGTGGCCTCGCACGGCCCGGCCACCAGACCCGCGACGTATCCGCCGAACGCGACGTCGGGATATCCGTGAACGTGTTCGGGGACGGTGACTGTCTCGGTCCGGATCACGTGTCGCTCGAGCCTTTCTGTGCCGTCGATCTGGATCGACCTTACCTCCGCAGCTGCCGACAGGCGCACACCGTCTACGACCGGCCGGACCCCTCCGAAAACCGAGGCACTCTGGCAAAAAGCTCTGAGTTGACACCGTGTGTTCGACCCGCATCCGGTGAGCGGGCGCGGGTCGGCTAATGCGGGGCCTGACCACCGAGTTGGGTGAGCAGCACGCTGATCACACCGGCCTCCTGGCTCTGACTCTGGAACATCGAGCGGGCGGTTTCCTTGACAGGTCCGGAGGCCAGTAGTTCGTCGGCGGCACGAGCCATCACCAGTCCGCCCTGGTGATGACGGAACATCAGTTGCAGAAAGAGGATTTCGGCGTCGTGACCGCGCGCTGCGGCCAGCGCGTCGAGTTCGGCGGTAGTCGCCATGCCCGGCATCGCATCGCTATTCGCCTGGCTCGCACTCGGATGATGTTGCGTGGCAGCGGCATCGGTGTGCATCCACGCCATTGGATGCGACGACAGTGGCGACGCATCGGCCAACCGCAGCCACCCCAGCATGGTCCCGATCTCGATGCGCTGCGCGTCCGAAAGCTGTTGCGCCAACCGCAGCACGGTCGGGTCCACGCCACGATCCAAGCGCTGCACCATGATCAGCGCTTGCTGATGATGTGCCGTCATATCCTGCGCGTAGCCGATCTCGACCGCATTGAGAACCGGTGCGGCCGTGTGCTCTTCGGGCAGCAAGAGTGGACGCAGCGCCGCCCCGAGCACCACCAGGACGAATGCGACAGAGGCGAGCGCGCCGACTCGGAACCAACGGGACACGGCTACGACCCGACGGTCGATTGCTGATTCTCGGGCGCCGTGTACACATCGTTCTCCAGTTGCAGCACCATGAATCCGTTATCGGAGCAGGCGACATACAACTGGTTGCCGCGCCACTCCGGCGGCGATAAGCACCAATCGGTGGAGACGTCGCCGAAGGCGAGCTTGCCGGTGCGCGGGGTGAGCGCGTCCAACGGATCGAATTGCCCCTCCAACACCGCGCGTGCGGCCGGTGGTGTGCTCATCAACGGCACGCCGATGATCGAGGCGAGGGCGTGCGGTGAGTTCCACAGGCTCAGGTTCTGGCCGGTCCGTGCGGGCGGATTGAAGTAGGCGATCTCACGGATATTGTGCGGATCACGGACGTCGAAAACCCGGATGCCGGAGGAGATCCAGCCGCATGCGAGTGCGGTCGGATTGTCCGGGCGGTCGGCGGCACAGTAGTGCGATTCGTAGGCGAAGACCGAACCGCCCATCGAACTACCGATATTGCTGTCGATGTTCTGCAACAGGTTGATCTCCAGCTTTACCTTCCCGGCGACCTTCGGTGCGGTGTCGTTGGAGATATCGATGAGTTTCACACCGCCCGAACCGCCTTCGTCGACGGTGTAGAGGTAGGGCTTGCCGTCGTAGGTCACTGGGATGCTGTGCTGGGTGGCCCAGCCGTCGGTCCAGAAGGTGCGGCCGATATGGGTGACCTGCGGGTCGGGGTCGCGGCGCTGAACGGAGCTGATATCGAGGACGGTGAATCCGCCCAGCGCGGATAGGTACATGCGGTTGCCGTCCGGACTGATGCCGAATCCGTGCGCCTCGATCCCGGTCAACCCCTGCCAGATGACGTGCGGATTGGTCGGATCGGTGAGATCGACCGCGCTGACGAAACCGGGCGCGACGCCCGAGGCCCAGTAGGTGCGGCCGTCGGGAGACCAGCCGCCCTCATGCGTGGTGATCGGCAGCGGCATCGCGAGATTCGTGCCTGGTCCCGGATTGAGCAGCTTCGGATACGCACAATCGGAGATGTCGTAGACAGATAGGTAGCCGACGCCTTCGCCGAGCGGCACACCTGTCCCGACGAGCAGTTTGCGTTCGGTATTGACCTTGAGGCTCTCCCAGGTGCCGGCGAGCATCGCGGGTTCGGTCAGGGTGACCGTTGGGCGCGGGTGTGCCGGATCGGAGACGTCGAGTACCTGGACGCCGCGGCCCTCGCTGATCAAGTCGCCGGGGAAGAACGAACCCATATACGCGCAATGGTCGAAGCTGGTGGAGGTGATGCCCGCGCCGCGCCCGGCGTAATTGCCGACCATCGACATATTGCAGGAGTAGCCCTGGGTGCTGCGCCGACTATCGCGGTCGGCGGCCGGAACATCGCCCTGCAGCCCGGTTTCCGGCATCGCCCCCGGTCCGCAGTCCGCCCGGGGCACCGACGTCCGACCGACATCGAGGAACTCCTGAACCGCGGTGGCGATATCGTCTTGCAGATCGGCCGATGCGCTGCTCGGCAACATCATCGCGGCCACGATCGTGGTGGCGAACAAGGCCAAGGGCCGCGCGCGGCGCAGTGTCAGCTTCGGGTGCATCGTTGCATCCCAACTTCCTCATCATGGGCACAGGCCGCGCCGACTCAGACGGAGCATTAACTGACTGAATGGTATTAACAGGCGCTAACTTAAAGGTGGGTTTTGGCGAAAATGCCAGGTAATCAGCCTGGTTCGGCGCCACGCTAGCTGGCGGTGAGTGGCTCGGTGTCGTATCTCAGTAGCGATGTGCAGACGTCGAGCAGGGACTGTCTGAGTCCCGACGACCGCTCGGCCAATTCCGATTGCGCCCGGACGTATTCGGCACGCCCCGCCGGTGTTTCGATGCGGACCGGCTCGTAGCCGTAGTCGGTGAGGTCGTACGGGCTGGCGCACATATCGAGTTCGCGTGCGGCGCAGGCGAATTCGAAGTAGTCGAGCAATAGGTCGGAGGAGAGGAGCGGGGTCAGTTTGAAACCCCATTTGTAGAGGTCCATATTGGCGTGCAGGCAGCCGGGCTGTTCGCGGGCGACCTGGTCGGCGCGCGTCAATGGCTCCGCGTTGCGGCCGACGGCGTCCGGGGTGAAGAAGCGGAATGCGTCGAAGTGTGTGCAGCGCAAAGACATAGATTCGACGACCGCGTCGGTGCCGGTGCCGCCCAGTCGCAGCGGCACCTGTTGGTGGCGGACCTCGTCGGTTTTGTACACCATTGCCCACTCGTGCAGGCCGAAGCAGGACAGCTGTGCTGGCCGGGATGCGGTGGCGTGCAGCAGTTTTGCGATGAATTCGATGGTGCCGCGACGCCGCTGGATGAATGCGGGGTCGGCAGTATAGACAGCCGCGCCGTGCTGGTGATACCCGCGAGCCCCGTCGTACTCCCGCGCGCCTGTCAAAGCGATACCGAATCCCGGGTGCCAGCGCCGCAATTGGGCAGGCTTATGTCCGTAATACGTGAACAGAAAATCGATCACCGGATGTGACGAGCCCGCCGCGCGCCGTTCCAGATACGGTCCGACGAGCTCGTCCAGCCGAGCCCGGTGCGCGGCGGCACTGGCCCGCCACTCGGACTCGGCCAGCACGATCATTCGATCACCCGGTGCGTCCCGTCGCGCACGGTGCCGACGAACTCTTCCACCAGATCCTCCAGCGCCACAATGCCCACCGTATTGCCGCGGGTATCCACGACACGGCCGAGATGTGAGTTCGTGCGCCGCAAGCGGGCCAGCGCCTCGTACAGGGGAGTACCGGCGCTCACCGTCGGCAGTGGGCGAATATCGGTGCGCGGGATGGGCGTATTCGGTCCCGCGCTTTCGTCGGCGACCTTGTCGAGCACATCCTTCACATGCAGATACCCGACCAGCGAACCGTCGCTCGCGCGCACCGGATACCGGGAGAAACCGGTTTCGGCGACCGCGGTTTCGATATCACCGAGCGTGGTGCCATTGCCGCGCAGCGGAACCGAGCGGGCCGTCGCCAACTGCACCATCACATCGCCGACCACCCGATCGGAGGTACCGAGCGCCTGGGTGAGGCGGCGGTGCTCCTCTTCGTCGAGCAGTCCCTCCGAACGCGATTCACCGATCATCTCGGCGAGCTCCACACTGGAGACCGTCGCCTGCAGCTCGTCCTTCGGCTCGATCCGCAACATGCGCAGCGACAGATTCGCGGCCAGGTTGTAGAGGGCGATGAGCGGACGCGCCAACCGCAACCACATCAGATGCACCGGAACCAGCAGCAGCGCACTGCGTTCCGGTCCGGCCAGCGCGATATTCTTCGGAATCATCTCGCCGAACAGAATGTGCAGGATCACCACGATCGCCAGCGCGATGGCGAAGGCCACCGGATGCAGCAGCTGTTCGGGCAGGCCGACCAGCTCGAACGGCCCCTCCAATAGATGCGCCACCGCGGGTTCGCCGACCCGGCCGAGCAGGATCGAGCAGATGGTGATGCCGAGTTGCGCGGCGGCCAGCATCATGGACAGGTTCTCGCCGGCCCGGATCACCGTGTGCGCCTTGCGCTTTCCCTGAGCGGCGAGCGCCTCGAGCCGGTCCCGACGGGCCGAGATGAGCGCGAATTCGGCGGCGACGAAGAAAGCATTGCAGGCCAGCAGTACCACCGTGAACAGGACGCCGAGGAGATCAGCCATGGCTGTTCTCCTTCAGTGCGGCGGCCGCGACCGGGACCAGCCGGATCCGATCGATGCGCCGCCCGTCCATCCGTTCGACCTTTGCGATCCAGCCGCCGTCATCGTCGTTCGAATAGCGGTGCGTGGACCGTGGATTCGGCAGCACCACCTCATCGCCCATGACCGGAATGCGGCCGAGTCGGGTGAGCACCAGACCGCCGAGGGTTTCGTATTCGCCCTCGGGCGCGTCGTAGCCGGTGGCGCGGGAGACCTCGTCGATGCGTAGCAGCCCCGAGCAGTCCCAGCCGTCGGCGACCCGGCGGACATCGCGTTCTTCCTCATCGTGCTCATCGCGGACATCGCCGAGGATTTCCTCGATGAGATCCTCCATGGTCACGATGCCCGCGGTGCCGCCGTATTCGTCCACCACCAGCGCGACCTGCATGCCGTCGGCGCGTACCCGTTCGAGCACCTCGTCGCCGTCGAGGCTGGCGGGCACGATCGGCACCGGCCGGGCGAGCAGATGCAGCGGGATGGTGTTGCGGACATTCGCCGGATGGGTGAACGCCTGTTTGACGTGCACCACGCCGAGGGTGTTGTCCAGATCGCCGTCGATTATCGGGAAGCGCGAGTAACCGGTGCGGCTGGCGGCCGCGATCAGATCGGCGATGGTGTCGGACTTGTCCAGGGATTCGATCTTGACCCGCGGTGTCATCAGCTCCTCGGCGCTGCGCTCACCGAATTGCAGTGAGCGGTCGACCAGCTGCGCGGTGCGGTGATCCAGCGCGCCGCGCAGCGCGGAAGTACGCACCAGCGAGCCGAGTTCCTGCGGGGAGCGCGCCGAACGCAACTCCTCGGCCGGTTCCACACCCAGCCGGCGGACCACCCAGTTGGCGGTGCCGTTGAGGAAGTGAATCATCCACTTGAACACCACCGAGAAGGCGATCATCGGGCCGGCGGTCACCCGCGCGGTGCGCAGCGGCTTCGATATCGCGATGTTCTTCGGGACCAGCTCGCCGTAGATCATCGACAGCGAGGTGGCGAGCAGCAGCGCCAAGGTGAGCGAGATGCCCTGCGACGCACCTTCGCTCAGACCGAGCGCGGTGAACAGCGGCGATAACAGTCGGGCCAGCACGGGTTCGGCGATATAACCCGTGATCAGCGTGGTGATGGTGATACCGAGCTGGGCCCCGGAGAGCTGGAACGACAACGTGGTGTGCGCCTGCCGGACCATGCGCGAGCGGGCATCCCCGACCGTGCGCGCATGCGACTCGACGGTGCTGCGTTCCAATGCGGTGAGTGAGAATTCGGCGGCAACGAACAATGCGGTGCCGGCGGTGAGGGCGATGAACCCGATCAGGCTGAGCACGGTGAGCACGACGGACATCGTCAGCACCACCTGCGAAACATACGATGAGCTGAATCGGATCGGGCGGCTGTGGGACGGAGAGCGCCGGGTTTGTCACCCGGCTCGGTAGAGGAGCCCTCCTGTGCGGCGCCCTCGGACGCGGGTGACAACTTGTTCCTCTCGGCAAATGGGTTCGTGAAGCCGGAAACCGGCAACCCCTATGCTACCGGCTCTGTCTAATGGCAGCGCCTTCGGCGCTGCGGGTTCGCGGCCCCCTGGTGTCTCGCGTCCGAGCCGTCGAGACTCGCGACTTCGTCGCATGCGCTTCGACGGGGGGGGCCCGCGACGGGC